>NZ_JAEIGB010000001.1:0-478117 GCF_022341265.1 Geobacillus sp. YHL
TTACGATATTAATTCCTGAAAATGGTTCGCTAACTAGTGATTGACAACGCCCGTAGTGAACCGAAAAAATGTTCTCCACAAAGTCTTGACTGACTCATGGCGGCATATTGCTTTTGAATCTTGGCCCGATCTGTAGTAAAATGAAAGTGCTCTTGCATAGGGATCCTCCTTTTTAATGGTTGGTTGCACTTTCATTTTAAGGGGATCCTCATGCAAGGGCTATTTTTATGCTTGTTTGAGTTTATCTAGCACCACGGGTTTATATAATATCTGCAAACAGCATGAAGGCTCGAGTCGTATTCGGTAATAATGGACCAGAAAATGAGAAAATGAAAGAACCCCTTGTCGCATATGGGTTTGCTTTAATTGAGAGGGATGCACGGTTTCATAATCGACTCAAAATCGTGTGGGGTAGCCCCCCGTGTGGGTTCGACTCCCACCATCGGCATCCTTGGAATTCGATAGCCCACGATCGAAAATCGTGAAACCCTTGATACGACCGCATTTGCGGTCGTTTTTCATTTTCTGGGAGTTCCGAAAAAATTTTGCATGAACTTTGCATTTCTACCATCTAGATCATCCATGATTTCGTCAATCATCATGTTTTTTTAGTACCCATGATGGATTTGACAAACTGGAGCTTTTCATAAAAGAGTGAAACGATTTTTTCGTAAATGCGACTAATGTAACAAAGGAGGAGGAGATTGGGCTGAAAAGATGGCTTGCTTTCATTGCCGCCGTGTGGAGTGTTTGGTTGGCAGGTTGTAGCGGGCAAACTGACCGCTATGCCATTGAAGGGTATGTCGTGAGAAAAGAAGGGGGGAGCATTTTGGTTGTCAGTTCTGATCCGCAAGATTTTCGTTCCACAGGCGGGCTTAAAGAGTTTTATAATGCCATCTTGGTTTCTAGTGCACCAGCGCGAGTGAACATTGGTCAAAAAGTTCAAGTTTGGATAGATGGGGGGATTGCTGAATCGTATCCAGGCCAAGGGAAGGCGGGCAAAGTATTGGTTGTGCCAAGCTCTCCGCGTGATGGCGCCAGCTTATCGGAGGAGGAGGCGATTCGCCAAGCGTTGAAACAAGAAGAGAGTCGGCTCGAGCATATGATTCCTGTGATTCGGGCTGTTCATTATGACAAACAAGCGGACACTTGGATGATTCAAATAAAAGACGCCCATGAACGAACGGAATTCGACGTTCGGATCAAAGATGAATAAAAGCGTTTTGCCGCATGCGAAGCAAAAGCTGTCCTCCTCTTCCCAGCACGGGGGAGAGGGGGACAGCTTGTCGATGACGCGCCAAACAATTCGTTGGATTCCGAAAACAAGTCATTACGAAGACAACACCGAGACAAGCGGACGGTCCGGCAAGTAGAGCTGGGCGTTGTCGCTTTGGCCGGCCGCGATCCAGTCGCTTTGGGGGAATTTCTTTCGGACAGCCCCCGCGGTTCGTGTCTGGAAGGAATGTTTTTTCCATGTTGCGCTGCACAGCTCGCCCCTTGTCCATTTGTTCCCTTGTCGAGTTATTGCGCTTGCCGCAGGCTGGCGATGGATGCCTCATGTTCAATCGAGCGTTTGGAGAGGATGGCCAAAATGTGCTCGTGGCGTTCTTGGTTGACCTCGATCCTTTTGACAATTTGATCGATTTCCATGACCGCTTGTCGAATAGGAACGAGATCGTCTTTGGTCGCCATCTTTGCTTGAATTTCGTTTACGTTGGACTGGAGTCCGTTTACAGTGGAGCGAAGTTCAGCGAGTTCGTCTTTCGTGGCCATTTTCGCTTCGATGTCGTCCACTTTGGATCGGAGCTCGGCGAGTTCGTCTTTGGTGGCCATGTTGGTTTCAATGTTGTTTACTCTTGATTCGATGCTGTCTACTCTCGCCTCGATGCTGTTCACTCTCTCTTCGATGCTGCCCGCTCTCGCTTCGATCTTGTTCAGTTGATTTTTCATCTCGTTGACCTCGGATGTCAAGACGCCGACGCTCGAATGGAGTTGATCGAGTCGATCCAAAATTTGGTTAAGCAATGCTTCCATATGGATCATCCTTTCCAAGTGTGGATTGACGGTGATTCAAAACAGCTATTCATGGCTTTTATTGCTTTCCTAACGCTGTCTGGACCTTGTTGGTGAAGGGGTTGCCAAAGGAGTCGATCATCCGTGGGCATGTGTGCAGCAGATTTGGGGACATCCAGCTTCCATTTTAGCATAAATCGTATGGGGGGGAGACAAGGGATTTTTTGAAGAATGATGATGAACAGGGGCGACAAGTTCTAGAGGGCTGGTGATTTAGCGCAAAATATGGCTGATTCCTGCTATCTTTCAATTCGAGAAACGCGGCTGAATCGGCTTTCTTTTCTGATGAAATGCCATCGATTTGCAGGCCGTTCTCGTTTTTCACCATCCTTCTAGAGGGTGGGTGATTGGGTAAAAAAGACTATCGATTCGCATTCTTTCTCAATTAGAGAAACCCTTGCAAAACTGACTTTCTTTTTCTGCGAAAATGCGCCGCTTTGATCAGCGATTTTCATGCCAGGGTAGGGAGCAACGCTTGCTTAGGAATGTTTTTTATTATTGTATTGACAAAGATATTCAATATCAATTATCATCTTAATTGATAAGGATTATCATTATTAAATATAGATTGAAGGAGGAATATGTAACGTGTTGCAGAAAAAATGGACCTCTCTTCTTGCCATGCTGATGGCGTTGTTCGTGTTGCTTGTGCCGTTGGCTCAACCGGCTGCGCCTGTCGAGGCCGCATCCAAGACAAGGGTGTTTAAGACGGAGCTTGGCAAGCTGGTGATCAAAGGTACCCCGAAGCGGATTGTCACGTTAAGCATGGCGGGGACAGATGCGGTTGTCACGTTAGGCTTAAAGCCAGTGGGGTATACGATTTCCAATTCTGGAACGGTGCCTACATACTTGCGCAATAAACTAAAAGGGGTGCCAAGCGTTGGGGCACTTAGCGCCCCGAGTTTAGAGAGAATCGCAGCGCTCAAACCGGATTTGATCATTATCGACCATGAATTTGAGTTCCATAAAGCGATTATCCCTCAGCTGAAAAAGATTGCGCCAGTAGCGGGATTTCGTGCGAACAGCTACAAAGAAGCCATGAATCAGCTTCTTGTATTAGGAGACATCTTAGGGCGGAAGGCGAAGGCAAAATCGTTTGTGAATCAGTTTTATAAAGAATTGAAATCGCAGCAGGCAAAATTAAAAGATAAAAATCTTCGTGTATTGGGCTTTTTCGTCAATAAAGATGGCATTAATGTATGGCAGGACAACTCATTCTCCGGATCGATTTTTACGGCGCTTAAGGCTGATTATGCATTTAAGGAAAAAGGGGATGAATACTCCGACTTTAAAACAGTAAGTTTAGAAAGAATTTTAGAAATCGATCCAGACGTGCTGTTTGCCTATACGGATCCTGGGAAGAATGACCTGAAAAAAGTGAAAGCCAACCCGATTTGGTCCCAATTAAAAGCGGTGAAAGAAAAGCGGGTGGTGGAAGTCAATCGCGATCTTTGGTCTCGCAGTCGGGGACCGTTGGCGGCAAAATTGATTGTAAAAGAAGCGGCATCCATTTTAAAACGTTATCAGTGATGGGATGGGGCTAGCGAGAGGATGTCATCTTTGGCATACGGAAAAAGAGCGATATGGATCAGTTCGATGTTAGTGTTGGGCATCATTTTGTTGATCATCGTTTCTTTAGTCTCTGGTCCGTTTTTTGTGCCTATTCCAAAAGTGCTGGATGTCCTTTTGCATGACGATGGATCCAAAGCACGAACGGTGGTTTGGGAACTGCGTTTTCCCCGCGCCCTTCTAGCGGTTTTGATTGGGGCGAGTTTGGCTGTGGCTGGAGCGATGATGCAATGTTTAACGAAAAATCCAATGGCCGAGCCAAAAATCATGGGAGTGTCGGCCGGCGCTGCTGCGATGGTTGTTCTAATCGAATATTTTTTCGCCGGCCTTCCCCTTCTTTTCTTTTCTCCCCTTGTCTTTTTGGGGGCGGCGGTTGGGGGAGCCCTCGTATATAGTTTGTCTCTGAAGAGAGGCACCCTTTCCCCGGTTCGTTTGACCCTTGCCGGAGTGGCGGTCAGCGCATTTTTGCATGCGATCACCGTCGGAATTTTGGTCTTGCTTGGACAGGACGCAGCCGCCGTATATGCATGGCTGGCCGGTGGGTTAAACGGCTTGACATGGCGCCATGTTTCGCTGATCGCTCCATGGTCTCTTGCTGGCTTGCTCCTCTCCATCATGATCGCTTCGAAAATGGATCTGTTGGAGCTCGGCGATGATACAGCCAAAGGGCTTGGTGTTCATGTGGGGATTCTCAAAACTGTGATGGCAGTCATGATTATTATTTTGGCTGGAAGTGCGGTGTCCGTATCCGGGGTCATTGGGTTTATCGGCTTGATCATTCCGCACATCGTCCGAAAAATGGTCGGGGTGAACTATACGTATATCGTTCCGGTCAGCGCCTTGTGCGGAGGAATGTTGCTTTTGACGGCTGACTTGCTTGCACGCTTGGTGGCGCAGCCGATTGAACTTCCTGTCGGGGTGTTTACCGCCGCCATTGGTTGCCCATATTTTTTGTATTTGATTAGGAAGCAGGGCGAATGGAATGCGTAAGCGTGATGTGGGACTTGTGGCTGGGTTGGCATTGCTTCTTGTCATCATCGTGCCGCTCGGCGCTTGTTTCGGGGATGTGAAAATCCCTGTTTCGCAAGTATGGGAGGCATTTTTCAACCGAAAGTCTTCCCTGAATGGGGAAATCGTGTGGGAATATCGCTTGCCAAGGATATTGGTTGGGCTGTTTGTCGGCGCCAACCTCGCCGTATCCGGAGCGCTGTTGCAAGCCGTGACGCAAAACCCGCTTGCTGCTCCGAATGTCATTGGAATGACGGCTGGCGCCAGCTTTTTTGCTGTGTTGGCGCTGCTGATCATTCCGCATTTTCCTGTCAGCGGCCTGCCGTTCGTCACCTTTTTCGGGGCTCTCTTCGCCGGCCTTTGCGTGTATGCGTTTGCCTGGAAGAAAGGAATGGATAAGGGCCGGTTTGCTCTATCGGGAATTGCTTTTGATGCCTTGTTTCAGGCCGTCATTACAGGGATTTTGTTTTTTGCGACCAAAGGGATTGATGCCGCGGTCATTTGGTTGGCGGGGAGTTTATGGGGACGGACATGGGAACATGTTTTTCTCATTGTTCCCTGGTCGGTGATCGGACTCGGATTTGCTTATCTTTGTTATCGCCGCATGAATGTTTTGCAGCTGCATGATGATGTAGCGGCGAGTTTGGGACTGCGTGTCCAAGCAGCCCGTTTCCTGATTTTTCTCATTGCGGTCGGCTTGTGCGGAAGCGCGGTGGCCGTATCGGGTCCGATTGGATTTGTGGGACTGGTCATCCCCCATCTTGCCCGTTTGTTGACAAGGGCCGATTATCAGCGGCTCATTCCGGTCAGCGCCTTATTAGGAGCGATTTTGATGATCAGCGCGGATACGGCAGGAAGAACCATCGCGGCGCCAATCGAAATCCCAGTCGGCATCCTGACGGCATTCCTTGGTGCCCCGTACTTTCTCTTTCTGCTTCGACGAGCAAAATTATAACATGATCGAATCTATCGATGAAAAGGGGATCGTTATGGGTTGGAAAAAATGGATGGTTTCTAGTTTCGTAACAGCCAGTTTAGTCATAGCGGGTGCGGCGGAGTCTGAAGCATATGCGGCGAAACCGGCCAAGCTTGCCATTGAAAGTGCACAGCCGGTGAATGCTTCAACTGTGAAAGAGTATATCGTAAAAGGAAAAGGGCTCAAGGGAGCGAAGATCAAAATTGTGATCACCGATGGAAAAGCATCTGTCACTCATTACACTGTTGTTCAAAAGAGCGGATCGTTTGAAGCGCCGGTCAACGTATCGACATTACGAGATGGGACATTGACGGTGTCTGTCACGCAAATCATCAAGGGACAGAAGCATAGCCGCGTACAAAAAAAGATTATCAAGGATACGAAGGCGCCTTCCGTTCCGGTGATCACGAATAAAGGATGGATCAATGCCAAGCAGCAGAACGCTTATGCTGTTCAAGGAACAGCAGAACCCCATAGCGCTGTGAAGGTTTCATTGAGCGATGGAAAGCAGCGCATCACCAAAATGGTGCATGCAGACGGCAAAGGGAGATTCCGAGCGGTGATCGATGCGAGAAAACTGGCGGAAGGAGAGATTACGGTCTCCGCGGTTAGCGTGGATTCGGCAGGAAACCAAAGCGGCCAATCGAAGAAAGTGCTTCGGAAAGATGTGAGCATAGAGGCCCCTGAACTGTTGAATGAAGGATATATTAACGCTTTCAACTATGAAGCGTATCCAGTCACGGGGACAGGCACGCCTGGAGAGAAAGTGGTGGTGGAGGCTGCTGATGGAAAAAAATCCGTCTCAGCGAGCGGACTTGTGGATGAAGATGGGAATTATGAAGTAGAGATCAATACTTCTTCTCTGAAGGACGGGAAGATCACGATCCGTGTGAAAACGATCGATCAGGCGGGAAATGAAAGCCGGATGGCAAGCGTCGTCCTCATCAAATCGTTGACCTCTCCTGCCAAGCCATCTATTGAGAATAAAGGATATGTGAACGCCAGCGCAGATGCAACTGCTTATGAGGTGACGGGCAAGGGAGAGCCAGGGGCGGAAGTGGAGGTCACTTTGTCCGATGGAACGAATGAAATCAGCACAGTCGGTACGGTGGAAGAAAACGGGAGATACCGTGTAGAAGCTGATATTTCCCCGTTAAGCGATGGACTGATTACCATTACAGCCGTTCAAACGAGTGCAACGGGCAATGTAAGCCCAGAGGCAACCACGACGGTTTGGAAGGATACCGCTGTTGCCGCTCCATCATTGAACGCCCTGCCAGCCGTTACGAATCAAAATCAAGCGGCATATACGATCGCAGGAACGGCAGAAAGCAACGCATCGGTGCAAATCATCATTACGGATGGACAAAAATCTCTCGTTGAACGGACGTCGGCGGACTCGAATGGGAATTTTTCGAAGACGATCGATCTGTCTGCATTCAACAATGGCCAGCTGATGATCATTGTGACACAAGAAGACAAAGCGCAAAACCATAGTGAAGCGACCACAGCGACGGTGACGAAAGGGCAATAAGAAGGAACCTGTCGGCCGAGCCTTTCTTTGAAGCGGGATGCTTCAAAGAGGGTTCGGTCGATTTTTTGGTGAATAGACATGTTTCAATATCACATAATCATGGAAAATCACAAAATTCAGAGGCCTTCCTGGATGTTATTTGCGCACCGCATGGACATAATGGACATGTTCAAACGCTGTCAGATCGTCGTTTCGGTTCGAGAAAAATTCCGCTTGGATTTGTTCCGGCGATACGTGTTCGAAAATGAGGGCCGGTCATGTTGCAACTGTTGTTCCAGTTCCTTGATCGAATACGCCGCTTTCATCGGTTCACCGCTTTGCCGGGCGAGGGCGAGCGTGTTTTGCACCCGCTTGACGGTGGAGGTGAACAGCTGCTCATCGGCAACATCAAACACGATAGAACTGCCCTCTGTCATCAATGGAGCGAGTTGGTGCAAAAGACGATAGAAGTGCTCTTTTTCCAGATAATATGAGACGCCAAGCAGGCTGAACACCGTTTTTTCGTTTGGGCGAAAGCCGGCTGCGAGCAATCGGGAAGCCACGTCATCCTTGGTAAAATCAGCGGCGACCAGTTGCAAGCAGTTTGGCATCTTCCAGTTGGCCATGTGGATGCGTTCGCGCTTGAATTGCTGCGTGTTGGGATGGTCGACTTCGAATATCGTCAGGCCGCTGTTTGGATGACGGAAGGCGAACGTATCCATCCCTGCTCCTAACATGACATATTGCGTCGCGCCAAGCCGCTTTTCGTGTTGGACGACCCGTTCGGTATAGGCGGCGCGGGCGATTGGAGTCGGAGCGAGCTGCGTTTGGACGATCCATTTCACTTTCTCTTCGTCCGATGAGAACGCATCAAGCCGCTCGGGGGCAAAAAATCCCAAGCCGTTGGCGAGAAAGGCTTGGATTTGTTTGTATTCTTCGTCTGTGATCAGCTGTCTGGCCATATCGTCACGAAAAATGACAGGCGTATCGTGTTCCGTATGATAAGCGCGGACGAAACAGGACATCAATGCGGTCATGCTCGGTTCGTTTGGTTTCATGGCAATGGCTCCTTTGCGAGGCTATGGAGAATCATCTTCTGGCCGTAGGCGACAAATTGTTCTTTCGTCTTGCCGAGCGTCGGCAGCAAAAACGCTCCTTTTGTTTCGATAAGGTCAAACAACGCGTGTAGCTGTGCGGAGAACACGTACACGGTCATCATGACGTCCACCGTTTCGCGGACAACGCCTTCTGCGATGCCTTGCTCGATCCAGCGGGAGAGGGCGTCATTGATGTCCGTTCCTAAAGAGAAAATAGCTTCCATGGTGGGTGTCACTGCGTCCAACGATGGCGGGCGAAACTCGCGGACGGCGCGCGCCGAAACGGGACAATGTTCGTAGTAAGCGCGCATTGCTTTACAAATGTGTTCGTACTTGGCCAAAAACGGCTGCTCGGCTTGCACGATGTCGGTTAGACGATCACGCAACTGTTTGAGACCATTCGCGACAATGTAGTACAAAATCTCCTCCTTCGTGTCAAAGTAGCGGTACACCGTACGGCGGCTGTATCCCGACGCTGCGCAAATGTCGCTGATTGACGTGCCGTCAAACCCGCGTTCGAGAAACAACCGCTCAGCGGCTTGGGCAATCGTTTGTTTGTGTACAGCGGCGATATGTTCTTTCATAGCTGATACTCCTAGTATCAAAAGTATACTATTAGTATACTTTTGTTTTTCTGTTTGTCAAGTGGTTACTTTATTGACAAACGAGCCATCAAAACAATGGTGATGAAGGGGAGCTGGGGTGGTGTTCGTAGAGCATATCGAAAGTGGATGGTTCAACATTCATCAGGCGAATCACTAAAAATATATCGGGGCTTTTGGTGAATGGCCCAATGGTTGACAGTAATACGAACTATGAGACAGAAGAGGTTTTTCTTTTGCGTGCAGGATATTGCCCTCGTGCTTACGAATCTATACGGATGCACATCAAGCAAGGAGGATGGCTATGGGGAACATTCAACCAAGGCGGTTGATAACGGCAAGCGGCCAACCGATTGTTATACGGACGGCATCGCCTGAGGATGCCGAGCGTGTCGTCGCGTTTGTGAAGGCGGTGGTAGCGGAAGCGCCGTATTTGTTGACGACAGAAGCGGAAGTGGTGACGACAAGCGAGCGGCAAAGGCAATGGCTGCAACAAATGGCTGATGATCCCGGAAAGCTGGCGATTGTCGCCGAGCAGGAAGGGGACATCATCGGGTTTTTGGATTTTCATAACGGTAATAAGCAGCGGACGAAGCACCAAGGGTCTTTCGGCATGAGCGTGAAAAACGGCTTTCGAGACCAGGGGATCGGCACGGCGTTGCTTGTAGCGCTCCTTGATTGGGCAAAAGAAAATCCTTTGATTGAAAAAGTTTGCCTCGAAGTCGTCGCTGACAACACGAACGCGATTCGATTGTATCAAAAGTTTGGATTTGTGGAAGAAGGCGTGAAGAAAAAAGCTGCAAAAATCGATGACGGGACGTATTGGGATTTGATTTTGATGGCCCGCTTTGTCAAGTAGGTTCGGCGGATGAGTGCGGGGAGATCGCTCGATGAGCATTTCCTTCCTTTCTATTGCGCCGGTTTGCGCTTCGGTGCGGCGGCCGGAGTGACAAGGAGGGAGAACGTGAGCGACAAGGGAATGAGGTTGTTGCCGCTTGGCGTCAGGCTCATGAAGCCGCAGCGGGAACAATACAAACGGATGGCGGCCTGCGAGAGAAAGGCCGCCATGTTGGTTTTGGTTGAAATGCCCAATCTTTTGTCATTTGGTCCCGATGTGCTGTTATTTCTGCCGTTGCTTCTCCTAGAAGACTTGTGATTTAAGGGGAAATGTTGCTCCCCAACAGCGTTTCTCAAATTGAAAAACCTTGCAACACCATAACTTTATCCCTTTCGACTTCTCGCAAATCGAGCGAATCCGTTGTTTTTCACCGGTCTTCTAGAAGGCCGGTGAATTAGTGAAAAGTCGCGAAAAACGGACTCTTCTCAAATTGAGAAGTCCTGTAAAATCAACGCCTCTCTTTCACCCAAAAGCAACGGATTCGGCGAAATCGGTCGTTTTTCACCAGTTCTCTAGGAGGCGCGGCGCTTTTTTGAGTAAAAGAGGTGTTGGGGGCTGCTCGCAGAAAGGAGCGGCCGTTCCTGGCCGCGCGCCGCTACGAACGCTCGCTGAAGGCGATTTGAATGCCGATTAGGGCGAACAGGGCGCCTTTTAGCCGATTGATCCGCTTGGCGATTCGTTTGTTCGACAGCAACAGATGGCGCAGTTTTTCCGCGCCGATGCTCACAAGGGTGAAGACGGCGAGCGCTTGAGCGAGAAAGACGGCGCCAAGAAGCAACATCTGTTGCGGCACGCGGCCCTCTGACGGATCAACGAACTGAGGCAAGAGCGCCAAAAAGAAGAGCGACACTTTCGGGTTGAGCACGTTCATGACAATGCCTTTTTTGTACAGCGAGGCGTATGCCATTGGCTTCTGCCGCCCAAAGGCGAGACTGCTGTCTTTTTCGCGGAACGCCTGCCATGCCAAGTACAGCAAATACGCGGCGCCGGCGTACTTGACGATGGCAAACGCCAAGGCGGATTGGTAAATGACAGCCGAGACGCCAAGCGTGGCTGCACTGATGTGGACAAGCAGGCCGGTGCACAGCCCGAGCGCGGTGGCGATGCCCGCCTGTTTGCCTTGGGACAGGCTTTGGGCGATGACGAACAAAATGTCTGGCCCCGGCGCTAACGTAAGCAAAACGGCGACGCCGAAAAACGAGAAGATCGTTCCGATTCCCATGAGGCATCCCTTCCTTCGGCATGATGACTCTATATGTTCGCCGCGGATCGTATTGATTCCTTTTTGTTTGAAAGGGAAAATGGACAAACGAAAAAGCCGCCCATGCCATTAGAAGCAGAGGCGGCATTTCCTATTCATGGAAAGCTTTTTTCTCCAAAAACGCCCGGCCATAGCGGCCATGGTCATGGAGCATGGCGTGCTCCACCTGGATGGTGGCGTGCTCGATTCCGTATTTTTCCTTCAACATTTCATTCACCGCCAAGATGACGCATAGCGGCTGGATGCGTTCGTTGACAAACACATGAGCCGACAGCGAGTAATGGTCGGTCGAGATGGCCCATAAGTGCATGTCGTGCACGTCTTCGACCCCTTCGATCTTTCGAATATCGGCGCGGATTTGTTCGAGGTCGAACCCATCTGGCACGGCTTCCATTAAGATGAGATACGATTCGCGCATAATTTTCGCTCCGCCTGTGAAAATGATGGCGGCGATCACTAAGCTGATGATCGGGTCGAACACCGTCCAGCCGGTGAAGTAAATGAGCAGCGCGGAAACGATGACGCCGATCGAGCTAATCAAGTCGCCGATGAAATGCCAAAGGGCGCTCTGAACGTTCAAGTTGTCTTCTTCTTTCGTGCTCCGGCTTAAGACGATGGTCAACGTCAAGTTAACGATGAGGCCGATCGCCGCGATTCCGAGCATAAGACGAAAGTTGATCGGTTCAGGATGAAGAAAACGCTGAATGCCTTCCCATAAAATCCACAGCGCAATGACGGCCAACGTCAGCCCGTTCAAAAACGATGTGATGATTTCAAATCGCAAAAAACCGAACGTAAAGCGGCGGTTCGGCGGGCGCGTTGCCATGTAGAGGGCGACCATGCTCAATCCAAGCGCCAATACATCGGATGCCATATGGGCCGAATCGGACAAGAGGGCGAGCGAGTTGGAAATCAGTCCGCCAATGATTTCAACGGCGGTGAAAAACATGGTCAACAAAAGCGTCACCCAGAGCGCTTTTTTTGATTCATGTTGCGTTTTGACGTGCGGGAGATGGTGAAAATCGTACAGTGTTGGAGCCATAATGCACCTCCGTTATTTATAATAATTATCAACTTATATATATTATAATATAAAAATCCGCCTGTGTGCAAATGAAATTTCGACAGCGAGAAAGAGCGGTTGTTGGAATTTGTCTAAAAATATAGACGAACAATTCAAGGAATGAATCCTGCTGCTGGCGAATAGGAATCAATGTTGTGTATGGCCATCATCTTGCTTCAGAAAGGATGCGATCGAGCTTGATTGCGGCGAATCCGACGGATTTGGAAGTGTATTTGTTTCATGAAGGCAGCTTGCATAAAAGCTACGAGCTGTTTGGCGCCCACGTGATCGATGAGGGCGGAAGGGCCGCCACCCGCTTTTGCGTCTGGGCGCCGCATGCGCGCGACGTGCGCCTGGTCGGCAGCTTTAACGGCTGGGACGGGGCGAAGTTCCGCCTCACCAAAGTGAACGATGAAGGAGTATGGACGATCGTTGTCCCGGAAAACTTGGAAGGGCATTTGTATAAGTATGAGATCGTCACGCCGGATGGGCGGGTGCTGCTGAAAGCGGACCCGTACGCGTTTTGCTCCGAATTGCGCCCCCACACCGCCTCGATTGTCTACGATCTGAAAGGATACCAGTGGAACGATCAGTCTTGGCAGCGGAAGAAGCGGCGAAAGCGGATTTACGAGCAGCCGATGGTCATTTATGAGCTCCATTTCGGTTCGTGGAAGAAAAAGGAAGGTCGTTTTTTGACGTACCGTGAGATGGCCGACGAACTTATCCCGTACGTGCTAGAGCGTGGATTTACGCACATTGAGCTGCTTCCGCTTGTCGAGCATCCGCTCGACCGTTCGTGGGGGTATCAAGGGACCGGCTATTATGCGGTGACAAGCCGCTATGGCACGCCGCACGATTTCATGTATTTCGTCGACCGCTGCCATCAGGCAGGAATCGGGGTCATTCTCGATTGGGTGCCGGGGCATTTTTGCAAGGACGCCCACGGGTTATATATGTTTGACGGCGCGCCGACGTATGAATACGCGAATGAAAAAGACCGAGAAAATTACGTCTGGGGGACGGCGAATTTTGACTTGGGCAAACCGGAAGTGCGCAGTTTTCTCATCTCCAACGCCTTGTTTTGGCTCGAGTATTACCACGTCGACGGATTCCGCGTCGATGCGGTCGCCAATATGCTTTATTGGCCGAACAACGACCGGCTCTATGAAAATCCGTATGCGGTCGAGTTTTTGCGCCAGTTGAATGAGGCGGTGTTTGCCTATGACCCGAACGTCTTGATGATCGCTGAAGATTCGACCGACTGGCCTCGGGTGACCGCGCCGACGTACGATGGCGGCCTTGGGTTTAACTACAAGTGGAACATGGGCTGGATGAACGACATGCTGAAGTATATGGAAACGCCGCCGCATGAGCGGAAATACGCCCATAACCAAGTCAGTTTTTCCCTCCTTTATGCGTATTCGGAAAATTTCATTTTGCCATTTTCCCATGATGAAGTTGTGCATGGCAAAAAATCGCTGCTCAATAAAATGCCTGGGTCGTACGAAGAGAAGTTCGCCCAGCTGCGCCTATTGTATGGGTACATGATGGCCCACCCTGGGAAAAAGCTGCTGTTTATGGGCAGTGAGTTTGCCCAGTTTGATGAATGGAAGTTTGCCGAGGAGCTGGACTGGGTGCTGTTCGATTTTGAATTGCACCGGAAAATGGACGAATATGTGAAGCAGCTGATCGCCTGCTATAAACGGTATAAGCCGTTTTACGAGCTTGATCATGATCCGAGGGGGTTTGAATGGATTGACGTTCATAATGCCGAGCAAAGTATTTTCTCATTCATCCGCCGGGGGAAAAAAGAAGGTGATGTGCTGGTCATTGTTTGTAATTTCACAAATCAGGCGTATGACGATTACAAAGTCGGCGTGCCGCTTTTGGCGCCGTACCGCGAAGTGCTGAACAGCGATGCAGCGGAGTTTGGCGGATCAGGGCATGTCAATTCGAAGCGGCTTTCCGCTTTCCATGAGCCGTTTCATGGAAAACCGTACCATGTGCGCATGACGATTCCGCCGTTTGGCATTTCCATTTTGCGGCCAGTGCAAAAACGAGGGGAGAGAAAGCAGAATGAAGAAGAAGTGCATCGCCATGTTATTGGCCGGCGGGCAAGGAAGCCGGCTTCGCTCGCTGACGAAAAACATCGCGAAACCAGCCGTGCCGTTTGGGGGGAAGTACCGGATCATTGATTTTACGTTGAGCAATTGCACGAACTCGGGCATTGACACAGTCGGGGTGTTGACCCAATATCAGCCGCTTCTTTTGCACTCGTACATCGGCATCGGAAGCGCATGGGATTTAGATCGAAGAAACGGGGGCGTCACCGTCCTTCCCCCTTACTCCGCCTCTTCCGGCGTCAAATGGTACGAAGGCACAGCGAACGCCATTTATCAAAATATGAATTATATTGAACAATACGACCCGGATTACGTTCTCGTGCTGTCTGGCGATCATATTTACAAGATGGATTACCAGCAGATGCTCGACTACCATATCGCCAAACAGGCGGATGCAACGATTTCCGTTATTGAAGTGCCGTGGGAAGAGGCGAGCCGGTTTGGCATTATGAATACGAATGACGAGATGCAAATTGTCGAGTTTGCCGAAAAACCGGCGGAGCCAAAGAGCAATTTGGCGTCGATGGGCATTTACATTTTCAATTGGCCGTTATTGAGGGAGTATTTGCAAATCGACAACGCCGATCCGCATTCGTCGCACGACTTTGGCAAAGATGTGATTCCGCGGCTGCTTCGGGAGAACAAGCGGCTCGTGGCCTATCCGTTCAAAGGCTATTGGAAAGATGTCGGCACCGTCAAAAGCTTGTGGGAAGCCAACATGGATTTGCTCGATGAACACAATGAACTTGACTTGTTTGATCGCTCGTGGCGCATTTATTCGGTCAACCCGAACCAGCCGCCGCAATACATCGCTCCCGAGGCGGAAGTGAGCGATTCTCTCATCAATGAGGGATGCGTCGTGGAAGGAACGGTGGAGCGCTCGGTGCTGTTTCAAGGCGTCTGCATCGGCAAGGGAGCGGTTGTGAAAGAATCCGTCATTATGCCAGGGGCAACAGTTGGTGAAGGAGCGTATGTCGAGCGAGCGATCGTCACTCCGGAGATCGTCATCCCGCCGCATTCGACTGTGAGCCCGGGCGATGCTGATGATGACGTCGTGCTCGTAACGACCGAGTGGATCAAGCAACGGAATAAGGACACCGCAAGGAAGGATGGAGCACAATGAACAACAACATGATGTTGGGCGTCATCGACGCGACCACGTATATGGAGGCAATGGCGCCGCTTGTCGAGCAACGCTCAATCGCAGCGGTGCCGTTTGCCGGGCGGTATCGGCTCATTGATTTCGTGCTTTCAAGCATGGTCAACTCCGGCATTGAAAGCGTCGCGATTTTTCCGAAATACCAATATCGGTCGCTGATGGACCATTTAGGATCAGGGAAGAATTGGGATTTAAACCGAAAGCGGGACGGATTGTTTTTCTTCCCATCGCCGGACTTGTTGTTTTCCGGTGAGCGCCGGGTCGGGGCGTTTGCCCATTTTGAGCAGCATATCGACTATTTTTTGCGGAGTCGGCAAAAGTATGCGGTCATCGTCAATAGCTACACGGTGTGCAACATCGACTTTGACGCCGTCCTCGAGCGCCATATCGAACGCGGCTGCGATGTGACGCGAATTTGCCATCGCGGCGAGCCGCTGGAGATGTACGTGTTGGAGACGTCTCTTCTGCTTGATTTCATTGCCAATTATAAAAACCGCGGCTATCGAAGCATCGTCGATGTCGTCTGCGATAACTGTCATTCGCTGTCCATTTGCGACTATGAATACAGCGGGTATGCGGCCGTCATCGATTCGCTCGCCCGCTATTTCCGCGCGAGCATGGAGCTTCTTGACCGCAGTGTTTGGGAGCAGCTTTTTCTTCCATCGCGGCCGATTTATACGAAAGTGAAAGACGAGCCGCCGACGAAATACCGGCGGGAAGGGAATGTGAAGCGCTCGATGATCGCCAACGGCTGCGTCATTGAAGGAACGGTGGAAAACAGCGTCTTGTTTCGTTCCGTGAAAATCGGCAAAGGAGCCGTTGTGAAGAACAGCATCATTATGCAAAAATGCCAAATCGGCGATGGTTGTGTGCTTGATGGCGTCATCGTCGACAAAGACGCGAAAATCGAACCGGGGGTCGTTTTGCAAGGGACGGCGGAGCGGCCGTTTGTCGTTCGCAAAGGAACGGTGCAAGGGGAGGTCGTGAATCGATGAACGTGCTGTTTGCCGTATCAGAATGCGCTCCGTTTGCCAAATCGGGAGGATTGGCTGACGTCGCCGGCGCGCTGCCGAAAGAGCTGCGCCGGCTCGGCGTGGACGTCCGTGTTATGATGCCAAAGTATGAAACGATTGCTCTAAAGTGGAAAGAACGAATGGGCAAAGTGGCGGAGCTCGTCGTGCCGGTCGGGTGGCGCCGCCAGTATTGCGGCGTTGAGAAGCTCGAGCATGACGGGGTCGTCTATTACTTGATCGACAACGAATACTATTTCAAACGGCCGCAGCTGTACGGCCATGGTGACGACGGCGAGCGGTTCGCCTATTTTTGCCGGGCGGTGCTGGACGCGCTTCCGGCGATTTCGTTTCAGCCCGACATCATTCATTGCCATGACTGGCACACCGGCATGATTCCGTTTTTCTTGCGCGAGCAATACCGTCATGATCCGTTTTATGCGGATATCCGCACTATCTTTACGATTCACAACTTGCAGTTTCAAGGGCTGTTTCCGCGCGGGATTTTAGAGGATTTGTTGAATTTGGACGGACGGTATTTCACCGTCGACCATCTCGAGTTTTACGGAAGCGTCAGCTTTATGAAAGGGGCGCTTGTCGCCTCCGATTTGATTACGACGGTCAGCCCGACGTACAAAGAAGAGATTCAAACCGCTTATTACGGCGAGCGGCTTGACGGGCTGTTGCGGGCGCGGCGGGATGATTTGCTTGGCATTTTAAACGGCATTGACGACGAGTTTTACAACCCGGAAACCGATCCGTTTTTAGCGGCGACCTATAGCGTACATACGCGGGAAAGAAAAAAACTCAACAAGCGCGCCCTGCAGCGGCGGTTCGGTCTGCCAGAGCGGGATGATGCGCCCGTTGTCGCGATGGTGACGCGAATGACGGCGCAAAAAGGGCTCGATTTAGTCACGTGCGTCTTCCATGATCTGATGCAGGAAGAGATGCAGCTTGTTGTGCTTGGAACGGGGGATTGGCGGTTTGAACAGTTTTTCTCGCAAATGGCGGCGGCCTATCCGGACAAAGTCGGGGTGTACATCGGCTTTCACGAACCGCTCGCCCATCAAATTTATGCGGGCGCGGACTTGTTTTTAATGCCGTCATTGTTTGAACCGTGCGGGCTGAGCCAAATGATCGCGCTTCGGTACGGGACGATTCCGATCGTTCGGGAAACGGGCGGGCTGAACGATACGGTGCAATCGTACAATGAATTCACAGGAGAAGGGAACGGGTTCAGTTTTACGAACTTTAACGCCCACGACATGTTGTACACGATCCGCCGGGCGCTGTCGTTCTACCGCCAGCCATCTGTCTGGGAGCGGCTCATGGAGCGGGCGATGCGCGGCGATTACAGCTGGCGCCGGTCGGCGAGGGAGTATCGAAAAGCGTACGAACAGCTGAACAAAAAGGGGGAAGACGCGCTTGTTCGCGGATAAAGAAACGTTTCAACGGGCGTTTGTGACGCGGGTCGAGGCGTTGTGCGGCAAACCGTTTGCGGAGTCGACGGCGCGCGATCATTATCACGTTCTCGGCCAGATGGTGCGCGAACATATCAGCCGCCATTGGATCGCGACGAACGAGCGCTGCCGGGCGGAGCGGCGGAAGCAGGTGTACTATTTGTCGATCGAGTTTTTGCTCGGCCGTTTGCTCGGAAGCAACTTGTTAAACCTCGGCGTCCGCCCGATGGTCGAAGAGGGGCTTCGCGAGCTCGGCATCCGCCTTGAGGACATTGAGGAATGCGAAGCGGACGCCGGGCTTGGCAACGGCGGGCTGGGGCGGCTCGCCGCCTGTTTTCTTGACTCGCTCGCCACATTGAATTTGCCGGGCCACGGCCATGGCATTCGCTATAAACACGGGCTGTTTGATCAAAAAATCGTTGACGGCTATCAAGTCGAGCTGCCGGAGCAATGGCTGCGAAACGGGAACGTTTGGGAAATCCGGAAAGAAGAGCTGGCGGTCGAAGTTCGCTTCTGGGGAAGGGTCGAGGTGTCGGAACAAAACGGCCGCCTTGTGTTCCGCCATGTCGACAGCGAAAACGTGATGGCTGTGCCGTACGATATGCCGATCATCGGCTTCGGGACGAACACGGTCAACACGCTCCGGCTTTGGAGCGCCGAGCCGGCGAAAACGTTCCCGCTTCATAAAGATGTGATGCAATACAAGCGGGAGACGGAAGCCATTTCGGAGTTTTTGTACCCGGACGATACGCACGATGAAGGCAAACTGCTCCGGTTAAAGCAGCAGTATTTTCTCGCCGCCGCCAGCCTCGGCAGCATCACTCGCTCCCATCGCCGCCAGCACGGGAGCTTGCGCCGCCTCCATGAATATGTCGCCATTCATATCAACGACACGCACCCGGTGCTCGCGATTCCGGAGTTGATGCGCATTTTGCTCGATGAGGAAGGGATGAGCTGGGAAGAGGCTTGGCACATTACGACCCATACGATCGCGTACACGAATCATACGACGCTGGCGGAAGCGTTGGAGAAATGGCCGATTCGTCTGTTTCAGCCGCTGTTGCCGCGCATTTATATGATTGTCGAGGAAATCAACGAACGGTTTTGCCGCGAGCTGTGGGAACGTTATCCCGGCGATTGGGGGCGGATTGAACAAATGGCCATCGTCGCCCACGGGATGGTGAAAATGGCGCACTTGGCCGTCGTTGCGAGCCATAGCGTCAACGGCGTGGCGAAACTGCATACGGAGATTTTGAAACAGCGGGAGATGCGCTTGTTTTACGAATGGGCGCCGCACAAGTTCAACAACAAAACGAACGGGGTGACGCACCGGCGCTGGCTGTTGAAAGCCAACCCTGAGCTGTCGGCGTTGATTACGGAAACGATTGGTCCGCGCTGGATCCGCGAGCCGGAAGCATTGATTGAGCTGAAGTCTTATGCTTCCGATCCGGCGTTTCAGCAGGCGTTGGCTGCGGTCAAACAGCAGCGGAAGATGAAGCTTGCCAAGCACATTTCCGAAAAAACGGGCATTGTTGTCGACGAATCGTCGATATTTGATGTCCAAGTGAAACGGCTGCACGCTTATAAACGGCAGTTGTTAAACGTTTTGCACATTATGCATTTATACAATCGGCTGAAAGAAGACCCGCGTGTTTCGATCCACCCGCGCACGTTCATTTTCGGAGCGAAAGCGTCGCCAGGCTATTACTACGCCAAGCGGATCATCAAGCTCATCCATTCGGTGGCGGATCAGGTGAACAACGATAAACGGACGAACGAGCAACTGAAGGTCATTTTTTTGGAAAATTACCGCGTATCGCTCGCGGAAGAAATCATTCCGGCCGCCGATGTGAGCGAACAAATCTCAACAGCCAGCAAAGAAGCGTCCGGGACGGGCAACATGAAGTTTATGATGAACGGCGCCGTTACGCTTGGCACGCTGGATGGAGCGAACGTCGAAATCGCGGAAGCCGTCGGGGAGGAAAACATGTTTTTGTTCGGGCTGACGGCCGATGAAGTGCTCCGCTACTACGAACACGGAGGCTATCGGGCGCATGAGTATTACCATCATGACAAACGGATCAAGCAAGTTGTCCACCAGCTCATCAACGGCTTTTTCCCTGATGTCGGCGACTACTTTGAGCCGATTTACGACTCGCTGTTGGCGCAAAACGACGAATATTTTGTGCTGCGCGACTTTGCCGCCTACGCCGAGGCGCACGAGCGGGTTGAAGAGGCTTACCGCGATCCGGCGCGCTGGTGGCGGATGAGCGCCGTCAACATCGCGCATTCCGGCCGTTTCGCCAGCGATCGGACCGTAGCGGAATACGCGGCCGAAATTTGGGGTCTTTTGCCGTCGGGGGAACGTTTCTCAACTTAGGAAAGGACGTTTTTGGGCTGCTTTTTCATCGTCTTTGGCGAGGAGACCCCCACTTCAACGACCAAAGGGAGTAAGTGGGGGAGGAATCGCTTTTTTGTGTTTTTGTATCACTAAAAAATATATTTAGTGAAAGAGAGGTGAGACAAATGGACATGACGTTAACAGCCAAAATCAAAATTTACCCAACAGCGGAACAAGCAGAAGTATTGAAAGCCACCCTTTCCGCTTATCGACAAGCGTGCAACGCTGTGTCTGTTGTGATTTTTGACACAAAAGTGCTTGCACAAGCCAAGTTACACGACATGACCTATCGTCTACTTCGATCAAACTACGCTTTGCGTTCGCAAATGGCGCAATCTGTGATTAAAACGGTGATCGCTAGATACCGTTCCCTAAAAAGCAATGGTCATGAATGGACATTGGTTCGCTTTAAAAAGCCTGAATATGACCTCGTTTGGAATCGAGATTACTCCATTGTTCAAGGGTTATTTTCTGTCAATACACTAGAAGGACGAATCAAAGTGCCATTCGAACCAAAAGGCATGGAACAATATTTTGATGGCTCATGGACGTTTGGCACAGCCAAACTCGTCTACAAGCATAACAAATTCTTTTTGCACATCCCCATGACCAAAACAATTCCAACCGTAGATGAACACAACATTCGCCAAGTGGTCGGTGTTGATGTAGGGGTTAACTTTCTTGCAACAGCTTATGATTCGCAAGGGAAAACGATCTTTTTTAACGGACGAAAAATCAAGCATATGCGTGCCAAGTACAAACGAATGCGAAAAACCCTCCAGCAAAAAGGGACGGCTTCTGCGCGTCGGAAGTTGAAAACAATCGGACAACGAGAAAACCGTTGGATGACGGATGTGAACCATGCTGTCACGAAGGCACTCGTTCGTCAATATGGAGAACGTACCCTTTTTGTATTAGAAGATTTAACAGGCATTCGTGAAAAAACAGAACGTGTACGTATCCATGACCGATATGAAACCGTATCGTGGGCTTTCTATCAGTTCCGTCAACTGTTAGAGTATAAGGCGCGTTTGCATGGGTCAAAAGTGATGGTGGTTGCTCCGCATTACACCTCTTTGACATGTCCAAAGTGCGGGCATACGGAAAAAGCCAATCGAAACAAGCGTACACACACCTTTTGTTGCCGAACATGCGGATACACCTCAAACGATGACCGCATTGGTGCCATGAACCTTCAACGAAAAGGAATAGAGTACATCGTTGAAGGAACGACACAGGCATGACCTGCGTCGTTGGGCAGTTGTCAACCTGCCCCTGATGCAACCCCAAGTCAAGGAAGGAGGACCAAGTCCGCTCGCACTTCTGGGGAGTTGCAAGCCCCCACTTCAAGCGTTAGCGAAGTGGGGGTAGTTGACTCAATCATCGTCCTTTTAGGGAATTTCGAGGGAGAAGGCATAAAAGCAAAAGGGCGTTCCGTTTGGCCGGAGCGCCCTTTCTCGCTTAGTCGTCGCCGTCGAGCCAGTCGCCGATGCCGCCGAGGATGCTGCCTTCGCCGACCGACCGTCCGCCGGCGCTCGGGGCGGCAGCGAGGACGCGGTCAGCGAGCCGGCTGAACGGAAGCGACTGCACCCACACTGCTCCCGGACCGGTGACGGTGGCCAAAAACAATCCTTCGCCGCCGAAGAAGGCGGTTTTGATGCTGCCGACATATTCAATATCGTAGTTGACGTCTTTCGTCATGGCGACAAGGCAGCCGGTGTCAATGCGAAGCGTTTCCCCGGGCTGCAAGTCGCGGCGGTGGATCGTTCCGCCGGCGTGCAAAAAGGCAAGCCCGTCACCTTCCAACTTTTGCATAATAAACCCTTCGCCGCCGAAAAAGCCAGCGCCGAGTTTGCGCTGAAACTCAATGCCGACGGAGACGCCTTTTGCCGCACACAAAAAGGAGTCTTTTTGGCAGATGAGCTTCCCGCCAAGTTCGCTCAAATCGACCGGGATGATTTTTCCCGGATACGGAGCGGCGAAGGCGACGCGGCGCTTGCCGTTTCCTTGGTTGGTAAACACGGTCATGAACAAGCTTTCGCCGGTGAGCAGCCGCTTCCCCGCGCCGACAAGGCGGCCAAGCAGCCCTTTTCCGGACGAGGAGCCGTCGCCAAATACGGTTTCCATGACGATGCCGTCATCCATCATCATCATCCCGCCCGCTTCCGCGACCACGCTTTCGTATGGGTCGAGCTCGATTTCGACAAACTGCATGTCATCGCCGTACAGCCGGTAATCGATCTCATGTGCGTTCATCATTTCGCCTCCATTCGGATCATATGACGTTCTGCTCTGTACTACGGAAAACGGCATTGGCCTGTTTCACAAAAAAGACCATCTTGCCGATGGCCTTTTTCATGGAGTCGTTTCCCCAAAATGCTGCTGGGACGGTCTTTCATCGTACCGGCGGTAGCTGTCTTTCGATGTATACGGGTCTTTTTCATACGCCGGCAAATCGCCGATGTTCGACATGATGCCTTCGTCATCCAATATGTTTTCCAGCAGCTCATGCTCCCGTGTCGGGTACACACGTACGCGTTGGCCATGCAAATCGACGGCCGCGAAATTTTCCAAGTCTTCGACATAGCCGACGTTCTCTTCCGACTCGGCATACACTTCGCTGTAGGAATCGACGTTTTTGCCAAGGTCCGAAGGGGTGTCGGACGTGCCGTAGCGGGCTACTTCCTGCCATGCATCTTCCGCGTCGTAAGCGACCGATTCCGCGCGGTCATCGAAATCGAATTTGCCAAACGGCGGCATCAGCACGCCCTCTTCAAGCGGCCGCTTTTGCGACACCGTTTGATCCGGGCTGTGCTCACGGCAGTAGAGTGCTGTTGGCAACGCTTCGAGCCGTTCGTATGGGATCGGACGACCGCATACGCAGCACGTTCCGTATGTGCCGTCGACGATGGCGCCAAGCGCCTGTTCAATCTCGCGAAGTTCGCGCTCGGCATGCTCCTTTAGGGCGAGATCTTTTTCCCGCTCATACAGCTCTGTCGCCTCATCGGCCGGATGGTTGTCGTAGCTCGCCAGCTCACCGACCGCATCGTGGGCGTGGCTGCGGATCGTGCCGAAATGGTCGTTTTGCTTGAGCCGGTCTTCCGTCTCCCGTTTCATGTTGAGCAGTCTCGAGCGGAGGGCGGCAAGCTGTTCGTTCGTCAGCATCAGTCGCAATCCCTTCCTTCGCAGTAGCGTCTATATGATGTAGTATGGGCGAAAATCAAAAAAAAACACGGTCATGTTGACCGTGTTACAGCCAATGGGCAATGAGCAAGCCAGCGGCGAGCAAAAAGCCGAACTGCGTATTCGTTTGCGCCGTCGCCTTCATCGCCGGCATCATCTCGATCGGCTTGATTTTGCCGATAAATCCGCGCGTCGCCGCAACCGCTTTCGGGATGCTCAACAGCGCAAGCAGCGCCCAAGGCGGAACGATGTGAAACAGAACGAGGGCGGCCGTCCAAAGAAAGGCAACGGCGAACATGGCAGCGAGCAGGCGGATGGCCCAGTTGCGGCCGATCAAAATCGCGAGCGTCTTTCGCCCTTTTTCACGATCGCCGTCCAAGTCGCGAATATTGTTCGCCAGCAAAATGGCGCCGACCAAAATCGCGATCGGAATGGCGGTGAGCACGGCACCGCCGCTGATATAGCCTGTTTGGATGAAAAATGAAATCAAAATAATGACAAAGCCCATAAAAAACCCAGCCGCCAGTTCGCCAAACGGCGTATAGGCGATCGGAACCGGCCCTCCGGTGTAAAAATAACCGGCCGCCATGCAAATCGTTCCGACAACGGCGAGCCACCAGCTGCTTTCGGCGCAAATGTAGACGCCGATGAGCATAGCCAACCCAAGACAGCCAACCGCCAACGCCAGCACCGTTTTCGGCTTGAGGCCGTCGCGGACGATGGCGCCGCCGATGCCGACCGATTCCGCGGAATCGAGGCCGCGTTGATAATCGTAGTATTCGTTGAACATGTTCGTCGCGGCTTGAATCAACAAAGAGGCGATCATCATCGCGGCAAACAGCAGCCAATTGACAGACGTTTCGCCCAACGCCAGCACCGTGCCGACGCATACGGGCACAAACGCCGCCGTCAACGTATGCGGGCGCGTCAGCCGCCAAAAGACGCGCCAGTCGCGGCGCGCCGGCGGGCGATGGTCCATATGTGTGAATGATTGCATATTCATTCCCCTTAGATTCTGTGAAAATGTCATTCGTTTATGTCCAAAATAAGTGTAGGCAAACGTTGAAAGCATGTCAACCCTTCCCGATAGATAAATGATTTCCTATTATATATAATGGGAAGTGGGGATGGAGGGGGAATTTTACGACAGAAAGCGTGAGGAACGTGGCGATTGGATTTCGACATCACCTGCAGCAACAATTGCATAGATTGGCGGTGAATGCAGCGCGGCCGTTTGTCAGCTGGGCGGAACCGTGGGAGGGCGTTGATCCGGTTTCTTTTTTTATGCAAGGGCCGTCATGCGGCTTCCGCGAACGGTTTTTTTGGGCGGATCGAACCGGAGGCACGATATTGGTCGGCCTCGGCTCCGTTTATGCGATCGAAACGGAGAAGGCCGACAGCCGGTTTGATGACGTGGAAGCGGGCCGGCGCCGATGGGAGAAGGAGATGGAGCCATACGGCGCGGTCGATGCGCCGCCGTTATTGTTTGGCGGATTTTCGTTTGACCCGTATCGGCCGGGCACCGACATGTGGCGCGGCTTTCCGGCCGGGAAGCTCGTGGCGCCGGCCGCGCTTCTTGCCGTAAGAAACGGCAAAACGACGTTGACCGTCACCATGCCGACCCATCAACAGGGAAGGGATTGGGAGCGGATCGGGCGCTTGCTTGAGCGGATCAGCGGCCCTATGGCCGCTCCAAAGCAACTTCCGCGCCTTGTGTCAGACGAAGAAGAAGAGAAAGAACGATGGTTGGCGGCTGTTCATAAAGCGATCACTTCGATTCGCGCGGGGGAATTGGACAAGGTAGTGCTCGCCCGCGCTCGACGCCTGGCGTTTGCCAAAACGGTGGATGCCGCAACCGTACTCCAGCGGCTTCGCGAGCAGCAGCCGTTTGCTTACATTTTTGCGTTTGAACAGGACGGCCACTGTTTTATCGGGGCTTCCCCTGAGCAGCTTGTCCAAAAAGAAGGGAAAACGTGCCGGTCGGTTTGCCTCGCCGGATCGGTGCGCCGCGGGGCCGCTATGGAGGAAGACGAGCGGCTTGGCGCTTGGCTGCAGGCGGATCGAAAAAACAACGAAGAACATCAGTTTGTTGTGCAAATGATCGGCCGCTTGTTTTCTTCCGTCTGCGAGACGGTTGAGATGCCGCCCGCGCCGCAGCTGCTCAAGCTGCCGCACATCCAGCATTTATGCACTCCGGTTGTCGGCCGTGGCTGCCGCGAGCGCTCGGTGCTCCGCTTAGTGGAAATGATGCATCCGACACCCGCGCTCGGCGGAACGCCGCGCGATCGGGCGCTGGAGGTGATCCGCGCCCTTGAGCCGCTTGACCGCGGATGGTATGCAGCGCCGATCGGCTGGGTGGATGGCGACGGCAATGGGGAATGGGCGGTCGCCATTCGCTCCGCCTTGCTCGCCGGGAAGGAAGCCATGCTGTTTGCCGGCTGCGGCATTGTCGCCGATTCCGACCCAAACAGCGAATATGAAGAGACAAATGTGAAAATGGCCCCGATGTTATCGGCGTTGGGAGTGATGAACGATGGCTGATGCCTTGTCTGTTTATGTAGCGGCATTGGTGGACGGATTGGCGCAGGCCGGGGTGACGGAGGCGGTGATCAGCCCCGGTTCGCGCTCGACGCCGCTTGCGATCGCGATGGCGGCCCACCCTGGCCTTCGACTATATATGAATATCGATGAGCGGTCGGCCGCGTTTTTCGCCCTCGGCTTGGCGAAAGCGAAGCAGCGTCCGGTCGCGCTCGTATGCACGTCCGGAACGGCGGCGGCCAACTATGGGCCCGCGGTTGTCGAGGCATACTATTCGCGCGTGCCGCTCGTGGTGCTGACGGCCGACCGGCCGCATGAACTGCGCGATGTCGGGGCGCCGCAGGCGATTGATCAGTTGCACTTATACGGACGATACGCCAAGTGGTTTGTGGACTTGGCGCTGCCGGAAGAGGCGGATGACATGTTGCGATACGCGCGGACGATGGCGGCAAGAGCCGTTCAAACGGCCGCCGGTGCACCGTGTGGGCCTGTGCATGTGAACGCGCCGTTTCGCGAGCCGCTTGTCCCGCATATCGATGAGGCGGTTTGGGAGCGGGTGCGGTCCGTTTCGAGAGCGCCGCAAGTGTGGCGCGGCCGCCCAGCGCTGCCGCAAGAGAGCGTATCGGCGCTGTATGAGCAGCTGTCGGCGGCGGAACGCGGGGTGATCGTCTGCGGGCCGCTCGATCGCCCTGGGTTTGCCGAGGCGGTCACAGAGTTGGCGCGGGCGCTTGATTTTCCGATTTTGGCCGATCCGCTTTCCCAACTGCGTGCAGGTACGCATGACAAAACGTACGTGCTGGACAGCTATGACGCCATATTGCGGGAGGAAACCGCCGCTTCCAAGCTTGTGCCGGATGTGGTGCTTCGGTTCGGCGCCATGCCGGTGTCGAAGCCGCTCTTTTTATGGCTCAAGCGCCATCGCGCGATTCGTCAAATTGTTGTCGACGACGGCGGCTGGCGCGATCCAACGTTGTCCGCGGACAGCTTCGTTCAGAGTGATGAATGGATTCTTTGCCGCCAGCTTCTTGAATGGGCGAAACCGAAAGAAAACAAAAGCGCGTGGTCGGCGATATGGCTAGAGATGAACGCGATCGCCCGCGCGGCGCTTGAGCGCCATCTGCCAAAAGAAGAATGGTTTGAAGGGAACGTGTTCACGGAACTTGCCAATTTGCTTCCAGCCGGGGCGGCGCTGTTTGTCGGCAACAGCATGCCGATTCGCGATGCGGATACGTTTCTCTTTGCGACGGACAAGCCGCTTCGCGTTTTGGCCAACCGCGGCGCCAACGGCATTGACGGAGTCGTCTCGAGCGCCTTGGGCGCAAGCGTTGCCGCGAACCCGCTTGTGCTGGTGATCGGCGACTTGTCGTTTTACCACGATGTAAATGGCTTGTTGGCGGCGAAGATGCATTCGTTGTCAGCTACCATTGTGTTGTTGAACAACAACGGCGGCGGCATTTTCTCGTTTTTGCCGCAGGCGCGCCATAAAGGGGCGTTTGAAACGCTGTTTGGCACGCCGACGGATTTGTCGTTTGCCCACGCCGTCGAGATGTACGGCGGCCGCCATACGGTGCCGCACCATTGGGTGGAGTTCCGCCGCCATGTATCGGAATCATTGTCATCAGGCGGGCTTCATGTCATTGAAGTGCGCACGTCGCGCGCGGAAAATGTCCGAATGCATCGATTGTTGTGGAACGAGGTTGCCCGGGAAATCGCGAAATATCTCGAATCAAGAGGATTGGCATGACCATGATGGTGAATGGGGTTTGTTACCATGTGGAACAATACGGAGAAGGAGAGCCGCTTCTGTTGCTTCACGGGTTTACGGGCAGCGCGGACACGTGGCGGCCGCTCGCCCCGTTTTGGCCGGACTTCCGTGTGATGGCCGTCGACTTGTTGGGCCATGGGCGGACCGAGGCGCCAAAGGACGCCCGACGGTATCGGATCGAACACGCGGCGGCTGACTTGGCGGCGCTCCTTGACGAATGGGGCGTCGAACAAGTGAACGTGCTCGGCTACTCGATGGGCGGCCGGCTCGCGTTGGCGTTCGCCGTTTGGCATCCGCGCCGCGTTCGCCGCTTAGTGCTGGAAAGCAGTTCGCCCGGCTTGGAGACAGAGGAGGAGCGGCGCGCGCGGCGGGAAGCGGATGAGGCGTTGGCGCGAAAGATCGAAACGGAAGGCGTCCGTGCTTTTGTCGATGATTGGGAAAAAATCCCGCTGTTTGCCACTCAGCAGACGCTCCCGGATCCGGTGCGAGCGGCGATTCGCCGCGAGCGGCTCCGCCATACGGCAACGGGGCTTGCCAACAGTTTGCGCGGGATGGGGACCGGCGTGCAGCCGTCGTTTTGGGAACGGCTTGGCGAACTTGCCATGCCTGTGCTCCTTGTTTGCGGGGAGCGCGATGAGAAGTTTTGCCGCATCGCCGCCCAAATGCACGAGCGGCTGCCCAACAGCGAACTTATCTGTGTAAAAGGAGCCGGACATGCAATTCACGTGGAACAGCCCGGCATTTTTGCTAAAATAGTAAGTGAATTCATGACAAAGGGGGAAGTGTAAATGCCGTTTGAATGGGTGAAGCAGTACGACTATGAGGATATTATTTACGAAACGTACAACGGCATCGCCAAAATTACGATCAACCGTCCGGAAGTACATAACGCGTTTCGGCCGAAAACGGTGAACGAGATGATCGATGCGTTTACGAAAGCGCGCGATGATTCGAATATCGGCGTCATCATTTTGACCGGCGCCGGCGGCAAGGCGTTTTGCTCGGGCGGGGACCAAAAAGTGCGCGGCCATGGCGGCTATGTCGGCGAGGATGAAATTCCGCGCCTCAATGTGCTTGATTTGCAGCGGCTCATCCGCGTCATTCCGAAGCCGGTCATTGCGATGGTCGCCGGCTATGCCATCGGCGGTGGGCATGTGCTTCATGTCGTATGCGATTTGACGATCGCCGCGGACAACGCCATCTTCGGCCAAACCGGGCCGAAAGTGGGAAGCTTTGACGGCGGCTATGGCGCCGGTTATTTGGCCCGCATCGTCGGCCATAAAAAGGCGCGGGAAATTTGGTATTTATGCCGTCAGTACACGGCGCAAGAAGCGCTCGAAATGGGGCTGGTCAACAAAGTCGTGCCGCTTGAGCAGCTTGAAGAAGAAACGGTCAAATGGGCGCAAGAAATTTTGGAAAAAAGCCCGACGGCCATTCGCTTCTTAAAAGCGGCATTCAACGCCGACTCCGACGGCTTGGCCGGCATCCAACAGCTCGCCGGCGACGCGACGCTTCTCTTCTACACGACCGAAGAGGCGAAGGAAGGAATGCGGGCGTTCAAAGAAAAACGGAAGCCGGACTTCAGCCAATTCCCGCGCTTCCCGTGATGAGAACGAAGAAGCAGCTTGATGGCGCGTCAAGCTGCTTTTTGTCGCTTTTCCGAAGGGAAGGAATCCTTTCGCTGGCCGTCGGCGGAGGAGGGGGCAAGAAAGGAGGACGCTAGATGACAACGATGCCAAACTGGCTGAAGCAGCGGGCGTTTTTAACCCCGGAGCGAATCGCCGTGAGCGACGGGCGGCGGACAAAAACGTTTGCCGAATTGTATGAAGCGGCTGCCGTCTGGGCGCGGCGCCTCGCTCAAGCAGGCGTCAAGGAAGGAGATATTGTCGCCTTGCTGATGAAAAATCGCATCGAGATGATCGAGATCATCCATGCGTTGTTTTTTCTCGGCGCCCGCGTCCTGCTGCAAAACGTGCGCCTTACGTCCTATGAGCTTGGCTGGCAGCTTGATGACAGCGGCGCGCGGCTTGCCATCGCCGATGAGGAGCTAGCCGGGAGCTTTGACGGCGATGGACGCGTTCTGACTGTGGGCGCGGTTGCCGCGCTTCCGGAAGTGGACGTCTCCTTAAAAGAAACGTGCGATTTGGAGGAAGTCGCCACGATCATGTATACGTCCGGGACGACCGGCACTCCGAAAGGCGTCTTGCAAACGTACGGCAACCATTGGTGGAGCGCGGTCGGTTCGGCGCTCAATTTAGGGTTGCATGAGCGCGACTGCTGGCTGGCCGCCGTGCCGCTGTTTCATATCAGCGGCCTGTCGATCGCCATGCGCAGCGTCATTTATGGCATGCCGATGCGGCTGCAAACGTCATTCGACCCAAAGGAAGCAAACGAATGGATCATGCGCGGCGACGTGACGATCATGTCGGTCGTGGCTGCCATGCTTCAGCGGATGGTGGCCGAGCTCGGGGAAGCGCGCTACCCCGATACGTTCCGCTGCATGCTGCTGGGGGGCGGGCCGGCGCCGCGCCCGCTGCTTGAGGCATGCAAAGAAAAGGGCATCCCGGTGTACCAGACATACGGGATGACGGAAACGGCGTCGCAAATCGCGACGCTCGCGCCGGAATACAGTTTGACGAAGCTCGGTTCGGCCGGCAAGCCGCTTTTTCCGGCGGAGCTTTGCATCCTAAAAGACGGAAAGCCGGCTGCGCCGCATGAAGCGGGGGAAATTGTCGTCAAAGGGCCGAATGTGACAAAAGGATATTGGCAACGCCCGGAAGCGACGGCGCAAGCGATCCGCGGCGGCTGGTTTTTGACCGGCGATATCGGCTATCTTGATGAAGACGGATTTTTGTACGTCCTTGACCGCCGTTCTGACTTGATCATTTCCGGCGGCGAAAACGTCTATCCCGCTGAGGTGGAGGCGGTGCTGCTGTCGCATCCCGATGTGGAAGAAGCCGGGGTGACGGGCGTCGAGAATGAAACGTGGGGGCAAGTGCCGTATGCGTTCGTCCGCCTGAAACGCGGAGCGTCGCCAGACGAAGCGGCCCTTCGCGCGTTTTGCCGCGAGCGGCTGGCGAAATATAAAGTGCCGGCCCGCATTTACTTCGTCGACGAACTGCCGCGCAACGCCGCGCAAAAACTGCTGCGCCGCGAACTGAAAAGGCTCATTCCAAAAACGGAACAAACGTTTTGATAGGAGTAAAAACGCCTGTTCGGAAGCAGAAAAGGCAGGGCCTCGTCTAGGTCGAGGTTCCTGCCTTTTTGCCGCTGCCATTCCCGCGGCGTTCCGACCGGGAGGCATGGCGTTCGCCGAATCGAAGCCCTTGCTTTTAGACCGCTGCGATCCAGCTTCATCCATCCGCTTTGTCCCCTGTTGGAGGACGGCAGTCAAACGTCATCCCTTGCACGGCCGATTTCCATAGCGCAGATGGAAACATAGGGATGACCATCCAACGTCGTTTTTTGCTCCATCTGGCGTTGGTTTCGAAATGGACGGCCCTCAAACGTCATCCATCCACCCGAGTTCAGCGGCCCGATGGGCGACGAGCCGTTCAATCTCAGGTGGGAGCTGATCAAACGAACCGAACTCATAATCCCACAAACGGGCGAAGGAGTCGATGCAAGCTGGGTATGTTCCTAAAGCGGCCCGCTTCATTTCCGTTTGCAGCGCTTGAATGAGGCTGGCGCGTTTGTCCATCGTCATCCCCCTCGAACGATGCAAGCGCCGCCCGGTCGGCCGGACAGCGCCTCGTTGGTCTCGCATTATGCTTCATGGGCCGGAACAAACGTTTTGCAATCTGTTTCCGTGGAATCAGACGCCATGTTTCCGGCATGGCTGACCACATAAATGGACTCCGCGCTGCAGCGGTTCCCTTCCGCCCAATAATGGCAGTTGCGCACTTCGCAAAGAACATCTTTCGCCATGGTCATCCCCCTTGTCGTGATGAAATCGCCCGCGTCTATAGTTTGACGCATTTGCAGGCATTTTATCCATCTCTAACCGAGAAGACTCCCGCTTGGGATCAACGGAAGCAGGGGCAATCGACAGCTTCCATCATGGTTGTTCTCCCACGCTGCCCCAAATATAAAAGAAGGATTTCGTGCAGAAATGGCGTTTCCTTCTTTACCATCGTTGAAGCGGGGGCTCATCGCCCAAAAAAATGATGAAAATATTTCTTGTTATAATTGACATAGAAAATCATTCTCAATTAAAATAAAAAAGAAAGAAGCGAGCAAAGGAGGCTTTCGTGATGGCATCACTGCTTGTTGTCGGAGCCGATCATTTAGGCCATATTACCGATAAATTGGAGCGTTCCGGATTCCGGGAAATCATTCATCTCAATGGACGAAAAGTGAATATGGTGAAACGCGACATTCCGGAGCATGTCGACGCCATATTGGTCATGATCGATTACGTGAACCATAATTTGGCGAAGAAAGTGAAAGAGAAGGCGAAAAGCAAAGACAAGCCTATTTATTTTGCGAAACGGTCATGGAGCTCGATAAACGCCGTGTTGGAGCAGCTGGGAAAACATGCATGAACAAACAGGAGGCGAGCCATGGTGCCTATCCATCACGAGACGTTGGATGTCTGGCCGTATGCGTTGCACTGGTTTCTTCGCCGCGTCATTCAAGCGTATTGCGACACCGCCCCTTCGCTGCGGTCGCCGCTTTGCTTGCTCCGGTTGATTGATCAGCACCGTTCGCTCCTTCCTTTGTCGATGTTTCCGACGCCGTTGCATTACGGACTTGTGTTGGCCAAGGTGACGGATCATTTGCTGCAGTTTTTCGGTTCGATGGAAGAGGCGGCATGCAAGCCGCTGCTGCTGGCGGACGGCGGATTGGGCGAAGAAGCGGATCGGGAGTTGTACATCGTTTACCGCGACCGGGTTCGTGTGCTGCTGTGGTGTGAGGAAGAGGAAGCCATTCGGCGATGCAAAGAAACGGCGTCGTCCTTATGCCGCAAAACAATCGGACGTTGTCCGAACGAACTGGAATGCTGCTTTTTATGGACGGGCGGACGCCGCATTGAGTGGATTCCGGCTTAAGGGAAGGAGAAGAGGCATGAAAAGCGTCTTTCTCGGGCGGAATGTGATGGAACGGATTCCGGCTTGAATGAAGGGGATCGCCGGCGTATAATGAAATAGGTTGAAAATGAAAATCGTTATTTTTAAATAAAATGGAGGAGCAAGTCATGAAACGCATGCCTTGGAAAGTCATGGCCACGTCGGCGGCGGCCTCGCTGCTTTTGGCGTCCGGCTGTTCCGCCGTCGGGGAGAAAGAGAACGGCCGTTCAGCGGAAGCGCCGCGCCTGCACGTGCCGGTGGCGGACGATCATTTTGATACGGCCGGCAATATGTTTGCCTACTCCGAATTTGAGCTGTCCGGAGAGCCGTTGGCGGAAGGGCTCGGGCTTGATTTGGACACCCTTGATGCGAGAAAGCCGGATGAGCCGACGAAATTTGACTATACGGCCGGCATCGAGTCATACGAGTATTCCGAAGAAGCCATGTATGAGGTGACGGAAAAGTCAGGGCTCGGGCTCCATCTCATAAACGGCCCGATCGCCAAGCAACGGGCCGAACAGCGGCATAAGCCAGCCGATCAGGCGCTCGCCGACCGTTTTTATGAGCTTGCGGACAGCGTCGGCTATCCGCGCGAGGAAATTTTCCGCAACATGTTCCCGACCTTCATCGAGTACGCCGGCGGCGATCCGCATTATGCGCAAAAGGTTGACACGGACGTGTACGCGGAAAATGACGACGGTACATACGTTCCCGTCTATCAAGTCGATTTCCAATCGCTTCGCTGGGATCGCGGAAAAATGGACAAAGTGCTCACGCCATCGGCTTACGGCGGCGTCTTTTTGAAGCAAGCGCTTTGGGCCGGCGACTTTTTGGGCAATTTTCATCAAAAAGACAGCGATGAAGAGGTGGAGGCGAAAACGCCAAACGACGATCAAAGCGGGAACGTCGCTCTTGGCGTCAGCTCCGCCGACGGGATGCAAGGGATGATTTTGACGGAACAAATATGGAACAAGCTGTCTTTTATCCGTGACCATTTATTTTATGATGCGAAGCAGCAGGCGTTGACGAAGGCAGCCGGCAGCCGCTACAACCCAAGCGGGGGATTCGTCTATTTGCCGCACGCGGTGGAAGTGGCTGAAGGGGGAAGCGAGCTGGCGCCGGATGCGGCGAAGTTGGTCGTCAAAGATCCCCGCAGCTTGCTTGAGGACCAATGGCTCATGCTATGGCCGGCGGCGGAGTTTTTCGGCATGACCGACCAGCGGCCGGAAAACAAAAACCAAAACCCCGCGTTTTTGGCCGTGTTTGACGGAAAACCGTTCCCGAAAGCGGCAAAAGAAAATGTGGATGCCGATCCAGCCAACGACCGCGTGGCCGACGACCCGTATTCCGTCAACCGCGACGTGCTGCTGCAAGTGTTCCGCAACATCGATGCCATGCATTTCAATGAAAAAGCGGGCGCGTTTGTGACCGAACATGACGGGCGAACGCAAGGAAATCGGGTCGATACGTTCCAAGCCGGCTATACAATGGAAGCGCTCCGCATCTTCGAACGGGCGATTGACGGGATGCCGGTCGGCTATGCGAGCGGAGAGAGCGCCAAAGGGCTCGGCACGCCGGAAGGAAAGCGGGCGCTCGAGCTCATCCGCCGGCAAGCGGATTTTATCATGCACAACTTGATGCGAAAAGACGGACTTGTCGCCAACGGCTATACGATCGGCCAAGGGCCGGATCAAGACGAGCCGACGCTTCTTGCCCAGCTTGGCGCGATCCGCGGGCTGACGGCGGCGTTTTTGGCGACGAAAGACGAAGCATACCGCGATGCGGCGCGCCGTGTTTATGAGGCAATGGACAAACATTTTTGGGATCAAAAATGGCACGTGTACCATACGGGAGAAAAAGAGGACAAGTACACCCCGTGGCTCGCCGGCGCGTTGTCGGGGGTGTTCCGCGTGGCCTTGCAAAACTTGAACAACGACCAAGCGGATGAGACGGCGAAATCCCTTGACCGCGAAACGATCATCTCCCGCTACGTCGACTTTTACGACCGGATCGTCGATGGCCCGACGCTTCAGGAAGGGATGCAGGCAAGTGAGTTTTGGGATACGGGAGATGTCTACATCAAAGGGAAAAAATTGGGCAACACTGACCGCGACCATGTCCCGCAAGTGCAGGCGGCCGGCGGCCCATACGGCGTGGCGCCGGTGTTGCGGACGGTCAAGGTCAACGTTGGATCCGCCAACAAATAACAGAAAGAAAGCGGCGAATACGATTGAGATTCGCCGCTTTTCTTTGTAAAATTGAGGATGGTTATCATTTTCGTGAAAAAACGGGGGAATATTGAAATGCGAAAATGGTGGTTCGCCGCGGCGATCGCCGCGCTGTTGGCCGGCTGTCAGGACGAAAAGGCATGGCATGAGCAGCCGAAAGTGGTCAGACATGCCCCGGCGCACGGCGACAACATCGCCGTAAGCAGCGACGGGCGCCATGTCTACACCGCCAACATCGATGTGGATACAGTGACAATCATCAACGCGAAAACGAAAACGAAGGAAGCGGAAATTCCCGTCGGCCGCGAACCGCGCCAGCTGGCGCTCAGCCCGGATGGACGGACGCTGTATGTTTCCTGCATGTACGATGATGAAGTGGACGTCGTGTCGCTTGACAAGCGGAAAGTCGTCGACCGTTGGAAAACGGGGATCGAGCCGTTCGGCATCGTCACCAGTCCGGATGGGGCGGAAGTATATGTCGCCAACTACCGCTCGGGCACGGTCTCGGTGTTTGACGCTGAGAGCGGGAAGCGGACGAAAGACATCCAAGCGGGCGATCGGCCGCGGGCGCTGGCGCTGACAGCGGACGGAAGGAAGCTGTACGTGACGCAATATTTGGCGGCCAAAGTCACCGTGATTGACACAAAGAAACGGCGGGCGGTCAAGGAAATCGCCCTCGCCCCGTCGCCGGACAAAGCCGATCGAAAAAAGAGCCAAGGCGTTCCGAACACGCTTGAGCAAATCGTCATCGCCCCGGACGGCAAAAAAGCGTATATTCCGCACTTATTGACGAACATCGATACGCCGATCCAATTTGAGGAAACGGTCTTTCCGGCCATCTCGGTCATTGATGCAACGAAAGACGTTGAGTTGCCGGACGAGCGGAAAGAGCTGTTTGCCGCGATCAATGTCACGGATGTCCATAACGAGACGATCATCGTCTCCAATCCGTACGATGTGGCGTTTTCCCCGGACGGCGGCAAAGCGTACGCGGTCATGTCTGGAAGCGAGGATCTCGTCGTCTTTGACTTGCGCCGCGGCGGCAAGGCGACGCAAATTTTGCGACGCATCCACGGCAACAATCCGCGCGGGATCGCGATTTCGCCGGATGGGAAGACGCTTTACGTCCACAACGCCATGAGCCATGATTTGGCCGTGATCAAAACCGGAGGAAAAAGCCCATATGCGAAAGCGAAGCAGGAGAGCGGCACGATCCGCCTCATTGCGAAAGATTCGCTCTCCCCGCTCGTGCGTGAAGGAAAAACGATCTTTTACAGCGCCAACAGCGACGAGTTTGCCATCAACATCACAGGGAACAATTGGATGAGCTGCGCTTCGTGCCATAGCGACGGCGACATCAACGGCTTGACGCTCATGACGGCGAAAGGGCCGCGCAACGTGCCGAGCAATATTTTGGCGACGAAAACCGGGCTGTTTATGTGGGATGGGTCGCGCGACGATTTTACCGACTACATTCATACCGTGCAAGGCGAGATGGGCGGCATGATGACGATCGACCCGTCCAAGCCGCTGCCGCCGAACGTCCAGCATATGTTTGACGCCATTCTCGCCTACTTGAACGACCCGCGTTCGTTCCCCGTGCCGAAAAGCCCGTACCGGAACCGCGACGGCAGCTTGACGGCGGAAGCGAAGGAAGGGGAGCGCCTGTTTAACGGGAAAGGGAATTGCTTAAGCTGCCATGGGGGCGAGTATTTCACCGACAGCGTCAAGGCGGTCGGGCCGGACGGGAAATTGACGACTGCCAATACCGCCTACTTGCACGACATCGGCACGGCCAATCCGAAGGACCGCGCCTCCAAAGGCGACGCCCGCGCCCGGTTCACAAACCCGCGGACGCCCAAGCAGTGGGATACGCCGACGCTGCGCGGCGTATGGGCGACAGCCCCGTATTTGCATGACGGCAGCGCGAAAACGATCGAGGAAGCAATCCGGCGCCATCGGACGAAAGAAGTGCAAACATTGACGCCGGGAGAAATTGCGGCCATTGCGGCCTATGTCCGCTCGCTGCAATAGTGAGAGTGATGGGTGAGGAAAAGGGGGCTTTTCTTTCTGCAGGGCAGAAGATAGCACCGTCATAAAGGAAGGTGTCCCACGCGTGTTGGGGACACCTTTTTCCTTGTTATTTTGGCCGTACATAGCGCTTATCGTGCATAAACAAACGCCAGAAATAGACGAAGCCGGGAAACAAAATGAGAAAGCCCACGATGTAGGAGGCAAACAGCGCCCGGAATGTATCCGGATGGGGAAAAGGAAACGAAACCGCCTGCCTCAATCGAAAGAGGCAGGCGGTTGTATTTCAATGAAGGGCTTTTTGCAGCACGCGGAGATTCTCGGCCATAAGAGCAAAGTAATCTTTGTGGGCTTTTCGATCTTCATCGGTCAGCGATTCCAAGTTATGCAGACGGAGCGGCTTGGCGCCGATTTCGTTCTGAATCACTTCCGCCGTTTTGGGATGAACATTTTGTTCGAAAATGACATAGCGGATGTGATGCTGTTTGGCTGTCTGGATGAGCTGAGTCAGCTCTTTTTGCGATGGTTCGTTGCTCGGAGAAAGCCCGGAAACACTCAGCTGTTTGATTCCGTAGCGGTCTTCCCAATATCCGTAAGCTTGATGGGAAACGAGCATCTCTTTTCTGGGAGCTTTCTCCACTGTTGAACGGAATTGCCCGTCAAGGCGCTCGAGTTTCATCTTTAACGTTTCAAAGTTTTGCATAAACAGGTCTTTTTTTTCAGGTTTCAGTTCAATCAGCAAATCGCGGATGTTCTCGGCGATCGCAATGGATCGGATGGGGTCAAGCCATACGTGAGGATCTTTGTCTCCGTGTTCATGGCCATGTTCTTCCTCATGTCCCTCTCCGTGTTCGTCTTTGTGCCCTTCGCCATGCGCATGCTCCTGTTCATGGTTCGATTCAAGCAATTCGATGCCGTTTGTAGCAACGAGAAATCGGACGTGCTCATTTTGTAATGTTTCCTGCAGTTTTTCGGCGAACGGTTCCATCCCGTGGCCAATGTAAATGAAGGCGTCCGCATCGGCAATCTGCTGCACGGTTCTGGTTGTCGGTTCGAACGTATGGGCTTCCACTCCCGGCGGGTAAACACTTTTGACGTTCACAGCGTCGCCGCCGATTTTTTTCGTAAAGTCTTCAAGCGGATAGACGGTTGTATAAATCGTCAATGGGTCGTTCGATGTTTGGGCCTTATGTGCCTCCGGTTTTGCTTGGCAGCCGTATAGCCAGGCGCTTGCCGCCAAAAGGAAAGACAAAAGAATGGATGGTAGTCTCATATTGAACTCCTTTCTGGGCTCAAGATGTCCGCATTTATTATATCGTAATCATTACGATTTGAAAATGATGGATCGCCGTTTAGGCCGAAGGGATCAATGAAGGAAACGGATTGGGCAACAGCGTCCAATCTTCCTTCATCTCCTCATCCGTCAGCAAACATTCGTCGAGCGATCGCTCGATGCGATCTGCGTTCATATTGATGCCAATCAACACGAGTTCGGTCAAGTGATCGCCGTAGGTCTCATCCCACTTTTCCCGCCATCCTTCCTCTTCTTGCCACAGCTGTTTGATGTCCTCTTCTGGATAGGAAGCCATCCATCGTCCTGCTGCTTGCATGGAGATGGATGTCCCTGCTTGCGATAGGAGAATGCACCAGTCGTTCCAAGACGCGAGCCAAATAAATCCTTTCGCGCGCACGACTTCCGTGGGCCAGTTTTCAAGCCAATTCATCAAACGTTCCGGATGAAACGGCCGCTTTCTTCGATAAACAAAGGAAGAGATGCCGTATTGTTCAGTCTCGGGTGTGTGCTCTTCATTCAGCTCTTTGATCCAGCCGGCTGATTGGCTTGCTTTTTCAAAATCAAATAAGTGGGTGTTTAAAATGGAATCGAGCGGCACTTGGCCGAAAGTGGCCGGGATGATGACGGCTTCTGGATTCAGCTTTTGGAGCACTTTTTGCAGTTTTTGAACTTCCTCCGGCGAAACAAGATCGATTTTATTCACGACAATGACATTGGCGAACTCGATTTGTTCAATGAGTAAATCCGCAATTTCGCGGCTGTCCGTTTCATCGACGGCCTGTTGGCGGTCAAGCAAGGTTTCTCCCGAGGAAAAGTCCGTCCAAAAACGGTTGGCGTCGACAACCGTCACCATGGTGTCCAATCGGCATTTTCGGGATAGATCGATTCCAAGTTCCTCATCCAAATACGTAAACGTTTGCGCAACGGGAATCGGTTCGCTGATTCCGGAAGATTCAATGACAATATAGTCGATTTCCCCGTTTTCGACAAGCTGATCGACCGCTTTGATTAAATCCTCCCGCAAGGTGCAACAGATGCAGCCGTTTTGAATTTGGATGAGCTTTTCTTCGGTGCGGAAAAAGCCGTTTTGCCGAACGAGTTCGGCATCAATATTGATTTCACTCATATCGTTGACAATGACGGCGATTTTTTTTCCTTCCCGATTGTGCAAGATATGATGAAGCAAAGTCGTTTTTCCTGATCCTAAGTAACCGCTTAATACCGTGACAGGGATTTTTTTCATCTGTGGCGCCTCCTTTTTTGAAAATCATAATCATTACGATTTACAGGATTAATCATATAAAAAAATCAAGCAAATGGCAAGGCCATTAAGTGATTTTGTTTCTTTTCGCATGTTCTGATGGTTCAGGAACGGGATCAAAACCGCCCGGATGGAACGGGTGGCATTTCAAAATGCGCTTCGCCGTCAGCCATCCCCCTTTGAGCGCGCCAAAGCGCTGGATCGCTTCGATGCCATAGTTCGAGCAGGTCGGATAAAAGCGGCATGTCGGCGGCTTGAGCGGAGAAAGGAAGCGTTGATAAAAGCGGATGCACCAAATCAGCCATTGGCCCATGCCCAGTTCTCCTTTCTGTGATCATCATGATTACAATAGAACAAACCTTTCTTTTGTTCAAGCAAAACGACTGTCGTTCGCTCGGAATGGGGGCGCTCGCCCAGACCTTGCTTTTTGGGCATAGACGCCAAGCGAGAGGCAAAAAAGATGCGGGACGCTCCTCGTTTTGGTTATGATAAAGAAAGAGGATCAAAATAGCTAGGAGTGATTGACATGCCTTCACCGGTGGAAAGCTTTGAATTGGACCATTGCGCGGTCAAAGCGCCGTACGTTCGGCATTGCGGCGTTCACAAAGTCGGCAGTGACGGCGTCGTCAATAAGTTTGACATTCGCTTTTGCCAGCCGAACAAAGAAGCGATGGACCCGGCCGCGATTCATACGCTCGAGCACCTGCTTGCGTATACGCTGCGCCGACATGCGGCCAAATATGATCATTTCGATATTATCGACATCTCGCCGATGGGCTGCCAAACCGGGTTTTATCTTGTCGTGAGCGGCTCGCCAACCGTGGACGAGATCATTGATTTGTTGGAAGAAGCCATGAAGGACGCGCTCGCCGCGACGGAAGTGCCAGCCGCGACCGAGCGGCAATGCGGCCAAGCGAAGCTGCATGATCTAGAGGCGGCCAAACAGCTGATGCGCTTTTGGCTTTCGCAAGAGAAAGAAGAGTTGAAAAAGGTGTTTGGTTGATGAACAAGCCGGCCCCGCGCCGCTACTGCGGCTGCTTCGGGCCGGCTTGTTGTTCGCCGCCGCGTTCATTCGGGAGCGGATCGACCGTATGCTTGTAGGCATACGCTTTGGAAGTCGTGACGACCGCCAGCGCAAGAACGACAGCGGCGATGATGAGGCAAACGATCAAGGTCCAGTACATCATGACGCCCGCCTTTTTTCTTTTTATTATACCATATCTGGCAGAGCTGGCGTTCATATTTCCGGTGAAATCGGGCAAGCTATCCATCGACACGTTTTCCATGTTTCATCTCTATTTCGCGCAGGAGACTCCCACTCAACGACCAAAGGGAGTAAGTGGGAGAGGAATGCGCGTTCCCCCTTTCTTTTGTGTATGATCGAATAAAGGCGTGGAGAAAACTGTTCAATAAAGGCACTCCAATCACGGCTGCTCGATGGATGGGGTTGGTTGCAGGAAACGTTGCAACCGTAAAACATCGAGCGTAGGTCTGTCTGTTGTGTGTGGAAGCCAAGTACTGCCAACAGACACACCGAGAGAATCGGTAACGATGCAGGCATGACCTGCGTCGTTGGGCAGTCGTCAACCTGCCCCTGATGCAACCCCAAGTCAAGGAAGGAGGACGAAGTCCGCTCGCACTTCTGGGGAGTTGCAAGCCCCCACTTCAAGCGTTAGCTAAGTGGGGGTAGTTGACCAACAAGCCAGCTGGGTACAAGAACCATGAGGAGGAGTGAGAGGATGACAACTCGACTGATCGATCTTGTCAACAAGCAAATCGCCAACTGGACTGTGTTGTACGTGAAATTGCACAACTATCATTGGTATGTCACCGGGCCGCAGTTTTTCACGCTGCATGAAAAATTCGAAGAGCTGTACAACGAAGCCGCGACCCACATTGACGCACTGGCCGAGCGGCTGTTGGCCTTGGGTGGCAAGCCTGTGGCGACGATGAAAGACTGCCTCAAGCAGGCGTCCGTCAAAGAAGCAGCCGGGACGGAAACGGCGGAGCAAATGGTCGCTTCGATTGTCGGCGACTTTGAAACGATGATCGGCGAATTGAAAGAAGGCATGCAGCTGGCGGATGAAGTGAACGATGAAACGACGGGGGATATGCTGCTTGGCATTCATCGCAGCTTGGAAAAACACGTCTGGATGTTGAAATCGTTCTTAGGACGATAAGAATAAGGAGGCTGTCCTCAGGCCGGGGGACGGCCTTTTGCTTCGTCCTTTCTTTGTCGAAAAAGGGCGATTTTTTAGGGAATGCGCCGCGCCGCGTTCTCCCCTCCGGGCATACGATAGTTATGCGTATCCTATGTTCAAGGAGGGGGGAGCGTGAACAAGCCGATCCCGATGGTTGCCGTGTCGCTGTTCGGTTCGTTTTTGTCGCTGTTTGTCGGCAGCGTGGACTCATTTGTCGTGATTTTGCTTGCTTTGGTCATTGTCGACTACCTCACCGGCATCGCCGCCAGCGCGGTTGAAGGCAAGCTATCAAGTCAAGTCGGCTTTCGCGGCATCATCCGCAAACTGTTGATTTTCATTCTGGTGGCGGCATCGCATCTCGTCGATTTGGCCATTGGATGGAACATGCATGTCATCCGCGATGCGATCATTTTTTTCTATATCGCCAATGAGTTTATCTCGATTGTGGAAAACGCCGGCCGGGCGGGCGTTCCGATCCCGTCCGTGCTGCGCAAGGCGATCGAGCTGTTGAAAGATGAAATAAAATGAGCATAGTTTTCCCCGATTGCCCCACACTAAGCAAAAAGAGCAAAAGAAGGAGTGGATGAAGGTGGCAGATGAACAAAAAAAGACGTATTACGTCTCAATGGCGCACGGGGAAATTTCCCAGTTGAAAACGGCATCGCCGTGGGACTTTCAAATTGAGGCGACCGACGAGGAAATCGCACGCCTGCGCGAGTATTTTGACCAAAACTACTCCACCGACTGGCAGGCGTTTTGGCGCACCCATGTGCCGTACATCCAATACCACTATGATCGGGAAAACGATGCGTACGACCGGACGATGGTCGACATTTACAAAATGATTTATGAGCTCGGCAACGACGAAGCGAAAGCGCACATCCGCTCGATGGGCATTCTCCCGGACGAAAAAGAACCGTAAACGCCGCGAGTCGAGCGGCGTTTTTCTGTATAATGGGGAGAGGAAAGGGGAGAGTCCGATGCATGAATTTCGCGATTATTACGGACATCGCGTTCGGCTGGCCTTTGCCGATCATCCGTTTTCCCCCTCCCCCGGGCATGTATGGGTCATTTGCCGCTATGGCGGGCGATGGCTGTTGACGGATCATCCGCGCCGCGGCCTTGAGTTCCCCGGCGGCAAGGTGGAAGAACGGGAAACAGCGGCGGAAGCCGCGGCCCGCGAAGTGATGGAAGAAACGGGGGGAATCGTCGGCCGGCTCGAATACATCGGCCAATATAAAGTGGAGCCGGATATCGTGAAAAACATTTATTTTGCCGACATCGCTGCGCTCGTCGAGCGGGGGGCGTATTTGGAAACGAACGGCCCGGTGCTGCTTGAGGCACTGCCGGATGACATCCGCACGGATGAACGGTTCAGCTATATCATGAAAGACGATGTCCTTTCGCTTTCGCTTGCCGAGTTGAAACAGCGCGGACTGATCAGCCGAGGGGAAAGAAGCGGAGAGCGGTGATGATTTTAGACGGCTTTTGTTGGTCATCCGGTTCCATGAAGGAAGAAGCCAAGGGGGTATGGGCGGATGCCGGCCCGACGTCAGGAATGAAAAGAGACGCCCGTCGATCGTTTACGAACGTCTCTTAACGGCGGCTGCCCCATTTTTTCTCGACGATGGCAACAAGTTGGTACATAACAGTCGACAACAAAGCGACAATGAGCAGGCTCATCAATACAAGCGTGAAGTTGAACACTTGGAAGCCGTAAATGATTAAATACCCAAGCCCTTGTTTCGAGACGAGAAACTCGCCGGTGATGACGCCGACCCAAGCGAGGCCGACGTTCACTTTCAACGTCGAAATGATCGCCGGGAACGACGCCGGCAGCACCGCCTCTTTAAAGCATTGGTAGCGGGTGGCGCCGAACGTCCGCAATACTTTCAAATAGTTCGGATCGACCTCTTGGAACGCCGAATAGACGACGATCGTCGTGATGATGATGGAGATGACGACGCCCATGGCGATGATGGACGTAAATCCCGGTCCAAGAGCGACGATCAAAATCGGCCCGAGGGCGACTTTTGGCATGGCGTTGAACACGACCAAATACGGATCAAGCGTCTTCGCCAGACGCGGAAACCACCAAAGAAGCGCGCCAATCAGCGCCCCGCCGGCTGTGCCGATGAAAAATCCAAGCAGGGTCTCAAACAGCGTCGCCCATGTATGGGCGAACAGAGAGTGGTCGCTCATTTTTTCGACAAACAGCTTGGCGATGGCGGATGGAGAGCTAAATAGAAGGGGATCGACCCAATGGAAGCGGCTTGCCGCTTCCCAGACGGCGAAAAAGGCGACAAGCAGCACCGTCTGCCAAAGGCGGATGATCCGCTGTTCTTTGCGCAAGACGGTGAGGTATTCTGTGTGCAGCGCTTCAATGCGTTCATTGGGCGGATTCAAGGGCCTCCATCTCCTTCCAAATGGATTGAAAGAGCGCCGGAAACGATGGCTGCTGGCGGGCGGCAAGCGGCGGGCGGCCGCGCAGTTCATCCGGGATGACAAACGTCCGCACAAGGCGCCCAGGGCGCGGTGAAAACAAGAAAATGCGATCGCTCATGGCGATGGCTTCTTCGATGTCATGGGTGACGAGCACCGCTGTTTTTTCGTATTGTTTTAACGTCTTCCAAACGAGTTCTTCCAGTTTCAGCTTTGTTTGTTGATCGAGGGCGGAAAACGGTTCATCAAGCAAAAGCAGCTTCGGGTCGGTCGCCAACGTGCGCACGAGCGCCGCACGCTGGCGCATGCCGCCGGACAGCTGGCTCGGGTAATACGACTCGACGCCGGCTAGGCCGATCTCCGCCAGCAGAGCGAGCGCCCGTTCTTTGGTTTGAGCAGTTAGCGTTCTAGTCATTTTTAAGCCGAGAAGGATGTTTTCTTCGATCGTTTTCCATGGGAATAGGTAGTCTTGCTGAAGCATGTAGCCGACCGCCCGGCGTGTCATCGGGACATCTGTTTCAGCCGTCCGCAGCGGGTTGCCTTCGATGAAGATCGTTCCTTCCGTCGGTTCAATCAGCCCAGCGATGATGGACAAAAGCGTCGTTTTGCCGCAGCCGCTTGGGCCGAGAAAGGAGACAAATTCTCCTTTCTCGACGGACAGCGACACATCATCGAGTGCAGTGACAGCGGTCGTTTTTGTCAAATACGTGTGCGAAAGGCGGTCGATGACAAGAAACATTTCGTTCACCCGCTTTCGTCACTTGTTCATCGCGCTTTTGGCAAACGACGAATCAACAAGCGTGTTCAGGTCGATGCGCTTCGGCAGCTCGCCGGCTTCGGCCATAATGGTTTGCAAGTGGTTCCATTCTTCTTCATCCAAAATCGGATCGGTCGCGTAGGTCCCTTGGCTTTTGTAGCGGTCGACGACTTTTTCGATCAAAGCCAAATCGGTGTCTTTGAAATACGGCTGAATGGCTTTCGCCACCTCAGCTGCGCTGTGCGATTCGACCCATTGCTGCGCTTTGTAAATCGCGCGCGTGAATTTCGCGATCGCGTCATGATGTTCTTTCATATAGCTTTGTTTCGCCATGTACGATGTGTACGGAACGCGTCCGGACTCCGTGCCGAATGAAGCGACGATATAGCCTTTCCCTTCTTGTTCGAAAAGGCTTGCCGTCGGCTCAAACAGCTGGACGAAATCGCCCGTCCCGCTCGCAAAGGCGTTGGCGATATTGGCGAAATCGACGTTTTGAATGAGATGCAAATCGTTGTGCGGGTCAATGCCGTGTTTTTTCAGCACAAACTCGCCGACCATTTGCGGCATGCCGCCTTTCCGTTGACCGAGGAACGTGCTTCCTTTCAACATCTCCCATGTAAAGTGGCCGATTTTTTTGCGCGAGACGAGAAACGTTCCGTCCGTCTGGGTCAGTTGGGCAAAGTTGATGACCGGGTCGTCCGTTCCTTGGCTGTAGACGTAAATCGACGTTTCCGAGCCGACAAGGGCGATGTCCGCGCCGCCGGAAAGCAGCGTCGTCATCGTTTTGTCGCCGCCCCATGTCGTCGTCAGTTCGACATCCAGCCCCTCTTCTTTAAAGAAGCCTTTTGCCAGGGCGACGTACTGCGGTGCGTAAAAAATCGAGTGCGTCACTTCGGCGAGCCGCACTTTTTTGAGCGGCTTTTCGCTTTGGCCCCCGTCATTCGTGCAGGCGGAAAGCGGCAAAAGCAAGAGAAGCGAGCATAACCATACGGCCCATTTTTTCATGTTCGTTAACCCCCTTGGTTCGCATGCGGTAAACCGTGGTTTCACCTTATCGTATGCACGCAGCAAAAATGTGTGAATGCCTAGAAAAAATGGCGGTCGAACGAGAACGGGCGGCGGTCGGGACGCTCCTCGCGCTCCAGGGCTTTTTCAAGCTGACGCTCGGCCAAGGGGCGGCATGCAAGAGCGGCGAGGCAGTCGGACATCCCCACTTGCCCTAATGAAAGAAGGCGTTGGGGAATGATGACGGTTGGTTCGCATCATCTGTTTTCGCATAGGAAGGAGGCAGGCGTATGGACGGGGACATCATCGACCAATACCGGTTTCCGTCGCCGCATCCGGGAATCGATGTGTTCTTTGTCACCTATATGTCCCAAGGGCTGAAGGTGAAAGGATTTTTAGCGGCGCCGAAGCGAAAAGGCGTTTATGACGGGTTTTTGTATTTGCGCGGCGGCATCAAAAACGTCGGGCAAGTGCGGGTGCCGCGCCTTGTCCAATTCGCTTCGCACGGGTTTGTCGTCTTCGCTCCGCTCTATCGCGGCAATGGGGGCGGAGAAGGAAACGAAGATTTCGCCGGTGAAGACCGTTATGACGCGCTCGCTGGGTTTCATCTCCTTCGCCGCCATCCGCTCGTCCATCCCGGGCGCGTGCACGTGTTTGGCTTCTCGCGCGGCGGGGCGATGGCGCTCCATGCCGCCCTAATGGCCGAGGGGGTCTGTTCGGTGGCGGTCTGGGGAGGGGTGGCGGATATGGAGCTTACGTATTGGGAGCGGCCTGACTTGCGGCGGATGATGAAGCGCGTCATCGGCGGGACGCCGAACAAATGCCCGGAGCGCTACCGGCACCGCACGCCGCTCTATCATCTGGAACGGCTCAAGGCCCCGGTGCTCATCATCCACGGCGAGCGCGATGAAAACGTGTCGATCGAACACGCCTGGCGGCTGGAACGGCGGCTGAAGCAGCTCGGCAAACCGGTCACGGCTTGGTACTTCCCTGAGTTCACCCACTATTTTCCGCCGCAAGCCAATCACGAGACGGTGCAAAGGCTCACGGAATGGATGAAACAACAGCCGACGATGTGATACGATACAACTAGAGGGGCGGCTGCGTGCGCCGCTCGGGTGGCGGCGCGGCCGCCAACGAATCGATGGGGTGCCAAGGAGGTTGGAATCATATGGGCATGCCGATGGAGCTGCAGACGGTCATTGTGACAAAAGGAAAGGAACAGCGCGTTCAAGGAAATGTGTTTGTGTTGAAAAAAGAAGGCTACCGCTTGTATCCGCTTGACGTGCCGCTTGAAGTGCGCCGGACGGTGCAAAGCGAAGCGAGCGGCGTCGCGGTCGTGAGAAAGCTCGAATGGGAAGGCAGCCGGACGACGGTGACGTATGAGCTCGTCAGCCTGTATTCGACGAATTGAACGAGGCTGCACACCACGAAGCGGCTGAATGAGAGCTGAACGGGTTCATCGGACAGGAGCGCAAACGGAAGAACGGTTTGCGCTCTTGGCTCAAGTTTTTTCCGTCTATAGTTAACTTGTGGCGTCAGGCCGATTCAGACAAGCATAAAAATAGCCTTTGCTTGAGGACTTCCTGTGCGACGTTTGATCATACCATAAAAAAGTAGGGGGGAGGAGAAGGAGTTTGGCCGCGGAGAGCGAATATCATACGATGAATTCGATGCCGCAAGGAGGGAAAATGTGGCCAAACAGCGAATCGATCACGACCGGTTGTTCAAGGAGCTGCTGTCGACGTTTTTCGAAGACTTTTTGCTTCTTTTCTTTCCTGACGTGTACGAGCACATCGACGTCCATCATCTTTCCTTTCTCTCCGAAGAGCTGTTCACCGACGTGACAGCCGGGGAGAAGCACCGCGTCGACTTGTTGGTCGAAACAAAGGTAAGAGGGGAGGACGGGCTCGTCATCGTTCACGTCGAACATCAAAGCTATAAGCAGCGGACGTTCCCCGAGCGAATGTTCCTCTACTTCAGCCGCTTGTTTCAAAAACACCGCCGCCGCATCCTCCCGATCGCCATTTTCAGCTACGACGAACGCCACGACGAACCTTCCTCATTGATGATTCAATTTCCATTTTTGACGGTTCTTGACTTCCGCTTTCTGACGGTGGAACTGCGCAAACTGCCGTGGCGCGAGTACATCCGCCGTGACAATCCGGTTGCCGCCGCCTTGTTAAGCAAAATGGGGTATAATGAAAGCGAGAAGGTGGAAGTGAAAAAGGAGTTTTTGCGCATCCTAGTCCGCCTCGAGCTCGATGAGGCGAAGCAGCGGCTGTTGTTTGGGTTTTTTGAAACGTATTTGCGGTTGTCCGAAGCGGAGGAAATCCAACTGCGAAACGAGGTGAGCCAAATGGAGACGAAGGAAGCGAAACAAGTGATGGAGCTCATCATCTCATACGAACAGCGGGGAATCGAGAAAGGCATTCAACAAGGAGTCAAACAAGGAATCGAACAAGGGTTGAAACAAGGAATAAAGCAAGGGATGAAGCAAGGGATGAAGCAAGGGATTGAACAGGGACGTCAAAAAGGGATCGAGGAAGGGAAAATCGACATCGCGAAGAAAATGTTGGCGAAAGGGTACGATGTCGACACGATCCACGAGCTGACCGGGCTGCCGGCGGAAAAGATTGAACAGCTGAAGAAGTAAACCCGCCTTCGCATTGTCGTCGACCCCCAATCGTGCAAAAACCCCGGGGGATCGACGACAATCATTTTATGCGTTCGAACCTTACGGCCATCGAGGGTAAAGTCTATTGACAGAATTTATCGGCGACGTTCATCGTCCCGATTGGCGTTTTGATTCTAATGTTGAAAAGGCAGGGGCGCAAACAATCCTTCGGTTTGCACTCTGCCATATGATGAAGCAAGACTGATTCCTTTGCTTTGTTCTGAAATAAAGTGATCATTTACAGAGGGAGCTCACAAAATAGTTCCCGTGATTTCTCCTTTTTGGTTCTCCTTATAACTCCAGATTTTCCGCTGACGATAACTGATCCAGCCGCTGATCAAAAAGCAGCAAACAGACAAATAAAATGAAAAACGAATCCCGTAAACATCGGCGATAAAGCTCATTAACAATGTGGAAATTCCGAATGTTACGGAACTAATGACTCCCTGCACGGCAAAAACATGAGGCAGAGCGTCCATCCGGGCATTTTTTTGAAGAATCGTCTGAAGACAGATCAGCTTCCATTGTTCGATGATCCCGTACAGGGCGGAATACAGAAGCGCCAGCGCACCGTGCGTCGTTGTGCCAAATAACAGTGTGACAATAGCGATACAAAACGGGCCAAACAATACAAAAAATTGCTGGTTTTTTTCAACCGATTGACTAAACTTAACGCTTAACAATCCCCCTATCACCATGCCGCCAAAGAAAACAGAGTTAATATATCCCCACCATTCCTCTCCTACATGTAATTGTTCTTTCACATACATATAAAGGATGGCCGAAATCCAGACGCCATTTCCGATTCCTTCAAAAAATGACATGAAGCTAATCGATTTTGCGTGCACATTTCTCCACGTGTATTCCCATCCTAGACGGATCGAAAGGAGAAAGTTCTTTAGGCCTTTGTCTTGGACCGTATTCTTCTTTGTATGTTCTTGTATAGGCAACAGAAACATGAGAATGCTTGAAACGATATAGAACAATAAGGTGATATGGATTAAAAGGAACGGCGATCCCGCACTGACAATCAAACTCCCGATCGGCCATGCGCTAAGTTTGATGAATTGGTCTAACGTGTTTAAAAAACTGTTGGCTTTCAAGATTTCCTCCTTGGAAACTATAAAAGGAACGAGGGAGTTTTTAATCGGATTATTGATCCCGTCTAAAAAAGCGATCAATGATACAAAAACGTAAACGATCGCAATGTGATGTTCCGCACCCCATTGCAAAAACAGCGAGAGAAAAAGCAGCAGAAATGTTTTACACAGTTGTCCGTAGGACAATAACGTTTTTAGTTTATATTTTTCGAAAAATATCGGTGCGACGATTCCACTAATAAATAACGACAATGTAACGAAAAAAGGGACTAAGGCGGCAGCCATGGCTTTCGATGTCAAATGATATAGGCAAGAGACAACGGAAACAATGTAGAACACATCTCCGAAATTCGCGAAAGATTGTCCGATCCAAAGGAAATGAAATGGTTTCTTTTTCATGACCTCAATCCTCTCTTTGATCATCGAAACGATTGGTAATGGAATCGTAAACACGAACCAAAAGCCAGCTCTTCAGTTTTTGATAAAACGAGCTTTTTGTCGCGCCCCTAAGCGAGGAGGCGAAAGAAAGCGGATGGATTTTCAACAATTTCCTAAAGGCGAATGGATATACTGAAGCAATGGAAGCCTCCCCCTTATTCTGTTTAGAGTCCATTTTTATTCCTATGGTGCTGGTTGAGCATCAGCGCTCAACTAGCACCACAGGTATAGAATAATTTTATTTTTTTGATTGTTGTAATTATACATTTTTTTGTTAAAATGGCAATGAATACAAATAGAAGGAGGTGTTATTCCATGAATAAAAAGCATGTCGAAAATATTAAACGTTATGTTGAACATTATTTAAAAAGTAATGCACAAATGTCTCTTGTAGTACAACCACTTAGAATGCAAATTCATTTGACAAAGTAGTTTGTTCAATTTATGAAAAAAATGGGGCTAGTTGATCGCTAAAACTCAACTAGCTCCAGGAACATCGCGAAAAGTCCAACCTCGACGGTTACGACCCATGGGAAGGGGAGCGCTCCTTCACCCGTGGGGACATCACCCAAGAGCCTAAAATGGCCTCAAAACTGTCGAACTCGGGTGAAAGATGTACTTGACTTTTAGGAACAAACATGATATTGACCCTCCCAGTTGAACAAAATAACAAAAAATGGAAATTGATCTTTTTGACGTTATGAAAAACGTTTTTTGTCAAGTGTATTTTGTGGTGAAGAGCCATAAATATACCGTGAATAGGGGGAGTAGTATGTCAAGTATAGTTCAGACAGAATCAAAAATCTTTTTACCATTTCTGCATAAATCACACATTATCGAGAATATCGAGATTCTAAAAAATTATGTCGAGCAGGAAAGTGGAAAGAAATTCCCATTAGGTGTCACGTTAAAAGAGAAATATTTTGAAGCCATAAATTATATTCAAGATGTTCCTGTTCCATACTCAAACGAAAAAATACATGTTACATATTTTGATAAAACATTGCAAAATAAATTACTTAGTTTGGGTATGATTGACAAAGAGGATTTGGAAAACGATAAACACATTTATTCACAACAAGAGCAAGAAGTAATTACTGATAGAATTGAAAAAGCATTAAAGTTGATCAAAGTATTGCATAATGATTTGTATGATTTAATTAATACACTTATTGGTACCTTTTTGATTTTAAAAAAAGATTTGTTTGGTGGAGGATCAGTGTCCAATGTTATGGGATTAGTATGGTTAAACCCTCAATCTGATTGGTCAATCATTGAATATGCAGAGGCCATTTATCATGAGTTTATCCACCAAAGTATCTTCTTGGATGATATGATTAACTGTATGTTTCCTAATGCTAATGAATGTGCAAAAGAAGAAGCTCTAGTTACATCAACCATCTTGAAAATCAAAAGGCCTTTAGACAGAGCATATCATGCTGCTGGAGTTTCTATAGGAATTATGCATCTTTATCACTTGTTTAATGATTCTAAAAATTCTGAGAAGTATATGGATGATTTGCGGAAAACAGTTGAAGAAATAGAGGCAAGAACACAATTCTTGGGGGAACAGGGAGTAAAAACTTTAGAAATCATGCGCAAGTTCATTAATCATCCATCTTTTGATGACATTACGTATTCCTTACAGAACTAATGGCCATTGCGACAAATGAAAACACAGAAGCCCATTGCGTTTGATCGAGTCCGGTTGTTTTGAGGTTGTTTGAGGCGAATGAAACGGATCGACGTACAGAAATGCTTAAGGATTCAGTGTCGGAGTCCAAAGCAAAGGAAAGAAATAAAAAACAGCCGGACAGGGAACGGTTCCCTGTCCGGCTGGGTTCTTGTTAAACGAGCGGTCCGCCGAGTTTTTCGATGGACGGATCGATGTGGGCGAATTTTTGGAAGTTGGCGCGGAATTTTTGCGCTAGCTCTTTTGCTTTTTGTTCGTATGCTTGTTTGTCGGCCCATGTGTTTTGCGGCTGCAGGACGTCATCCGGCACGCCCGGGACGCGGGTCGGGATGGCGAGGCCGAAAATCGGATCTTTGACCGTTTCGACGTTGTCGAGCTCCCCTTCGACGGCGGCTTGCACCATCGCCCGGGTGTAGGCGAGCTTCATGCGGCTTCCGACGCCGTACGGCCCCCCTGTCCAGCCGGTGTTGACCAAAAAGACGCGGACGTTGTGTTCGGCGATTTTTTGCCCGAGCATTTCCGCGTACTCAACGGCCGGGCGCGGCAAAAACGGTGCGCCGAAGCACGTTGAGAACGTTGCTTCCGGTTCGGTGACGCCGCGTTCGGTGCCGGCGAGCTTGCTTGTGTAGCCGCTTAAGAAATGGTACATCGCCTGTTCGCGCGTCAGCTTGCTGATCGGCGGCAGGACGCCGAACGCATCGGCTGTCAAAAACACGATCGTGGACGGATGGCCGGTGACGCTCGGGTCGATGATGTTTTGGATCGCCTGAAGCGGGTAGGCGGCGCGTGTGTTTTCCGTCAGCGTGCCGTCGTCGTAATTCGGCACCCGCGTCGCGTCATCGAGAACGACGTTTTCGAGCACCGCGCCGAAGCCGATGGCGTCAAAAATTTGCGGCTCTTTCTCGCGCGATAGGTTGATGCATTTCGCATAGCAGCCGCCTTCGATGTTGAAAATGCCGCGGCTTGACCAACCGTGTTCGTCATCGCCGATCAAGCGGCGGTTCGGGTCGGTCGAGAGCGTCGTTTTTCCCGTTCCCGACAAGCCGAAAAAGAGGGCGACGTCGCCTTCCTGCCCGACGTTGGCCGAGCAGTGCATCGGCAGGATGCCTTGTTCCGGCAGCACATAGTTCATGACCGAGAAAATCGATTTTTTCATTTCGCCGGCATACTCGGTGCCGCCGATCAACACGGTGCGCCGTTCAAACGAGATGATGATGAACGCTTCCGAGCGCGTGCCGTCAACTTTCGGGTCGGCTTTAAAGTTCGGCGCGCAAATCACCGTAAACTGCGGCTCATGCGCGGCGAGCTCTTCGGCGCTCGGCCGGATGAACAGCTGATGGACGAACAAGTTGTGCCAGGCGAATTCGTTCACGACTTGAATCGGCAGCCGATATTTCGGATCAGCGCCAGCAAAGCCTTTAAACACGAACAGTTCATCTTTCTTCATTAAATAGTCGAGCACTTTGTCGTACAGTTTATCAAACGTCTCGGGAGACATCGGCTGGTTGACCGGGCCCCAGTCGATCGTTTGTTTTGTGGACGGCTCTTCGACGATGTATTTGTCTTTCGGCGACCGCCCTGTGTACTTGCCGGTCGTGACCGCGACGGCTCCGGTGTGGGTCAGCCGCCCTTCGTTCCGTTGCAGGACTTTCTCGACGAGCTCGGCGACGGACAGCTGATGGCGGACGTATGGTTTTTGCAGCAATACATCAAGCTTATTCGTCATGTTTGCGATCCCCATATTCAAAACCTGCCTTCTTTTTGTAATCACTCTTGAAAATAGTATAACACATTTTTATTAATAGTCCATACTAATTGTGTGGGTTTTTCAAACTTTATTTTGCCCAATGTGTCGATTTCCTTGAGGAAAGAATTTTCGCGGCTGGAAATGATAAAAAATGAATTTTGATAGTTGACTTTGCCGATTCCGTTGCGATAAGATAAGTCATTGAACGGATACTCTTATCCCGAGCCGGTGGAGGGACAGGCCCGATGAAGCCCAGCAACCGTCACAACTGTACATGTGTGAAATGGTGCTAACCTGTGGCAAGGCGCAGTCCTTGAACGATAAGAGTGAAAGGAAGCAATACGATTGCCATGACCTTTCCTCAGCCGTTACAGGAAAGGTTTTTTATATTGCGAAGGGAAAAAGGGAAATGAGTTCCGTGTCGCCACATTATGCCAAGAGGAGGAAACAAACCGAATGTCAGCCAAACGCCGCTTGTTTACTTCAGAGTCTGTGACGGAAGGACATCCGGATAAAATTTGCGACCAAATTTCTGACGCCATTTTGGATGCCATTTTGGAAAAAGATCCGAACGCCCGCGTCGCCTGCGAAACGAGCGTCACGACCGGGCTGGTGCTCGTGAGCGGGGAAATCACGACATCAACATACGTGGACATTCCGCGCATCGTCCGCGATACGATCCGGGAGATCGGCTACACGCGCGCCAAATACGGATTTGACGCTGATACGTGCGCGGTGCTGACGTCGATTGACGAACAATCGCCGGACATTGCGATGGGGGTGGACCGGGCGCTCGAGGCGCGCGAAGGTCAGATGACTGACGAGGAAATCGAAGCGATCGGCGCCGGCGACCAAGGATTGATGTTTGGGTTCGCCTGCAATGAGACGGAAGAATTGATGCCGCTGCCGATTTCGCTTGCGCACCGCTTGGCGCGCCGATTGGCGGAAGTGCGCAAAACGGACGTCTTGCCGTACTTGCGGCCGGACGGGAAAACGCAAGTGACGATCGAATACGATGAAAACGGCAAACCGGTGCGCGTCGATACGATCGTCGTTTCCGCGCAGCACCATCCGGAAATTACGCAAGAGCAAATCCAGCGCGACATTAAAGAGCAGGTCATCAAGCCGGTCGTGCCCGCGGAGCTGCTTGATGAGAACACGAAATATTTCATCAACCCGACAGGACGGTTTGTCATCGGCGGTCCGCAAGGGGATGCTGGGTTGACGGGGCGCAAAATCATCGTCGATACGTACGGCGGCTACGCCCGCCACGGCGGTGGCGCGTTCTCGGGCAAAGATCCGACGAAAGTCGACCGCTCGGCAGCGTATGCGGCCCGCTATGTCGCGAAAAACATCGTCGCGGCAGGACTGGCCGACAAATGCGAAGTGCAGCTTGCCTACGCGATCGGCGTCGCCCGCCCAGTTTCGATTTCGATCGATACGTTCGGCACCGGCAAAGTATCGGAAGACATTTTGATTGAGGTCGTGCGCAACAACTTCGATCTCCGCCCGGCGGGCATCATCAAAATGCTCGACCTTCGCCGCCCGATTTACAAACAGACGGCTGCTTACGGCCATTTTGGGCGTACGGACATCGACCTGCCGTGGGAGCGCACCGACAAAGCCGCCTTGTTGAAAGAACAAGCGCTGGCGTTGGCGGACAAGTGATGAAAGAAAAAGAGCTGCCTGATCACGGCAGCTCTTTTTTGTCGGCGCACGATGTCCGCTGTTGCTGCAGCGCTTTGTAATACTGCCCTTTCTCGACATATTCGCGGCGGATGCGCTCCATTTCGCGGATATCGTCTTCCGTCAGTTCGCGGACGACTTTCGCCGGCCGGCCGAGGGCGAGCGTGTTGGGCGGAATTTTTTTGCCCGGCGGCACTAAACTGCCGGCGCCGATAAACGCGCCTTCCCCGATTTCCGCGCGGTCCAAAATGATTGAGCCCATGCCGATGAGCGCGTTTTTGCGAACGATGGCGCTGTGCAAAATGACTTGATGGCCGACCGTCACCCCGTCCTCAATGATAAGCGGATTGTTTGGACTTTGATGCAAAATTGAGTTATCTTGAATATTGACCCGGTTGCCAATCACCGTTGGCGCCACATCGCCGCGAATGACGGTATTGAACCAAATGCTTGTCTCTTCGCCGATCACGACATCGCCGGTGATCGTCACATAGTCGGCGATAAAGGCGGAGGCGGCAATTTGCGGCGTTTTGCCTTTGTATGGGTAAATCATGGGCGTTCGTTCCTTTCTGTTGCAAAATCGATCGTTCACCATGTATTGTACAACGCTGCGTCCAAATCGCCAACGAAAGCGAGCGCACCTAATCGGGATTGGTGAAAAACGTTTCGTTTCGCCCGATGAGTGGTTGGGATCGGGGAAGAAGATCCGATTTCACAAAGCTTCTCAACGTGAGAAGAACCGTTGTTGAGCGGCTTTTTCACTCCGTCGCCAACCCTTTTATGGTTTGCCCCGGCCGCATTGATGGCAATACTGGAAGACGAGATCGCAAGCTGTTCAGACGCGAAACGATTTTGGTTGCCGATAAGATGGAAATGCTAGGAGACGAGACCATGGTGTTTGCACCTGAGGTGAGCCGATTGAACATTCCGAAAAACCCCATCGCCTTGATGAAAATGGTGTATCGTGACGTGCTTCCGCTTGTCCACCGCGAGCTTGCCTATTGGCGGCGCCAGGCCGAGCGCATTCCCGACCCGGAATTGCGGCGCCAGGCGCTCGCGAGCATCGCTTCGAAAACGTTCCATTGCGAAGGCGGCTCCATTTTGGCGCTCTTGGCCGGAGAAAACATGGAGGATTGCATCCGCTTTATCGTTGCTTACCAGACGATCAGCGATTATTTGGATAATTTGTGCGACCGCAGCACCTCGCTCGATCCGCTCGACTTTCGCGCCTTGCACGATTCGATGCCGGACGCTTTGACGATCGGCGCGGAGCCGTCGAACTATTACCGCCATCGCCGCGAACAGGAAGACGGCGGCTATTTGCCGGCGCTTGTCCGCACGTGCCAAGAGGTGCTCGAGACGGTGCGCCATTATGAGACGATCGCCCCATTTTTGCATGAATTGGCCGGATATTATTGCGACTTGCAAGTGCATAAACATGTCGAAGCGAGCGAGCGGGTGCCGCGGCTGGAGAAATGGTTCGCGCAATACAAAGACGCCTTGCCGCCGATGGAGTGGTATGAGTTTTCCGCCTGCTCCGGTTCGACGCTCGGCATTTTCTGCCTCGTCGCCTATGCGTTTGGCGAATCGCTGCCGCCGGAGATGGCGAGACAAGTGCGCGACGGTTATTTTCCTTACATTCAAGGACTGCACATTTTGCTCGACTATTTGATCGATCAGGAGGAAGACCGGGACGGCGGCGATTTAAACTTTTGCTTTTACTATCCGAATGAAACGGTGATGCTTGAGCGGCTTTGCCATTTCATCGAAGAGGCCGACCGCCATGTCGGCGCCCTTCCGCACGGCGAGTTTCACCGCCTTATTCACCGAGGGCTTCTTGGATTGTATTTGTCGGATGCCAAGGTGAAAAAGCAACGCGGGCTGCGCCGGCTGGCGCGCCGGCTCGTCCGCGCCGGCGGGGCGGCGTCGCAGTTTTTCTATTGGAACGGAAAAGCATACCGCTTTTGGCAGGAGCGGCAAAAACGGCTGTCCTTTTCATAAGGGCGGCCGTTTGCTTGTATTGGCAAAAGGGGCGGGATCCGATTGATTCAGGCGCCCTTATCCGCCCGGGTTTCGAGCGCGAGCAAAAACGGCGGGTTGTTTTGCCGATTGATGAATTCGTATTTCAAGGCATGGACGCGCCGTTGATCAAGAGAGCGGACGTAATCAAGGAGCGCGTCGCGTTCGCGCTTTCCTTCCGGATGGCCGTGGTAGACGACAAGAACGATGACGCCGCCCGGCTTCATGACGGAAAGCAACTGGCGGACCGCTTCGATCGTCGATTCCGGCTGGGTGACGATTTGCTTATTGCCGCCCGGCAAATAGCCGAGGTTGAACACCGCGCCGGCGATGCGCCCGTGTACATCGGCGGGAAGCGCCTCAAGCAGTTCACTATGGCTTCGCTCGAACAACGTCGCCCGCCCGCATAGCCCATGTTTCGCGAGGCGGGCGGAAGCGGCGGTGATGGCCTCAGACTGAATGTCAAAGCCGAACACATGGCCGAAATCCCCGACGCGTTGGGCCAAATACACGGTGTCGTGCCCGTTGCCGACGGTCGCGTCGACGGCGATGTCGCCTTCGTTGACTGCTTGATCAAGCAAAAAGCGGGCAAACGGCAAAATGTTCATCAAAGCCATCGGTTGTCCCCTCCTTGTGATCGTTTCATCGTTTACGTTGGCAGGCGTGGCGTTGCGCCAAAGTGTCGGATGCCATCGCTTTTCCCCTAAACTTTCCATCCTCTGCGCCGGCGTGACAGAAAACCTTGAGCTGACCGACATTGATCGAGCTGAACGAAGATCCTCACGTCGGCATTGTAACAAAAACTTCATGGAAAATCGACCGCTGCCAATCATTGGCGTGATACGGCCGGCCTATGCGGCGCATAGTAAACATGAGGGAATATCACGAAACGAGGTGAGCGCATGGCGACAAGACAATCCGTTGAGGAATTTTTGCAGCGGTGTGAAGATGTGATCCGCTACGCGAAAGAGCAATATACGGAAGCGCAAAAGCAGGAGCATTACAACATCACCGAATACACCAACGCCCAGCAGATGCTCGAGCAGACGGTCATCGATTTAGCGCACTTGGCGCGAAGCTGCAACGCCCAGCAGCGCGAGCAGCTGCATCGGATGCGGCTCCAACTGGAGCAATTGCAAAATGACATGATTTTGCTTGACCGCTGAAACGAGGAGGAACACAACATGAAGCGACGCTTGAAACAAACGAATCCGGAACAAAAAACACGCAACGGCCAAAACAATAACGATTTGGAGCTTGGTCAAGACTTTGACCCGGTGAAGCTGGCGAAAAAGCAATACGAGGAAACGGGCGGCCAACCGATCCGCTCCAAGCAGCGGAACGGGTGACGACAAGCCAAAGGGGCGGAAGCCGCTCCGTCTTGTTCTTCTTTTCGCGCAGGAGCCCCGCTTCAAAAGCCATTGTTTCCGTGGGGAGTTAGTTTGGCAAAAAAGTGGCGGACGCATCGGAACGCTCCGCCTTTTTGATTGCATTTTTTCCTGTTTTCCCCTACAATTATTTCGGAACTCAAAATAAAAACCAGAAAAGGATGATGACCGATGCCCCGCGCTCTTTGGTGGCTGCTTGTCGGCATGGCGCTCAATGTGACAGGGGCGTCGTTTCTATGGCCGCTAAACACGATCTATTTGCACGAACAGCTCGGCCAGCCGCTCGCTGTCGCTGGTGTCGTGCTCATGCTCAACTCTGGGGGAAGCGTCATCGGCAGCTTGGCCGGCGGCTTTTTGTTTGACCGGATCGGCGGGTTTCGCGTTTTGTTGGCCGGAGCGGTGTTGACGATGGCCGCGCTCGGCGGCTTAAGCGTTTGGCACGGTTGGCCGCATTATGCGGTGTTTTTGGCGTTTGTCGGCGTTGGCAGCGGCGTCGTCTTTCCGGCGGCGTCGGCGTACGCCGGGGCGATTTGGCCGGAAGGGGGGCGGCGGGCGTTCAACGCCTTGTATGTCGCGCAAAACATCGGCGTCGCCGTCGGGTCGGCGCTTGGCGGGCTTGTCGCTTCATATTCGTTCTCGCTCGTTTTTTTCGCCAATCTTTTGTTGTATGCCGCGTTTTTGTTTACGGTTGTGGCCGGGCTGCGCCGCGTTCCGCTCTTGCCGCCGCCGAGAAAGAAACGATCCGGAGAAGCGGAAAGAGCGCCATCCCGCTCCGCGGGCTGGGCGCTTGCCCTCCTTTGCGCCGGCTATGGACTGTGTTGGTTGAGCTATGTCCAATGGTCGACGACGATCGCCGCCTATACACGCGAGCTCGGGATACCAGTCGGGCAGTACAGCTTGCTTTGGACGATCAACGGGGCGTTGATCGTCTTGGCCCAGCCGCTGTTGTCAGCGGTCATCCGCCGCTTCATGCCGACGTTGAAGCGGCAAATCGTGATCGGTTTTTTTATTTTCGCCGTTTCGTTTGCCATGCTGTTGGGGGCGCATTCGTTTGCAGAGTTTGCCGCGTCCATGATGGTGCTCACGATCGCCGAGATGATCGTCTGGCCGGCGATTCCGGCCGCGGTGAACGAATGGGCGCCCCCGGGGAAAGCCGGGTTTTACCAAGGAATCGTCAACGGGACGGCCACGGCCGGACGGATGATCGGACCGGTCATCGGCGGCTCGGTCGCCGATCTGTTTGGAATGAAACTGCTCATCATGATGTTAGCATTGTTTGCCTTATTGGCGGTGCTGGCCGCGCTTTTGCATGATCGTCGGCTCCCGAAGCGGACGGAGAACGCGGATGAAAAAACCGCGGCTTCCGTATAGATTTCGGCTTGCAATTGATCGACAAATTTTTTAAAATAATAATAAATTTGTCATTCTGTCCACTCATCGGTCGATTCATGTGCGAATAAGGCGAATAACGGTGAAGAGGAGCAGTAGCGGGCCCGACGGACGGCAGAGAGTTGACGGATGGTGCGAGTCAACCGAAGTCGGCTCGTGAACTCGCCTCGGAGTTGCCGGCGTGAACGGTCATCGACAGCGCCGGCCGTCCATCCGCGTTAAGGAAGAAAGCGGGTGCGCCGTTTGGCGCGCCAAAAAGGGTGGTACCGCGGGAAGCGCGCCTCTCGTCCCTTTGCTGTGGGGATGGGGGGTTTTTTTGTACATATTTTCGTCAATGATGCAAGTAGAACTTGATAGGAGGAGTGCTGCGATGAGCTTCAACCACCGCGAAATTGAACAAAAATGGCAGGACTATTGGGAGAAAAACAAAACGTTCCGCACGTCCGATGATGATGACAAGCCGAAGTTTTACGTTCTCGACATGTTCCCGTATCCATCCGGCGCCGGCTTGCACGTCGGCCATCCGGAAGGATATACGGCGACCGATATTTTGGCGCGCATGAAGCGGATGCAAGGGTACAACGTCCTTCACCCGATGGGCTGGGACGCGTTCGGGCTGCCGGCCGAGCAATATGCGCTCGATACCGGCAACGACCCGGCGGAGTTTACGCAAAAAAACATCGACAATTTCCGCCGGCAAATCAAGTCGCTTGGCTTTTCGTACGACTGGGACCGGGAGATCAATACGACCGACCCGAACTATTACAAATGGACGCAATGGATTTTCTTGAAGCTGTATGAAAAAGGGCTCGCCTACATGGATGAAGTGCCGGTCAACTGGTGCCCGGCGCTCGGCACGGTGCTGGCGAACGAAGAGGTGATCAACGGCCGGAGCGAGCGCGGCGGGCATCCGGTCATCCGCAAGCCGATGCGGCAATGGATGCTGAAAATCACCGCCTATGCCGACCGCTTGCTTGAAGATTTGGAAGAGCTCGACTGGCCGGAAAGCATTAAGGAGATGCAGCGCAACTGGATTGGCCGTTCGGAAGGAGCGGAAATCGAGTTCGCCGTCGACGGCCATGACGAAACATTCACCGTGTTCACGACGCGTCCGGATACGCTGTTTGGCGCGACGTACACCGTCTTGGCGCCGGAGCATCCGCTCGTTGAAAAAATCACGACGCCGGAGCAAAAGCCAGCCGTTGACGCCTACTTAAAGGAAATTCAAAGCAAAAGCGACCTTGAGCGCACCGATTTGGCGAAAGAAAAAACGGGCGTGTTCACCGGCGCGTACGCCATTCACCCGGTCACCGGCGATCGGCTTCCGATTTGGATCGCTGACTACGTCTTGATGAGCTACGGCACCGGAGCGATCATGGCCGTGCCGGCGCACGATGAGCGCGACTACGAGTTTGCGAAAAAATTCCACTTGCCGATGAAAGAAGTCGTCGCCGGCGGGAATATCGAAAAGGAAGCGTACACCGGAGATGGCGAGCATATCAACTCCGAGTTTTTGAACGGCTTGAACAAGCAGGAAGCGATCGACAAAATGATCGCCTGGCTTGAGGAGCACGGCAAAGGGCGGAAAAAAGTGTCGTACCGGCTGCGCGACTGGCTGTTCAGCCGCCAGCGCTACTGGGGCGAGCCGATTCCGATCATCCATTGGGAAGACGGCACGATGACGCCGGTGCCGGAAGAGGAATTGCCGCTTGTGCTGCCGAAAACGGATGAAATCCGTCCGTCGGGAACGGGCGAGTCGCCGCTGGCCAACATCGAAGAATGGGTCAATGTTGTCGACCCGAAAACCGGGAAAAAAGGGCGGCGCGAAACGAACACGATGCCGCAATGGGCTGGAAGCTGCTGGTATTATTTACGCTACATCGACCCGCACAACGACAAGCAGCTCGCCGATCCGGAAAAGCTGAAAAAGTGGCTGCCGGTCGATGTTTACATCGGCGGGGCGGAGCACGCGGTTTTGCATTTGCTTTATGCCCGCTTCTGGCATAAGTTTCTCTATGACCTTGGCATCGTGCCGACGAAAGAACCGTTCCAAAAGCTGTTCAACCAAGGGATGATTTTAGGCGAAAACAACGAAAAAATGAGCAAATCAAAAGGCAACGTCGTCAACCCGGACGACATCATCGAAAGCCATGGGGCCGACACCTTGCGGCTGTATGAAATGTTCATGGGGCCGCTTGAGGCGTCGATCGCTTGGTCGACGAAAGGGCTTGACGGGGCGCGGCGCTTCCTCGACCGCGTCTGGAGACTCTTTGTCACCGAGAATGGCGAACTGAACCCGAACATTGTCGACGAACCGGCGAACGATACGCTCGAGCGCATCTATCACCAAACGGTGAAAAAAGTGACGGAAGACTATGAAGCGCTCCGCTTTAACACCGCCATTTCGCAGCTTATGGTGTTCATCAACGAAGCGTACAAAGCGGAGCAAATGAAAAAAGAATACATGGAAGGCTTCGTCAAGCTCTTGTCGCCGGTCTGCCCGCACATCGGCGAGGAGCTGTGGCAAAAGCTTGGCCACACGGACACGATCGCCTATGAACCGTGGCCGACGTATGATGAAACGAAGCTTGTGGAAGACGTCGTGGAAATCGTCGTGCAAATCAACGGCAAAGTGCGGTCGCGCTTGCACGTGCCCGTTGACTTGCCAAAAGAAGCGCTCGAGGAGCGGGCGCTCGCCGATGAAAAAATCAAAGAGCAGCTTGAGGGCAAAACCGTGCGCAAAGTGATCGCCGTCCCCGGCAAGCTCGTCAATATCGTCGCCAACTGATGATGAGGGCGGGCTTCGGCCCGCTCCCTATCCACCAACGAAAGGGGTCGATCTGCCATGGAAGAGATCAAGGAAATCACGCCGGCTGAAGTGAAAGAAAAACTCGAACGCGGGGAAAAGCTGAACATTGTCGATGTGCGCGAAGACGAGGAAGTCGCCCTCGGCATGATCCCCGGCGCCAAACATATTAAAATGGGCGACATCCCCGATCGGCTTGAGGAATTCGACCGCAACGAAGAATATATTTTCGTCTGCCGCTCCGGACGGCGGAGCGAAAACGTCTGCCGCTACTTGCAAGAGCTTGGCTATCGCGTCCGCAACATGACGGGCGGCATGCTCGAGTGGGAAGGCGAAACAGTGCCGAAGCGATAAACGCTTCCGGCTCAAAGAACAGGGCATGGCGGCGGGCCGTCATCCAAGTGATCCCGTTTTTGTCGAGACCAAAACGACGGAACGTGTCAGCGGATGGGAAATGGATCCATCCGAACGGCCCCGTTCAGTCAAGAGGCAGAGGAATGGCTGGCTGCCGCGGGCCTTTTCATGCGTCGGCGGCTTGCGCTTCCCCGGTCCGCTTGCGGGGTAGGAGCGAAAAAGCGTCCCAGCTTTTAGGGGCGCTTTTTCCATTTTGTTTTAGTACCAAAGTGTGATGCAAGAAAAAAAAGGAAAGGATATAATTTTCGGTAAAATCAGACACTTGTTCGAAGGAGGAGCTCTCTGTTGAAACTCGGCGACCGCTTGAAATTCGCCCGCTTGATGAAAGGCCTGACCCAAGAAGAAACGGCTGAAGGCATTATTTCGGTTTCTTATTTATCGAAAATTGAGAATAACCAAGTCATACCGAGCCAAGAGGTGCTCGAATGGCTGTTTCGGCGGCTGGACATCCGGCCGGGTGGAAACGAAACAATGCCTTCATGGTTCGAATGGGTGATGTCGTGGTATAAGGCGATGACGAACCGTGATGTGCCTGCCGCGCGGGAACTGTATGAAACGGTCAAAGAACGATGCGAGCAGTCTGGGGATGCCGAAGCCATGATTTATTTTCAGCTGATGCGAATCCGGTATTGGCTGCTTCTTGGCGACAAAAAGGGGGCGGAAACGGCGGCGCAAAGCGTGCGGGACTGGTATGGGTCGTTGAGTGATGACATGCGCTATTATTATTGGAAGTTTTTTGGGCTTTTATATTATTGTCAAGAAAAATATGACGACGCCTTGCATTGTTATCAAAAGGCAGAAGAGTTGTTGAAGGGAGAATGGAAAACGAGCGGGGAGGAGGCCGATTTGGCTTACTTGTCGGCGCTTGCATGCAGCCGTCTGTGGAAATGGTTTCAATGCCTTCATTACGCCGAGCGCGCGCTGGCGCTCAGCCAGGCGGAATACGACTTGCGGCGGAGCGCCGAATGCCATGTGCTGCTGGCGATTTGCCATCGGCGCTGCGGGGAGATCGATAAAGCGGTTGACCATTGTCTGCTGGCCCAAAAGGCGGCGAGGATGGTGGATGATCGACGGCTTCTTGGGATTGTGGAACACAATCTCGGCCACTTGAAAGGAATGAAACGTCAATACCGCGAGGCGGTGCAACATTATGAGAACAGTTTGATCTATAAAGAGGCCGCTCCGCTGGATTCCCGGCTCATCACGCTTTTGTCGCTCGTGCGCGTGCATTGTGATGCCAAGCATTATCGCAAAGCGTCGATGGCTGTCGAGGAAGGGTGGAAACAGCTCGAACAAGCCCCTAACGGCGTGTCCGAGCATTATGAGTATTATTTGCATTTTTCCATTTACCGGCTGCTTTTGAGCGAAGAAGATGAACCGTTGGAGCGGCTGCTCAAACAGGAGGCGATTCCCTATTTCCAAAAAAAGAAGGAGTATGACGACGCGTCATTGTATGCCGAATATTTGGCGGATTGTTATATGCGGAGGCGCCAATACAAGCAGGCGGCCCAATATTATCAATTAAGTTGCGCTCTCTTGCGGGCGCAAACAGGCGTTTGAAAGGAGGTGAAGCTCGTGAAAAAGCGGGTCGTTGTGATCATCGTTCTCGCCGTCCTTGGCCTCGCTTCAGCCTTTGGCCAAGGCATCGGGGTGAAAGAAGCGGCTAAAGATGAGCATCCGCCGCCGACGGTGATCGCCCGATAAAAGAAGCGGCTGGATTGGCGCTTTGCCTGTCTGTGTTGATCTTCTTCGAACCGATCCGTCTCCTGTTTTCGCCATGGGGCGAAAGCGGGGGATGAGTCGGTTTTTTGTTTCGTCCGTCAAAGCACGTTCTGTGGAAATCCGTCGGCTCAAGCGAAAAAGATCAATCGTTTTTTCGCTTGGCAGCTTCGCTGTCGGTCGTGTTTCACTTTGGCTGTTTTGTCGCAGGCGGAAAGCCGCAAAGAGGGAAAAACGGAAAATAGGCTGCCGGATCAGGACGCATGTCGCCCGATCATTTTCCCAATACCCAATCAAAATATATTGTAATAAAATTTTTATTAGAATAAATAATTTGAAAATATAAGAAAGGGGTAAAGGGAATGAACAAACGGGCGATGCTTGGCGCGATTGGGTTGGCGTTTGGATTGATGGCTTGGCCGTTCGGGGCTTCGGCGAAGGAAAGATCAATGGTGTGGAACGAACAGTGGAAGACGCCGTCGTTCGTTTCTGGTTCGCTGTTAAAAGGCGAGGATGCTCCGGAAGAATTGGTTTACCGTTATCTTGATCAAGAGAAGAATACGTTCCAGCTTGGTGGACAAGCCCGCGAACGGCTGAGCTTGATTGGCAAACAAACGGATGAACTCGGCCATACGGTCATGCGTTTTGAACAGCGCTATCACGGCATCCCAGTGTATGGCGCCGTGCTCGTTGCCCATGTCAACGATGGCGAATTGTCCTCTTTGTCGGGTACGCTCATTCCGAATTTGGACAAACGAACGTTGAAAACAGAAGCTGCCATTTCCATTCAACAAGCGGAAATGATCGCGAAACAAGATGTGGCTGATGCGGTGACGAAAGAACGGCCGGCGGCCGAAGAGGGAAAACCAACGCGGCTTGTCATCTATCCGGATGGGGAGACCCCGCGCCTCGCCTATGAAGTCAATGTCCGCTTTTTAACCCCTGTCCCAGGCAACTGGATCTACATGATCGATGCCGCAGACGGAAAAGTGTTGAACAAATGGAACCAAATGGACGAGGCGAAGCCGGGCGGCGGGCAGCCGGTCGCCGGCACGTCGACGGTCGGCGTGGGCCGCGGTGTGTTGGGGGATCAGAAATATATCAATACGACGTATTCCTCGTATTATGGCTACTACTATTTGCAAGACAATACGCGCGGCAGCGGCATTTTTACGTATGACGGACGAAACCGCACCGTTTTGCCCGGCAGCTTATGGGCCGATGTCGACAATCAATTTTTCGCCAGCTATGACGCGGCGGCCGTGGACGCCCATTATTACGCCGGCGTCGTGTATGATTACTACAAAAATGTGCACGGCCGGCTGAGCTATGACGGCAGCAACGCCGCCATCCGTTCGACCGTCCATTACGGCCGCGGCTACAACAACGCGTTTTGGAACGGTTCGCAAATGGTGTACGGCGATGGCGACGGACAGACGTTTTTGCCGTTTTCCGGCGGCATTGACGTCGTTGGGCATGAGTTGACCCATGCGGTGACGGATTATACGGCCGGGCTTGTTTACCAAAACGAATCCGGCGCCATCAATGAAGCGATGTCCGATATTTTCGGCACGCTCGTGGAGTTCTACGCCAACCGCAACCCGGACTGGGAGATCGGCGAAGACATTTACACGCCTGGGATCGCCGGCGATGCGCTCCGCTCGATGTCCGACCCGGCGAAATACGGCGATCCGGATCATTATTCCAAACGGTACACCGGCACGCAAGACAACGGCGGCGTCCATACGAACAGCGGCATCATCAATAAAGCGGCGTACTTGCTCAGCCAAGGCGGCGTCCATTACGGCGTGAGCGTCACCGGCATCGGCCGCGACAAAATGGGGAAAATTTTCTACCGGGCGCTTGTCTACTATTTGACGCCGACGTCGAACTTCAGCCAGCTGCGCGCCGCCTGCGTGCAAGCGGCCGCTGATTTGTACGGGTCGACAAGCCAAGAAGTCAACTCGGTGAAACAGGCGTTCAATGCGGTTGGAGTGTATTAAGACGAATGAAGTTTCTGACGTCACGCGTCCCGCTGTTCGGGGGCGCGTGACGCCTTTTGTGGGCAGGATTTTCCCTAAATGCGTGGAAAAGGAAAAAGAAAACGGGGGAATGGCGATGTACAAAGTGAAAGTGTTTGATAAAGAGCATGAAAAAGATTTGGAAGCGGCGGTCAATGATTTTTTAGCCCGATTGAAAGACGGACAGTTGATCGATGTCAAGTACAGCGTGGCGGCGATGGAATCGGAAGGCGAGCAAATCTACTGTTTTTCCGCCATGGTCATTTACCGGACTTGACACTTCACACGGCTCCAGACTGCGGGATTCTTTGGCCGTTTTCGTGCTGATCCCCCCAAAGCGGGCGACGCTTTTTTCGTTGCGGCATTTCCATTTCAGGCGGCGAAATTTTGCGATCGCCCGCCTTGAAGACGGGCGTTGTCGGAATGTCAGCGAACGCCCCGGAGCACCCGAGGGGCATGAGGACGGCGGTCAATTCGTTGCTGTCTGCCCCGCGGAGCCGCTCGCCCCGTTTTTTTCCGCCAATGCATAGCGGGCGGCGTTCACGCCGGCGAGCCGCCCGGTGACAAGGGCGGCGGTGATGTTGTAGCCGCCCGTGTAGCCGTGAATGTCCAAAATTTCCCCACAAAAGTAAAGGCCGGCCATGCATTTGGAGGCCATTGTTTTCGGCTCAATTTCTTTGACCGACACGCCGCCGCCGGTGACGAATGCTTTCTCAAGCGGCAGCGTGCCGTGGACGTAAAAGGTAAATTGTTTGCACTGTCGGACAAACGCCCGCAGCGCCTCATGGCCGACCGTGCCGGCAGAGGCGTGCGGGTCGATGCCGGCCCGCTCGAGCAAAAAGACGGCGTACCGCTCGGGAAGCACCGTTTTGGCGATCGTTTTCATCGCCTTTTTCGGCTCCTCTTTGCACAGCTTGGCGAACTGTTGAAACAGTTCTTCCTGTGTCACGTCCGGAAGCGCGTCGATGCTCATTTTGACCGCGCCGTCCGTCGCTTTTTTCAACGCCTTAACGACAAACTGGCTGCAGCGGAGAGCAGCTGGGCCGGAAATGCCGAAGTGCGTAAACAGCATATCCATCCGGTGGGTGATGATCGGTTTGCCATTCGGCTTTAAGACGCTTAACGCGACGTCGCGCAGCGACAAGCCTTGCAGCGTCCGCTCTCGGATGAACGGCTCATGCGAGACGATCGGAACTTCGGTTGGAAACAATTCGGTCACCGTGTGGCCCGCTTTTTCCGCCCACGGATAGCCGTCGCCTGTTGAGCCGGTTTGCGGCACCGATTTGCCGCCGACGGCGACGACAACCGCACGGGCGTGGATCGTCTCCCCGCTTTTCAGCGTGACACCGACTGTTTTTCCTTGTTCATACAACACGTCCGCCACTGGCGATTCAAGCCGAACATCGACGCCAAGGCGCGACAATTCGCGAACAAGCGCGTCGACGACCGACTGGGCGCTGTCGCTTTTAGGAAACATGCGGCCGTGGTCTTCCTCCTTGAGCGGCACGCCGAGCCGCTCAAAAAAGCGGATGATGTCTTCATTGTTAAATACGGAAAAGGCGCTGTATAAAAAGCGGCCGTTGCCGGGAATATGGCGGACAATTTCATCCACCGGCAGCCGATTCGTCACGTTGCAGCGTCCGCCGCCGGAGATGGCGAGCTTGCGCCCGAGCTTCGTTCCTTTTTCCAACAAGAGCACCTTCGCCCCTTCTTCGCCGGCGCCGATGGCCGCCATGAGCCCGGACGGACCGCCGCCGATGATGATGACGTCGTATCCCATGTTCATTCCACCCTCTCTTTCTGCGCGTGGCCGATATTTTTCGTTCCATTGACAACTATGGTAAAATAGATACGTTGTTATTTTCAACGTCCATGGCTAGGGAAGGGGTCATATGTCAACATCGAAGCTGCTGCGCGGCACGTTTATTTTAACGGCTGGCGTGATGATTTCTCGCCTTCTTGGTTTATTTTACGTCATCCCGTTTTACCATCTTGTCGGCGAGCGCGGCGGGGCGCTGTACGGATACGGCTATGTGCCGTACCAAATTTTTTTGAGCTTGGCGACCGGCGGGCTGCCGGTGGCGGTGTCAAAGTTTGTGTCGAAATACAACGCGCTTGGGGAATACGGCGTCGGCTATCGGCTCTTTCGCTCCGGCCTTGTCTTGATGATCGCAAGCGGCATCGCCTCATGGCTCATTTTGTACGCCCTGGCGCCCATCTTGGCGCCGCACGTCATCGATGCGAAAACGAACGTCAACTCGGTCGACGACGTCACGGCCGTCATCCGCGCGGTCAGCTTTGCGCTCCTCATCGTGCCGGTGATGAGCTTGATCCGCGGATTTTTCCAAGGACATGAGTCGATGGGCCCGACGGCGCTGTCGCAAGTCGTCGAACAAATCGCGCGCATCGCGTTTTTGCTTGGGGCGTGCTACGTCATTTTGCGCCTGATGGACGGCTCGATCGTCTCCGCTGTGAGCGCGGCGACGTTTGCCGCGTTTGTCGGGGCGGCGGCGGGGCTTTTGGTGTTGCTTGTCTATTGGTGGAAGCGGCGTCCGTATTTGCAGTCGCTGCTTGCGCGTGACCGCGGCGAAGCGGACGTGTCGCTTTTGGCGATGTATAAAGAGCTGCTTCTTTCTTCGATTCCGTTTGTTTTTGTCGGCTTGTCGATGTCGCTGTACCAGCTCGTCGATCAGTTTACGTTCAATCACGCGATGGCGGCGGCGGGCCGCGGGAACATCTCGGAGCACGCGTATTCCGTGTTCAACATGTGGGCGCAAAAGCTCGTCATCATACCCGTGACGCTCGCGACCTCGTTCAGCTTGGCGCTCATCCCGACGATTACGAAAGCGTATGTCGCGCAAGATCGGAAAGCGCTGCGGCAATATTTGAACCAGACGTTTCAAGTGCTCATGTTTTTAACGCTCCCGGCGGTGATTGGCATGGCGGTGCTGGCAGGGCCGGTGTACAGCTCGTTTTACAGCTATGATCCGCTTGGTGAACAAGTGTTGCGCTGGTATGCGCCGGCGGCGATTTTGTACGCTTTGTTTTCTGTGACGGCGGCGATCATGCAAGGCATCAACGAGCAGCGGTTTACGGTCGTCAGTTTGACAGCCGGCTTGCTTGTGAAGCTTTTGCTCAACACGCCGCTCATTATGAAATGGTCGGCCGTCGGGGCCATTGTTGCCACGATGGCGGGCTATTTCGTCTCTGTGGCGTTCAACTTATGGGTCATTCAGCGCCGCACGCGCTACCGCTATCGGTTTGTCGCCCGCCGGACGGCGTTTATGGCCATCTTGACGGCGGCGATGTCAGCGGCGGTTATGGGGGTCGAGGCGCTGGCGTCCCGATGGATCGATTACCGCGCCGGCACCGCTGAATCGGTGGGCGCTGTTTCCATCGGCGCAGCGGTCGGGGCGGCCGTCTACTTGTTTCTCAGCATCCGCTCCGGGTTGTTTTCGGCGCTGTTTGGCGACCGGTTTGCGTTTTGGCGCCGGAAAGAGAAAAAGGCGGTATCGTAGACGAGGGTGTATGGGGGGATCGGCCGTTGACCGGACGGCCGTTTCCTAGAAGCGGCTCGTTTAGGCCGGGAGCCCGGCGGACGGCGCTTCTTGCGAACATCGCGGCGCCCGAGCGAAAGGGTTCGACGACGGCTGTTTTTCGCCCTCCCCCATGCCGTTCGGCTTGCGGCAAAAAAAGAAGAAGGCGGTCGTCCCCGCCTTCTTTCTCCATTTCGCTTACGACAGGCCGAGCCGGCGTTCGATGCGATCGAGGCGGCTTTCCACCCGGTCGAGCCGGCGGTCGAGCCGTTCGACGGCCCGCTCAAGCCGTTCGATGCGCCGCGCCCAGTTGGCGAATGGCCCGCCTGGGTATCCGGGCCAAAATTGGCTGGCTGGCGGCTGTTGACGGTAATCATCCAACGTTGGGACATAATAGTAATATTCATTCATCGGCAAATCCCCCTTCTTGATGTTTCCTTCACAGTGTATGGGGGGAAGGCGGAAGCGGACTAGATGAACGCCTAATGAAGGCCATATTTTTAGGAGGGAGATTTGTGGAGCTGCGCATTGACAAGCTGCTCGCCCATATGGGGTATGGGACGAGGAAGGAAGTGAAAAAGCTGCTCAAGTCCGGAGCGGTGAAAGTGGACGGCGCGCCGGTTCGTGATGCGAAAACGAAAGTGCGGCCGGATGAGCAAATCGTGACCGTTTGGGGAGAAACGGTCGAGTACAAGCCGTTCATTTACTTGATGATGAATAAGCCTTCGGGGGTCGTTTCCGCGACGGAAGATGCCGTGGAAGAGACGGTCGTCGATTTGCTTGAAGAAGAAGACCGGGCATTTTCCCCGTTTCCGGTCGGGCGGCTTGACAAAGATACGGAAGGGCTGCTGCTCTTGACGAATGACGGCCAGCTCGCCCATCAGCTGTTGTCGCCGAAAAAACACGTGCCGAAAACGTATTTTGCCGTCGTGGACGGGGAAGTGACGGAAGCGGATGTCGCGGCGTTTCAGCGCGGCGTCGTCCTTGATGACGGCTATGAAACAAAGCCGGCCAAGCTCGTTGTGTTGAAATCCGGCCTTCGTTCCGATGTCGAGGTGACGATCACCGAGGGGAAGTTCCATCAAGTGAAGCGGATGTTTCAAGCGGTCGGCAAGCGGGTCGTCTATTTAAAACGAATTCAAATGGGGCCGCTGCCGCTTGACCCGGATTTGGCCGTCGGCGAGTATCGGGAATTGACGGATGAAGAGGTGGGCATGTTGAAGCAATACCGGCCAGAGACGGACGAAAAAAAAGGAACCTGACGCGGTTCCTTTTTTATGGAAAAATAGTGGATATTCATCTGTGGAAAAATGGTTTGCGTTCATCTCTCATCTTGCCTACCCTATTGGCACCGGGTTTACGAAGAGATGCGCACTTTTTTGTTTGTGGTCGTCCATTTGCCCTTGCTTGGGCTGCGAACGAGATCGTTGTACATAAGCACGTTCAAGTCGCGCTGGATCGTTCGTGGGGTGGTGCCGAACTCATCAACAAGCTCTTGGGTCGTAACCGTTCCTTTTTCGCTAATGTACATATACACGGACTTGATGCGGGTAAGCATCCGATGTGTTGAAGGTTTCAAAAGACCACTCCCTATCTTAGCATCATTCGCATGGCACAACCGACCGCTAGCAGATGAGAGATGTCTTTGTCTGTTTACTACCATTGTACACGAAATGAGAGGGAAAATGCTACCCGGTTGCTTCTATTCACGAAAAATTTCAACATTTTGTCATGAAACGGAAATCGATTTGCAACGAATGAAACATTTTGACTTCCTGTTTTTGATATGATACGTTGGCAACAAAGGGTGTTGAATAAGGAAAGGAAGAATGGCGTTGAACATCGACTGGATGAACGAAGCGAAGAAACGAAAAGACGATCTTGTCCGCGACGTGCAAGCTCTTGTCCGCATTCCGAGCGTCCGCGATGATCAGCAGGCGCAGCCGGGCGCGCCGTTTGGGCCCAAGGTGGCCGAGGCGCTTGAGCATATGCTTCGCCGCGGCCGGGAGGAAGGGTTTCGCGTCAAAAATGTGGACGGATTTGCTGGGCATATCGAAATGGGGCATGGGGAGAAACTTGTCGGCGTGCTCGGCCATATCGACGTCGTGCCGCCCGGGGACGGCTGGACGATGGATCCGTTTGCCGCTGAGGTGCGCGATGGCCGCCTTTACGGGCGCGGCGCGATCGATGACAAAGGGCCGACCGTCGCGGCGTTTTACGCGATGAAAATCATCCTTGAACTCGGGCTGCCGCTTGGCAAGCGGGTGCGGCTTATCATCGGGGGCGATGAGGAAAGCGACTGGCGGTGCGTAGAGCACTATTTTCGTCATGAAGAAATGCCGGATGTCGGATTTGCGCCGGATGCTGATTTCCCGATCATTTATGCTGAAAAAGGAATCATTGACGCCGATTTGTCGTACCGCCCGCCTAAATCGGCGGAGGCGGAAGGGCTCGCGCTTGCCTCATTCCAAGCTGGGCGCCGCTACAACATGGTGCCGGATGCGGCTGAAGCGGTGGTGGAAGGAGCGGGACGGACGGAGGAGCTGCTTGGCCTCTATGAACAGTTTTGCTGGGAGCGCGGCGTAAAGGGGAGCATGAGGCAAAGCGAAGGGGCCGTCGTCTTTCAATTGGAAGGGGTGTCCGCTCATGGCGCCGAGCCGGAGCGCGGCAAAAACGCCGGCGTCTATTTGGCTCAGTTTTTGGCGTCGCTTCCGCTCGATGGCCGAAGCCGGCCGTTCGTTCAGTTTGTGGCCTCCGCCTTTTTCGGCGATGCCCGCGGCCGGCGGCTCGGCCTTGCGTATCGGGACGAACAAAGCGGCGACTTGACGGTCAACGTCGGGGTGCTGTCGTATGACCGGCGGCATGGCGGAACGATTGGGCTGAACATCCGCTATCCGGTGACGGCCGACGGTGACGCGATCCGCCGGACGCTCGCCGGCGCTGCGGCTGAACATGGATTCGCGCTCAGCCGGTTCAGCGATACGAAGCCTCATTATATCGATCCGAGCCACGAGCTTGTCCGCACGCTTCAGCGCGTCTACGAAGAGCAGACGGGCGAGCCGGCCCGGCTTTTGGCCATCGGCGGCGGCACATACGCCCGCGCCTTGACCGCCGGGGTGGCGTTTGGCGCGTTGTTTCCGGGCCGTCCGGATGTCGCCCACCAGAAAGATGAGTATATCGAAATCGACGATTTGGTGAAAGCGACCGCCATTTACGCGCAGGCGATCTATGAGCTGGCAAAATAAACGGCGGTCCGCCGCCCCGGCGAAAAAGAGAGCGGGGCGGGCGTTGTTTTAATGAAAGGGGGAACGGGATGGAAGCGGTATTCAAACGGGGGGCGGCGGCACGAAAACCGGTGTTTCCGCTCTTTTATTTTCTCATCTTTTTTGCTTTTGGCGCCTTGTTTCCGCTTTTGTCCGTCTATTTGCAGGAAGAGGCGCGCCTTCCGGGGGCGGCGATCGGCTGGATCATGTCGCTTCCCCCGATCGTGACGATGGCGGTCCAGCCGCTTTGGGGGATGGCGACCGATTACACGCGCAAACCGATCGGCCTTTTGATGGCGTCGTTGGTGTTGGCGGCGCTGTTTGGATTGATGTATTCGCTCGCCGGCAGCTACCGGTTGTTTGCTGCGCTCACGGTGCTGCTGTCGGCGATGCAAAGCGCCATCGTTCCGCTTTCTGACAGCCTCGCTCTTCGCCATGTGCACGAACAGGGCGGAAACTACGGGGCGATTCGGCTTTGGGGATCGATCGGGTTTGCCGCGGCCGTGTTGGTTGTCGGATGGCTGTCCGATCATGTCGCGTTTGAGGTCATTTTTTACGCCTTTTCGTTGGCGCTGCTCGCCGCGTCGGTTTTGGCCGCCCGCCTGCCGCGCTACCCGATGGCGGCGCCGGGGGCGTTGACGCTTCGGGATGTGCGCCGGCTGCTGTCCGTCCGCTCGTTTCAGCTCCTGCTTGTCGCAACATTTTTGCTGTTTGGTCCGATTTTGGCCAATAACTCGTATTTCGGGCTGCTCATTCATGAGTTGGGCGGGACGTTAACTGGCATCGGCCTCGCCTTTTTGTTTGCCGCCGGCAGCGAGGCGCCGTTTATGAAAGCGGCGGATCGGCTCATCGGCCGTTTCGGCATGGTGCGGCTTCTTCTATTGGCGGCGCTCATCTCGGCAGTCCGCTGGTTGTCGTATGCGGTCGACCCGCCGCTTTGGTTTGTGTATGCAACGGCGGTCGTCCAAGGCTGCTCCGTAGGTCTGGCGATTCCGACGGCGCTTCAATATGCGCGCCGCTTGGCGCCGGAGCGGGTGCAGGCGACGGCGGTGGCGTTATACTCAGCGGTCGGCAACGGCCTTGGCGCGTGGTTTTGCACGTTGGTGGGCGGATATTTGCTTGAGCGTTGGCAGATCGGCGCTGTCTACTTGTTTTTTAGCATCTGCACGATCGTGGGTGTGCTCGTGCTCCTTTTGCTCGCAAAACGAGAACGAACGGCAGGTGAAGAGAAGTGAAACGAAGCCATTATTTTATCGCTGTTCCGCTGACGTCTGAAGCGAAACAAGCCATTGCCCGATTTTCGGGGGATGCGTCGTCATCGCTGCCGTTTCGCACATGGGTGCATGAAGAGGATTATCATATCACCCTCGCGTTTTTAGGCGATGTGCCGCCGGGGAAAATGGCGCCGCTGTGCGAAGCGATGGCCGCCGTCGCCGCCAAAAGCGCCCCGTTTTCCCTCGCGCTTGCCGGGCTTGGGACGTTCGGGGAGCGGACGGCGCCTCGCGTTTTTTGGCAAGGAGTCGAAACGGAAGAAGCGTTGAATGGATTGCGGCGCGACGTGTATGAAGCGTGCATGAAGCTTGGGTTTTCCTTGGACCGGCGGCCGTTTGCCCCGCATATTACGATCGCTCGCAAATGGCAGGGAGCCGAACCGTTTCACCCGGATCGCCTCCGTTCGCTTGCCACGGCCAAGGCGGTGTTTTCGGTGCCTGAGATCGTGCTGTATCGGACGAATATGGAACGGACGCCGAAGTACGAAGCGATCGCCGTGTTCCCGTTGCTTGGCGCGCCGATGAATGGCCGGAAATAGCAGGTGAAACAATGGGTCAGCTCGTGAAACTCATGGATTGCATTTCCCGCTACGAAACGGATGTGTACTATTATGTGCCGGAGTTCATCCGGCTGAAGCAGCGGCAATGGGAGCAGGCAAAAGCGCGGTGGCAAGCCGAACGAACGGCTGAGGCTAGCGGATGGCTTGAAACGGGCGAGACGTGGAATGCTTGGCTTGACAAACCGTCATGGTGGGAACGGCTGACGAAACGATGGCGCCGCCGTGCCGCGCTTACGGAAGAAGAGACGTTTTCTCTTGCGCCGATGGCTCGTCCGGCGGCTACTCTGGAGGAATTGAAACAGCAGTTTTTGGATGAGTTGTTCGAGTTGCAGCTGAAATGGGCGAGTTCCACGATGATGTACGTTTCCTCCCTCGATGAAGCCGTGTATGGCGATGAGACGTTGAAATATTTTTTGCAGCGGTTTCCGGATACGCATTTATGCTTTTACCGGCCTGTGGCGATGGTCGGCAAGGCGCCGGTGGAGCTGGAGACGATGATGTTGACGCCATCCGCGCTCTGGTGCATTGCCTTCGTCGAAGGAAGGCCGGACAACATCGTCATGGCGTCAACCGGCCGGTTTTGGGTGGAACAAGCCGGAACGAACGAAACGAGGCTGGTCAACCCGGTCGTGTCGCTGCGGCGGACGGAGCAGATCGTTTCGGAGATTTTTCGCAAACATGAGGTCGATTGGCCGATCCACCTCGTGCTGTTAAACCGCTCCGGCTACATTGACAGCGGCGGTCTTTTTCCGTTTATCCGCTATATTGATAAGCGAAATTATGACGAGTGGTTTTCCCGCCTGCGCCGCTCCGCTCTCCCGCTTCGGCACGGGCAGCTGAAAGCGGCTGAGGCGCTGCTTCGCCATTGCGCCAGCTTTTACGACCGCCGCCATGACGGGAATATGAGCGGCGAGGAAGGGCAACAATAGAAACATCTGTGCATCGATAGGGCGACCGGCCGATGATTTGGCACCGCCCTTTTTCTTTTACGTATGATGGTATTAACGGGAGAAAAAAGGGGTGAACGCACATGCTTCACATCAGCCGAACGTTTGCCGCCTATTTGGACGAGATGGATCAAATCGTTGTGCTTGCGCCGAAATCGCTCGGCTTTGATGGAATGGCGCCGTTTACGCTCGTGGCGCCGAGCGGCGAGGAGATTCTGCTGTCCGTGCAGCACGTCGAGGATGTTGGGGAGACGGTGAAATATGTGTGCCGGTTTGCATCCGCGTTCGAGTTTGGAGCGACATACTGGGTGCGTTCTTGCCGCGGGGAGGAGACCGATGTTCAAATCGGCGCCGTTGTGCGCACTCCCGCATTTGATGATCGGTTTTTCTATGATGGGCCGTTAGGAGCGGAGTATTTCAAAGAACAGACCGTATTTCGCGTCTGGGCGCCGACCGCCACCGCGGTTAGCGTCAAGCTGGTTCATCCGCATCTCGACGAGATCCGCTGCGTGCCGCTTGTGCGCGGCGAACGCGGCGTATGGTCAGCCGTCGTCCCCGGCGATTGGGAGCGAGCGCGTTACACATATATCGCCTGCATCAACCGCGTATGGCGCGAGGCGGTGGACCCGTATGCGACCGCGGTTTCGGTCAATGGCGAGTTCGGCGTCGTGATCGACTGGGAGAAAACGAAGCTGGCGCCGCCCTCTTTGCCGCTTCCACCGCTCTGTTCGCCGACGGATGCCATCATTTATGAGCTGAGCATCCGCGACTTTACCAGCCACCCGGACAGCGGCGCCGTCCATAAAGGGAAGTATCTCGGGCTGGCCGAAACGAACACGAGCGGGCCGAACGGGACGGCCACCGGGCTTTCGTATGTCAAAGAGCTGGGCGTCACCCATGTGCAGCTCATGCCGTTTATGGACTTTGCGGGCGTCGATGAGCGCGACCCACAAGCGGCTTACAACTGGGGATACAATCCCCTTCATCTATATGCGCCGGAAGGGAGTTATGCGACCGATCCAGCGGATCCATACGCGCGCATTGTAGAATTGAAGCAGGCGATCCACACGCTGCACGAAAATGGCTTGCGCGTCGTGATGGATGCGGTCTACAACCATGTCTATGACCGGGAGCAATCGCCGCTTGAGAAGCTCGTTCCCGGTTATTACTTCCGCTACGACGCCTATGGCCAACCGGCCAACGGCACCGGCGTCGGCAACGACATCGCTTCGGAGCGGCGGATGGCGCGCCGCTGGATCGTCGATTCGGTGGTGTTTTGGGCGAAAGAATATGGCATTGACGGGTTCCGCTTTGATTTGATGGGCGTGCACGATATCGAGACGATGAAAGCGGTGCGCGATGCCCTCGACGCCATCGATCCGTCGATCCTTGTGTATGGGGAAGGGTGGGATTTGCCGACGCCTCTTCCACCGGAACAAAAGGCGACGATGGCCAACGCCAAGCAGCTGCCGCGCTTCGCTTATTTCAATGACCGGTTTCGCGATGCGGTGAAAGGGAGCACCTTTCATTTGCCGGACCGTGGGTTCGCCCTCGGCAACCCAGGCGGGCGAGAACAGGTGAAGCTCGCCATTGCCGGGAGCTTGCGAGCGCTCGGCGGGCTGTTTTGCCACCCGCGTCAGTCAATCAATTACGTCGAATGTCATGACAACCATACGTTTTGGGATAAGATGGAGGCGGCCAACCATGATGAGCCGGAATGGCTCCGGAGGAAGCGGCAAAAGCTGGCGACGGCGATCGTTCTGTTGGCGCAAGGCATTCCGTTTTTGCACAGCGGCCAAGAGTTTTATCGGACGAAAGGCGGCGATGGGAACAGCTACCGATCGCCGGATGCGGTCAATCAGCTGGATTGGGGGCGGAAAAGCCGCTATGAAGACGACGTCCGCTACGTTCAAGGATTGATCGCTCTTCGCCGCGCGCATGGCGCGTTCCGCCTCGCGACGGAAGCGGAAGTGCTGCGTCATTTCACGTTTCTTGAGCCGCTGCCGCCGTCGGTCATCGCCTATCGGCTGCATGATGCCGCCGTCTATGGGCCTTGGGAGGACATCATCGTCGTGCATCATAACGAGGAGAAAGAGACAGCCATTGCGCTCCCCGACGAGCGCGAGTGGGCGGTTGTATGCGACGGACAGCGATGCGGGACAACGCCCTTTGGCCAAGCGCGCGGCATGCTTCGGCTTGACGGCATCGGCACATGGGTGCTCGTCCATCCTGCAGGGTGACCGCTCAGACGGCGCGCGGGGTTCGCCACAAGACCTTTGGAAGGCCGATGAAAAACGAGTATGTTCGCCAAGCCAATGGGGGTTGTCGGAAAGGAGAAGCCGATTTGGCAATCCTTCTGCACTTGAGAAAGACCGGCGTTGAGCAGGTTGTTTGTTTCAGTCGTCAGCCCTTTGCAAGAGCGGCTGCGCTCGTCTTTGGCGCACCCAATGAACGGTGTTCCAGTTGAGACGAAACGGGAAAGGGCGGCCGATCGGAGTGGGAGCCGCGGGGCACTTCCGCTTTGGCAGTTTTAAGCAGGGCGTTTGCCGAGAAAAATGTTTGCATGCCGGAGCGGTATTTCAGTATAATACAAGTAAAACGGACGGAGGAAGGACGCGGCCTGGCCGTCCTTTTTATTTGGGCGCGAGAAGCAAACGGAGATGTTTCTATTTTTAAGTCGCAGGTGAACACGCTTGGAACAGTTACTAGGTAAGGAGTGGGAGATCACTCCCGCTGGCGGCGCTACAGGGGATGCGTATTTTGCGGAATATGAAGGAAAGAAATTGTTTTTAAAGCGGAATTCTTCTCCGTTTCTGGCTGTATTGTCGGCCGAGGGCATCGTCCCGAAGCTTGTATGGACGAAACGGCTCGAAAACGGCGATGTGTTTACGGCCCAGCAATGGCTGAACGGCCGGGAGCTGAAGCCGTGGGAGATGGGAAGCGAGCAAGTGGCGGCGCTGCTAAGGAAAATCCATCGTTCAAAAGAGCTGGTGACGATGCTGAAGCGGCTCGGCAAATCTCCGCTGCGCGCGAAGACGATGCTCGCCCTCCTCTTAGAACAAGGGCGCCATCCGGTTGGCGGTTCTGTCGTCTATCAGGCGCTTGACTGGCTTGAACAGCATATATCGTCATTGCCGGATGGCGAATATGTTGTCTGCCACTGTGACATCAATCATAACAATTGGCTGCTGACCGACGATGGCACGTTGTACTTGATCGATTGGGACGGAGCGATGATCGCCGATCCGGCGATCGACATCGGCATGCTCCTTCATCTGTACATTCCGCGCGCCGAATGGAAGACGTGGCTCGACCAGTACGGATGGGAATGGAGCCAGGAGCTTGGCCTCCGCCTAAAGTGGTATACGATCGCTCATACGTTGCACTCGCTGTTTTGGCCGAAAGGGAAGGACGGCCAAAAAGAAAAGGAGCAGTCGCTTCGGTTATTGAAGCGCGTCATGGTAGAGAGTTGACCAAGCGAGGCCTCAGCGTCCGAACGGCCGGCGCCGGGGGCTGCGCGATCGCTGTGTTCGGCTGCCGCCGCGCCATTTGTTTCCGCTGCCGATGACGAAGGCGCCGCGGTCAGGACAGCCCATTCACCCAGTCGGCGAGCTGGCCTTGGTGGGCGGAAATGTGGGCGTTTAAATCAGCGCTGTATTTCCCGCCTTGGCCATAAGCGTAAATATGGGGGAGAATTTGCTTGACTTGGCCGTCCACCTCATCGTTGGCGAGCAGCGATTTAGCGAGCCGTTCAATTTGTTCGCATTCGGAAACCGTTCCGCAGCAATCGAGCTGATGTTCGGATAAAATGTCGCGAAGTACGGTCAATTGATGGTTATAGTTGAGCGGCATGCTGGTCACCATCCTTTCGCCAGGCTGTACGGTTTTATCATGCCCGGATCGAGCCGAGTTTATTATTCGAAACCGAAAAGACCCCCTGCTTCTACGCGTGAGCGTAGGTGGGAGAGCGTTCAAGCCCGGGCGTTTTTTCGCGTTTGCTTCTTTGGCGCGAGTGTGGTATCGTCAAACCAACAAACGGAAACAAGGCTGAGGTGTCAATATGCGTTTGCGCAACAAACCGTGGGCGAAAGACAAAATCGCCGCGTATCCGCAATACGTCATTCCCGATCCCGAAACAAAGCGCGGGCGATGGCGCGAGCTGTTCGGCCACGACCAACCGCTCCATGTCGAGATCGGGACGGGGAAAGGCAAATTTATCACGGAAATGGCCAAACTTCATCCGGATGTCAATTTCATCGGCATCGAGCTGTACCCGAGCGTGCTCGTGTCCGCGCTTGACAAACTGATCGAAAGCGGGCTCGCGAACGTCAAGCTGCTGAACGCCAATGCGAAAGATCTGACCGCGTTTTTTGCCGACGGGGAAGTGTCGCGCATTTATTTGAACTTTTCCGACCCATGGCCGAAAAAGCGGCACGAAAAGCGGCGGCTGACGTATCGGGACTTTTTGGCGCTCTATGACCGCATTTTGGCGGAAGACGGAGACATCCATTTGAAAACGGACAATCAATCGTTTTTCGAATACTCGCTTGTCAGTTTGTCGCAATATGGGTTTGTGCTCGCATCGGTCCAGCTCGACTTGCATCAAAGCGGCATGACGGGCAATGTCATGACAGAGTATGAGGAAAAATTTTCTGCCAAAGGAAACCGCATTTACCGATGCGAGGCGGTGCGCCCGCCGCGGCGGTCGTCATAGGCCCGAACCGATTGGTCGGGTCTTTTTCTATTTCCGATTGATGGAGAAAATGGTACACTAGTGGAGGGGGGAGAGAGGAAATGGAACAGTTGCGAATTGGACAAGTCACATTGACATGGCTTCGGGGCGGCGTCACCCATCTTGACGGCGGGGCGATGTTTGGCGTCGTGCCGAAACCGCTTTGGTCGAAAAAATATCCGCCGAACGACAACAATCAAATCGAGCTGCGCACCGATCCGATTTTGGTGGAAGCCTATGGAAAACGGCTGCTCATTGAATCCGGCATCGGCAACGGCAAGCTGACCGACAAGCAAAAGCGAAACTTCGGCGTCACGGAAGAATCAGCGATTGATGAATCGCTTGCCAAGCTCGGGCTTGCGCGGCGCGACATCGACATCGTCATCATGACCCATTTGCATTTTGACCATGCGTGCGGATTGACCGTTTGGGAAGACGGACGGCTCGTGCCGGCGTTTCCGCGCGCGGCGATCATCACCTCGGATGTCGAGTGGGAGGAAATGCGAAACCCGAACATCCGATCGCGCAATACGTATTGGAAAGAAAATTGGGAGCCGATCGCGGATCAAGTCGTTCCGTTTACAAAGGAAACGGAAGTCGTTCCTGGCATCCGCCTCGTCCATACCGGCGGGCATAGCGCCGGGCATGCGATCGTGCTCATCGAATCAGACGGGGAGATGGCCATTCATCTTGGCGATTTGCTTGGCACGCACGCCCATCAAAACGTCCTTTGGGTGATGGCGTACGACGATTACCCGATGGATTCGATTTTTGCCAAACAGCGATGGCTCCCGTACGGCGTAAAGCAAAATGCGTGGTTTACCTTCTACCATGATGCCTACTATCGGGCTGTGAAATGGCAGGAAGACGGGACGATGGCCGCCGCCGTGAAGCGGGAGCGGCCGCTATGACAGCGGCTTGGCGTCTACGATGGCTCCCGTGTAGGCGTTGATGAAAAACTCGTCATCCCCGTCGTCGCGGCAGACGCCGCCGCGGTATACGGTGTACGCCAGGCCGTTTTTCTCATACCGCTCCGGGGCGGATTGAATCCAGGAACCGCGGATGGCGCGCGGACCGCCAAGCGCGGCTTTCGCCAGCGCCAGCGCTTGTTCCGGGGCAAGGAGCGCCGGTTTGGAAGCGGAGCGGATGGCATAGACGACGGCCGCACCGACGGCGGCGCCGACGAGCCACTGTTTCCAAGCCATGTTTCTTTCCTCCTTTTCGCTTTGATACGGTTTAGTATAGCCGATTTTGGCGGAACATGTAAGAAGGACGGAAAGAAACGGAACGGTGAAATCGAACATAGAAAGGGAGACGCGTGATGAATAAGGACACGCTGCAATTATTCCAAACGTTGACCGAGCTTCCAGGCGCACCGGGTTATGAACATCCGGTGCGGCAGTTTATGCGCCAAGAGCTCGCGAAATACGCCGATGATATTGTGCAAGACCGCCTCGGGAGCCTTTTCGGCGTCAAACGCGGTGATGAGGCGGGCCCGACGGTGATGGTCGCCGGCCATATGGATGAAGTCGGATTTATGGTGACAGCGATCACGGATCACGGCATGATTCGTTTCCAGCCGCTAGGAGGCTGGTGGGATCAAGTGCTGCTCGCCCAGCGCGTGCAGATTATCACGGACGGAGGGCCGGTCATCGGCGTGATCGGGTCGATTCCGCCGCATTTGCTTGATGAGGAGCAGCGCAAAAAACCGATGGAGATCAAAAACATGTTGATTGACATCGGAGCGGAAAGCCGTGAAGATGCCGAACGAGTCGGCATTCGCCCCGGCCAGCCGATCGTGCCGGTCAGCCCGTTTACTTTGCTTGCCAACGGAAAAACCGTGATGGCAAAAGCGTGGGACAATCGGTTTGGCTGCGGATTGGCGATCGAGCTGTTAAAAGAGCTGAACGGCGAAACAGTGCCGAACGTCTTGTACGCCGGGGCGACCGTGCAGGAAGAGGTCGGGCTGCGTGGGGCCCAGACGGCGGCTTCGATGATCAACCCGGACATCTTTTTTGCCCTGGAAGCAAGCCCGGCCAACGATATGTCCGGCGACAAGCAGGCGTTCGGCCATATCGGCAAAGGAGCGCTCATCCGCTTGTACGACCGGACGATGATTACGCACCGCGGCATGCGCGAATTTGTGCTTGATACGGCGGAAACGATCGGCGTCCCGTACCAGTTTTTCATTTCCCCAGGCGGCGGAACCGACGCCGGGCGGGTGCATATCGCCAACCGCGGCGTGCCGTCGGCGGTGATCGGCATTTGCGCCCGCTACATTCATACGCATGCGTCGATCATTCATGTCGACGATTACGCGGCGGCCAAACAGCTCATCGTTGAGCTCGTCAAACGGTGCGACCGGACAACGGTCGAGACGATTCGCCAAAACAGCTGAGGAGAAGCGAGCGCTTCTCCTTTTCCATGACAAGGAGGGCACTGGATGAAAACTGTTGCGGTTGGAACGAACAACGAAGCGAAAATCGCCGCCGTTCGGGCGGTGCTTTCGGAAAAGGAATACCGCATTGTATCGCTTGAGGTGCCATCAGGCGTTTCCGCGCAGCCGCTGTCCGATGAAGAGACGCGGCTTGGCGCCATCGGGCGCGCCAAACGGGCGCTCGAAGCGGCGGAGGCGGACATCGGCATCGGATTGGAAGGCGGCGTGACGAAGATCGATGGGCAATGGTGGCTGTGCAACTGGGGGGCGCTCGCTGACCGAAACGGAGTGGTGGTGGCCGCCGCCGGCGCCCGCCTCGCCCTCCCGCCGGACGTCGGCGCCGGCATCGAGGCGGGGCGCGAGCTCGGCGACGTGATGGAAGCGTACACCGGGCGGAGGAACGTTCGGCGGAAAGAAGGCGCGGTCGGCGTATTGACGAACGGGCGCGTTGACCGATCGGCGATGTTTTCCCACATCGTCGAGCTTTTGGCCGGTCAATATGAATGGCTTTGTCAAAACGGGTCGTTCCATGTATGATAAATAACGAACGGTCATGCCGATGATGGCGGGCGGCTGAATGAGCGGGCCGCGCGAGGATCTAGACCGAGCGGCTGGCAACGTCAAACGGTGGAAAACGCCGCACGGGCATGGCCTGGCATTGTCAACGCCGGATGCGCCTTTGGCCAAGTCCCGGCCGAAAGAGGGAAACGGAAGGCACGGCCGCCGGCAAAACAAGGAGGAACACGAATGAACAGCCGGCAAATGTATGAGAAGATTAAAGAGCGCCTCGTCGCCCACCGGCACTGGACGTTTCGCTTTGACGCCAAGCAAGACGCGATGCGCGTCGAAGACCGCCGCACGAAAAAAGGCGTCACGATCTCGCTTCCCGGCGTGATCGCCAAATGGCACGAACAAAAAGATGAGGCGGTGCGCGAAGTCGTTTATTATGTAGAGGAAACGTTGAAAACGATGGAGGAAGACGCGGCGCTTTCCGGCAACGAGCGAAACATTTATCCCGTCATTCGCTCGGCGTCGTTTCCGACGGAGACGAAAGAAGGCATTCCGTTGCTGTTTGATGATCATACAGCCGAAACGCGCATTTACTATGCGCTCGACCTAGGCAAAACGTATCGCTTGATTGATGAGTGCATGCTGGAGAAAGACAAATGGAGCCGCGAGCGGGTGAAGGAAATCGCCCGTTTCAACGTTCGGTCGCTGCCGACGCCGGTGAAAGAGGACCGGGTGGCGGACAACGTGTTTTATTTTGTGAACACCAATGACGGGTATGATGCGAGCCGCATTTTAAACGAATCGTTTTTGGCCGGCATGCGGGCGCGCGTGGAAGGAACGATGGCCGTCGCTGTTCCGCATCAAGATGTGCTCATCATCGCTGATGTCCGCAACGACATCGGTTATGACGTGCTCGCGCAAATGACGATGAGCTTTTTTGCCGGCGGCCGCGTGCCGATCACGGCGCTGTCGTTTTTATACGAAAATGGGAAACTTGAACCGATTTTTATTTTAGGAAAAAAACGGAGAACGTAGCGGCAAGGAGGAATGAAGCGATGAACGTGTTTTACAACCGAGAAGGGGTCGGCGACGTGCTGCTCGTGTCGCTGAAACCGGCGGCGGATGAGGAACGGACGTTTGTCAGACAAGGCGATGTCGTCCGCATCATGTCCGAACGGACGGGCGAGACGGTCGGCTATAACATTTTTTCCGCGTCTTCGTACTATCCGTTTTCCGGCAACGGTCCGCTGGAAGTGAATGAGGAGCTCGTCGGCGTCATCAACGACATCTTGGCGAAAAACGGTTTTGACGAACCGATCGAAGCTGACTTGTCGCCGAAGTTTGTCGTCGGATATGTGAAAGAGAAAACGAAGCATCCGAACGCCGATAAATTGAGCGTCTGCCAAGTCGATGTCGGCGGTGAGGTGCTGCAAATCGTCTGCGGAGCGCCGAACGTCGCCGAAGGGCAAAAAGTCGTCGTCGCCAAAATCGGCGCCGTGATGCCAAACGGCCTCGTCATTCAAGAAAGCGAGCTGCGCGGCGTCCGGTCATCCGGCATGATTTGTTCGGCCCGCGAGCTTGGGCTGCCAAACGCCCCGCAGGAGAAAGGCATTTTGGTGCTGTCCGATGAGTATGAGGTCGGCCAGCCGTTCGTTTTTTGACGTTCCGACGGGCGGTGCAGACGGATTCCGACTGTTGTTTCGCCACTGGAACGACGCCAGTGGCGTTTTTTCCGACAATGAAGGCAAAGAAAGAGTGACGTGATGGATGAAATTTTGGAAACGATGGCTTTGTTTTCTCACGAGCGATGAGGAAGAGGAAGGGAACGAACAGCGAGCGAATTCCCCTCTGTCGGCCAGCATGCCCGAACGCGGCGCGGTGAATGTCATTTACCAATATCCGCAAGGCCGCTTCCGCTTTCCGTTGATTCCGGATGACCAGCCCGGTGAAAATCGGGAAAGGTCGGGGCGGGCGAAAAGCGAGGCATCCCGGCCGCTGCCGAGTCGGCGCCCGTCGGCTGGCGTTTCAAGGGAAATAGCGGAAAAACGGCCGTTCCGCCCGTCCGATGTGCCATCCCCGGTTTTTGGATATGATCGGAATCGGGGGAAACAGCGGCAACGAGCGGATGAACCCGGGCTGACCGGTGCGGGGGACATGGAGAATCGGAGCGATGAGGCGGTTCGGGAAGAGGCCCTCCGCGGCGAAGCGACACGGCGAGACGCGCGAGAGGGCACGAAAAGCCGGGCGGCTGAACCGCCAAAAGAAGAGGCGCCTTTGGCCAAGGGGGCAGAGGAATGGAACGAAGACGCGAGCGGAGCGATGCCCGCGGCTGTTATGGAAACGGAAGGAAAACATGAGCTGGCGCCGGCGGCAGGGCAGGAAGAACGTGATGCCGAGGCGGATGAAAAGAAAGGGCAGGAGCTGGACGAACGAGGCAACGAACGCGCGCCGCACGCAACAGACGGCGGCTTGGAGAGCGAAGGACGAGGGGTGCCGTCACAGATGAGGAAGAATGGAGACGGAGGGAGCGCTTCTTCGACAGAACAGCGGGAGACGACCCCAGATCGCGAAATCCGTCACTCGGCGGCGCCCGCGGGCCGGGAGGAGGCTTCCCGCCCCGAACGAACGCGCATCCCGTATAATGTGATCATGTTAAAGCAAGATTGGCGCAAACTCGAAGAAAAGGCGGCGAATCGATCGAACAGCTGCGTACTGCCGCCATTGGCGCTTCTTGAACCGCCCGAGAAAGCGGCCGAACGCGACGAGCAGTGGCTTCGCGACCAATGCCAGCGTTTGGACCGGACGTTTGCGAGCTTCCATATCGGCGCCAAAGTCGTTGGGGCGACGCAAGGACCGACGGTGACGCGGTTTGAAGTGCAGCCGGATTTAGGAGTGAAAGTGAGCAAGATTACGAGTTTAATCGATGATATCAAACTCAGTCTGGCGGCGAAGGACATTCGCATCGAGGCGCCGATCCCGGGAAAACGGACGATCGGCATTGAAGTGCCGAACCGAACGAGCCGTCCGGTGCGCCTGCGGGAAATTTTAGAAAGCGAAGCGTTCCGTAAAAGCCCATCGCCGCTTACCGTGGCGCTTGGGCTTGACATTAGCGGTGCGCCGGTCGTGACTGACATCCGAAAAATGCCGCATGGGCTGATCGCCGGGGCGACCGGGTCGGGAAAAAGCGTATGCATGAACGCGATGCTTATCAGCATGTTGTATAAAGCAGCGCCGCACGAAGTGAAATGGCTGCTTATTGATCCAAAAATGGTCGAACTGGCGCCGTACAACGGGCTGCCGCATTTGCTCAGCCCGGTGATCACCGAGGCGAAGGCGGCGGCGGGGGCGCTCAAGTGGGCGGTCGGCGAAATGGAACGGCGGTATGAACAGTTTGTCCACGCCGGCGTGCGCGATATTGAAAAGTATAACGCCCATCTTCGCGAACGCGGAAGCAGCGAGCCGCCGCTGCCGTACATCGTCATCGTCATTGATGAGCTAGCGGACCTCATGATGGCCGCTCCAGCCGATGTCGAAGAATCGATTTGCCGGCTGGCGCAAAAAGCGCGGGCGTGCGGCATCCATCTGCTGATCGCGACGCAGCGGCCGTCGGTCGATGTCCTCACGGGATTGATCAAGGCGAACATTCCGACGCGCATTGCGTTTTCCGTCTCCTCCCAAGTCGATTCGCGCACCATTTTAGATGTGAATGGGGCTGAGCGGCTGCTTGGGCGCGGCGATATGCTGTTTTTGGAAAATGGTTCGGCCAAGCCGGTGCGGCTGCAAGGCTGCTTTATTTCTGATGAGGAGATCGAGCGGGTGGCAGCGCACGTGAAAGAGAAGCAAGGCCCATCCTATCTGTTTGATCCGGACGATTTTCGGCAAACGGCGTCGATGGGCGGCGAGGATGACGAACTGTTCGAGGAGGCGTGCCGGTTTGTCATCGCCCAAGGAGGGGCGTCGACATCGAGCCTGCAGCGTCATTTCCGCATCGGCTACAACCGCGCTGCCCGGTTGATCGAGATGATGGAGGAACGAGGGTTGATTTCGGAGGCGCGCGGCAGCAAACCGCGCGATGTGTTGATGAGCGAGGATGAGTGGGAGCGCTGGCGCGAGCAGAACAGCTGAGGGCGGGCGGCCTCCTTTGGGCGGGCGGTAGTGTTTTGCCTCCTTGCGTGCTATAATGGGGAAATGAATGGTGCACCGCAATGAGAGAAATGGCAAAACGAGATGGATATCATATACTGTCTTACAGAGAGACGATGGTTGGAGGGCTTAACGATGACAGCTTACCATTTTGTAGGCATTAAAGGCACGGGGATGAGCGCGCTCGCGCAAGTGCTTCATGACCTTGGCTATACGGTGCAAGGGTCGGATGTAGAGAAATGGTTTTTCACGCAAAAGGCGCTTGAAGAGCGGGGAATCCCGGTGCTGCCTTTTTCGAAAGACAATATTCGTCCAGGTTATACGGTCATTGCCGGCAACGCATTTCCGGATACGCATGAGGAAATCGAGGCGGCCCGTCAGCTTGGTGTGCCTGTCATTCGTTACCATCGCTTTTTAGGCCAGCTGGCAGGCAAGTTTACGAGCATCGCGGTGACCGGTTCGCATGGAAAGACGACGACGACGGGGTTGCTTGCCCATGTGATGCAAGGAGCCCATCCAACGTCCTATTTGATCGGAGACGGCACGGGAAAAGGAGAACCAGGGAGCAAATACTTTGTGTTTGAAGCGTGCGAATACCGCCGGCACTTCCTTTCCTACTTTCCAGATTATGCGATCATGACAAATATTGACTTTGATCACCCGGATTATTTTGCCAATGTCGACGATGTGTTTTCCGCTTTCCAGCAAATGGCGAATCAAGTGAAAAAAGCGATCGTCGCCTGCGGGGATGATCCGTATTTGCCGAACATTCAGGCGAAAGTGCCGATTTTGTTTTATGGATTCGGCGAAGAAAACGATTTTCAGGCGCGCAATATCGTCAAGACGACGGAAGGGATGGCGTTTGATGTGTTCGTGCGCAACACATTTTTCGCTTCGTTTGCCATTCCGCGCTTCGGCACTCATAACGTATTGAATGCTCTCGCCGTGATCGCCCTCTGCCACTACGAAGGGGTGGATGCGGGCACGATCGCCAAGCGGCTGCAAACGTTCCAAGGCGTGAAGCGCCGCTTCAGTGAAAAAACGGTCGGGCGCCAAGTGCTGATCGATGATTACGCGCATCATCCACGCGAAATTACGGCGACATTGGAGGCGGCAAGGCAAAAATATCCGGGGCGCGAAGTGGTGGCGATTTTTCAGCCGCATACGTATACGCGGACGCAGACGTTTTTGCGCGAGTTTGCCGAAAGTTTGCTGCAAGCGGACCACGTGTATTTGTGCGACATTTTCGGCTCGGCGCGCGAACATGAGGGCAAGCTGACGATCCGTGATTTGCAGGCGCAAATTCCGCGTTCCCAGCTGCTTGAGGAACAAAACGTAGCCGTGTTGAAGCAGCATCAAGATGCGGTGTTGGTGTTCATGGGCGCCGGCGACATTCAAAAGTTTCAACAAGCGTACGAACGGGCCGTTCTTTCCGCCTGACGGCCGACAGGGAACGGGCTGTGATGAAGATGGCCCGTTTTTTCCTGTTTCAAAAAGGAAGCCGTCTTTTCTATGTCGAAGTTTGAAAGCGGGAAAAGATGGGTACAAAGGGAATGAAACGTTCGAATGGGCAAGGAGGGAATCGGGTGGAATGGCTTTTGTATGGAAGCGTGGCGCTCATCGCGCTTGCTTTTTTGCTGCTTGTTGTTTACATAGCCAGGACGCTCATCGTTTTGCAGGAAACGCTGCGCCGGCTGACGGCGGCGATCGACCATGCCGATGAGCAAGTGCAAACGGTGGCGAAAGAAGTTCGTGAACTTCTCCATACGGCCAACGGCATCGCCAGCGATGTGCAAAAAAAAGTAGAAACGCTAAATGGCGCAATCGAAGCGGTCGGAGAGATCGGCGGCACGATTCGTTCGCTCAACCGCGCGCTTCGGCAGGCGGCTGCCGGTTTGTCGGCGCGGGCGGGCCTGGGGCAAGGAAAATGGGGCAAGGCGTTGCGCTGGACAAATGTTTTGCTCGATTTACGGGAAAAATGGAGAAAAAACAATCGTTAAAGGAGGGTGTATCGAATGGCGAAAAATAACGGTGGATTTTTGCTTGGCGCGCTGGTCGGCGGCATCGCCGGCGCGGCTGCTGCGTTGTTTTTGACGAGCGAAAAAGGGCGGAAATGGCTGGCCGAGTGGAGCAACGATGAAACGTGGGAGCCGGTGAAAACAACGGCTGTCGAATGGTTGGAAACGGCGAAAGAGAAAACGAAGGAAATCGCCAACTTCATCCCGTTGAAATCCACGACGGCGCCAGCCGGCGGGGAAAACGATGGAGAGGAAGCCAAGGAGGCGACGATTCCGATTCCGCCATCCGCCGGGCCAGCCGACCGGGAAACGCTGCAAAAGCTGCTTGAGGAAGCCGAGGCGGCGCTTGATGACGCCGAGCAAAGCATCACGTCGCGAAAAGAAACAAAGAAACGGAGTGAAGGCGATGGGAATGGAGAAGCTGGAGACGATCGAACAGTTTGACCGCGTCATGAAGGAAACGGAGCGTTTTTTGTTCGTCAAGCATAGCCTCACCTGCCCGATCAGTCAAGCGGCGTTTGGCGAATGCGAGAAGTTCGCCGCAGACCATCCAGAGCTGGCGGTGTATTGCCTGTACGTCCAAGAGGCGCGGCCGCTCTCCAACTATATCGCCGAAACGACCGGGGTGAAACACGAGTCGCCGCAAGTGCTGCTGTTTGAAAACGGCCGCGTCGTCTGGCATGCGTCCCATTGGGCCATTACGTATGGCGCGCTCTCGGAGCATGTCGGCGCTTGACCGTCCGCCTTTACTGCGGGCGGTTTTTTGCACACTTTTTACTTTATCGCTTAAAAGCGTTTAATCAAAAAAGCATTTTTTTCGTGACAACGATAGCTCCATCGATTATAATAAACACTAATTAAACGACTTCGCTCTCCAAGACGGGGGCGCCGCTTGCCGGCAAGCGGCGAAAACAATGCACTACACTTGGCGAAAGGATGAGAAAAGCATGAGCAATGAGAGATTAGACGAACTGCGGGCGCGAGTCGATGAGATCAACTTGCAGCTGTTGAAACTGATCAATGAACGGGGGCGGCTCGTTCAGGAGATCGGAAAAATTAAAGAAGCGCAAGGGACGCACCGCTACGATCCGGTGCGCGAACGGAAAATGTTGGATCTCATTTCCGAGCATAACGATGGGCCGTTTGAAACATCGACGCTGCAGCACATTTTCAAGGAAATTTTTAAAGCAGCGCTCGAGCTGCAGGAAGACGATCACCGCAAGGCGCTCCTTGTCTCGCGGAAAAAGCATCCGGAAAACACGATTGTTGAAGTGAAAGGCGAGCGAATCGGCGACGGCAATCAATATTTCGTCATGGGCCCGTGCGCTGTGGAAAGCTATGAACAAGTCGCTGCGGTGGCGGAGGCCGTGAAAAAACAAGGGATCAAGCTGCTGCGCGGCGGCGCCTACAAACCGCGCACGTCGCCGTACGATTTCCAAGGGCTCGGCGTGGAAGGGCTGAAAATTTTGAAACGGATCGCCGATGAGTTTGATTTGGCGGTCATCAGTGAAATCGTCACCCCGGCGGACATTGAAATCGCCTTGGACTATATTGACGTCATCCAAATCGGCGCGCGCAACATGCAAAACTTTGAGCTGCTTAAGGCAGCCGGCCAAGTGAATAAGCCGATTTTGCTGAAGCGCGGCTTGGCGGCGACGATCGAAGAATTCATCAACGCCGCTGAGTACATCATGTCGCAAGGAAACGGGCAGATCATTTTGTGCGAGCGCGGCATCCGTACGTACGAGCGGGCGACGCGCAACACGCTCGACATTTCGGCTGTGCCGATTTTGAAGAAAGAAACGCACTTGCCGGTGTTCGTCGATGTCACCCACTCAACGGGGCGGCGCGATCTGCTCATCCCGTGCGCCAAAGCGGCCTTGGCGATCGGCGCCGACGGCGTCATGGCCGAAGTGCATCCGGACCCGGCCGTCGCCTTGTCCGATTCCGCCCAGCAAATGGACATCGCTCAATTCAACGAGTTTATGGAAGAAGTGCGCGCGTTCCAACGTCAGTTTGTTCAGGCGTAAGACGATCCCCTCGGTTGTTGCCCGAGGGGATTTTTTGATGAGATGGCGAGTGTTGGGGCAAACTACCCGTGAACGGTTTGTGAACAAACCGGCAAAATGGTTGCGATTTCGTTGCGAGTTGGCGATAATGTATCGTATGATAGTTGTACATACATTCGGAATTTGACCGGTTATCGGATCGAGCGAAAAGGAGTGAAACAAAATGACGGTAACGATTTATGATGTGGCGCGGGAGGCGAACGTCTCGATGGCGACCGTCTCGCGCGTCGTCAATGGCAACCCGAACGTCAAACCGTCGACGAGGAAAAAAGTGCTTGAGGCCATCGAACGGCTCGGCTACCGCCCGAACGCCGTGGCGCGGGGGCTCGCCAGCAAAAAAACGACGACGGTCGGAGTGATCATCCCGGATATTTCGAGCATTTTCTTCGCCGAACTGGCGCGCGGCATTGAGGACATCGCCACGATGTACAAGTACAACATCATTTTGAGCAACTCCGACCAAAACAAAGAAAAAGAGCTGCATTTGCTCAACACGATGCTCGCCAAGCAAGTGGACGGCCTGTTGTTTATGGGCGGGACGATCACCGAAGAGCACGTCGCCGAATTTCAAAAGTCGTCGGTGCCGATCGTGCTTGCGGCGACGATGGGACCGAACGAGATTCCCTCGGTCAACATCGACTACGAGCAGGCGGCGTTTGAAGCCGTGACGTATTTGCTGGAAAAAGGAAACCGCCGCATTGTCTATGTAACCGGTCCGACTGACGACCCGATCAACCAGCGGAAACTCGCCGGGTACCGACGTGCGCTTGAAGAACACGGCGCGCCGTATGAGGAAGAGCTCGTCATTGAGGGCGACAACTCGTACGACTCCGGCTTGGAGGCGTATGAGAAAATCACAGAGCTTGCCGAACGGCCGACGGCGGTGTTTGCCGGCACGGACGAAATGGCGCTCGGCATCATCCACAGCGCCCAAGACCACGGGGTGCGCGTGCCGGATGAACTGGAAGTCGTCGGTTTTGACAACACGCGATTGGCGACGATGGTGCGGCCGCGGCTGACGACCGTCGTGCAGCCGATGTACGACATCGGAGCGGTGGCGATGCGGCTCTTGACGAAGTATATGAACAAAGAGCCAGTGGACCACCATATCGTTGTCTTGCCGCACCGGCTTGAAGTGCGGGAGTCGACGAAATGAAAAAAGCTGGCCTCAACATGGGGGCCAGCTTCTTGCTTGCTTTGCTCCATTTCTTTTTTGACGGCTGCAATCGCCTTGCAGTCGGCCCGTTTTTCGGTGAAAACGGAAGTTGACTAGGAAAACAGGACGTAGAAATCCGTTGTTTTCTGTAAATGGAGAAAAAAATCAAGTCCCCGCCCGGCGTTGACTGCGAATGAAATACAACGCCTTTTCCACCGTTTGCGCATTTTTTTCGCTGATCTCCGCCTTGCGCGGGATCGGGGGATACAAGTCATCCGGGTCGTCCCACTCAAGCGGAAGCGCGACGGGTGAAAGCGGTTGCCAACGTTCGCGCCACTCATCCGGCAGCGGGCCGGACACATCGGCTTGTCCCGTCATCTCGAGCCAAAGGAGCGCCCATGCCCGCGGCACGACGCGCCAGATGTCATAGCCGCCGCCGCCGACGGCGATCCAGCGTCCGCCGCAATATTCATGCGCGATTTCGTGCGCGAGTTTCGGAATGGCGCGGTACGTTTTCATCGTCACCGACAAATGGGTGAGCGGATCGTAATAGTGGGCGTCGACGCCGTTTTGCGTCACGATGACATCCGGGCGGAAAAAGTCGGCGATTTCCCGAAGCGCGGTCGTATAGGCGGCGATCCATGATTCGTCTTCCGTGAACGCATCAACGGGAATGTTGAACGAATAGCCGTAGCCTGCGCCTAAGCCGCGCTCGTTGACATTTCCGGTCCCTGGGAACAAATAGCGCCCCGTTTCATGAATGGAAAACGTGCAAACGTTCGGATCGTCGTAAAACGCCCATTGCACCCCGTCGCCGTGGTGGGCGTCCGTGTCGACGTACAACACGCGCAGTCCGTATTTCTCCCGGATGTATTGAATGGCGACCGCGCTGTCGTTGTAGACGCAAAAGCCGGACGCTTTGCCGAGGAAGCCGTGGTGCAGACCGCCGCCAAGGTTGAGCGCATGCTCGGCCGCTCCGGAAAGAACTGCGTCGACGGCGGTGAGGGTGCTGCCGACCAAAAGAGCGCTCGCTTCGTGCATGTTTGGGAAAATCGGCGTATCCTCGGTGCCAAGGCCGTAGTTTTGCGCCGCCGCTTCCGACAGCTCGCCGCGCCCGGCCGCTTTCACCGCCTCGATGTAGGAGCGGTCGTGAATGAGCGCCAGCTCGTCATCGGTCGCCATGCGCGGGGCGACGATCTGGCGGTCTTCGAGCGCGCCGAGCGTGCAAAGCAAGTCGTATGTCATTTTGACCCGCAGCTGGTTGAACGGATGGTCGTCATGAAATTTGTACTGAAGAAATTGCTCGCTATAGACGAATGCGCAGTTTCGGCTCATGACGTAACCCCCGGCAAGTTCGGCCATAGCACGTGATAGCCGGCGTTTTGCAAATCGCGGATCAATGGAAGCGGATTCATCGTCTGCACGCGGAAAACTAAAATTTTCTCATTCGGATCCGGAGCTGGATACACCAAGACGCTGGCGATGTTCACATGGCGCTCGCTGATGATGGCCGCCGCTTTGCTTAACATGCCGGTTTCGTTCGGCACTTTGATCTCGATTTGCGACCCCGGCTGGTGAACGCCGGTCAATTCAATGAACGTGCGGAGCAAATCCGTTTGCGTGATGATGCCGACGAGTTTCCCGTGATTGACGATCGGCAGACAGCCGATTCGGTGTTCGTAAAAGAGCGCCGCCACCTCCTCGACGAAATCGAGCGGATGGCCGACGATGAGGTCGGTTTTCATAATCGTGCTGACCGGTTTTTGCAAGTCTTCAAGATGTTCATGAAGATGGAAAATGGACGGGCTCGCGTCGCGCAAATCTTGGCTCGTCACAAGCCCCAGAAGACGTCCTTCCTCGTCGACGACCGGCAGATGGCGGATGCGGTGATGTCTTAGCAGCTGCAGCGCTTCGGCGATTGTATTGGTGGCGCGAAGCGTGATAACCGGTGCTTTCATCACTTGTTCGACAAGCATCGTTCTCCTCTCCCCTTTGTGCGTGGCATTTTATGCGCGCCGCCCGCAACCGGCAAGGCGGGCGCAAACGTCCGGACAGCTGAGAATTTCAGCTAGTACATATAGCGGTTCATAAACCGAAGCCGGTCGAACCGTTGAATCGATTCGGCGTCGACCCGTTTGCCAATGCGGACCATGAGGCAGTTCGCCGGATGGGAGCAAATTTCCGGGTCGTCGGTCGCATACCAGACGAGCCCGCCGGCGTTCATCATTTTCTCCATCACTTTTCGGTACTCCCATACGTTCAGCCCCGTGCCTTTTAGATCCCAATGCCAATAATACTCCGTTGTAATGATGATATAGTCTTCCATGGCGTCGTCCATCATCGAGACGATCAATAAATTTTTTCCGACGCCAAACCCGCGGAACTCCGGAATGACTTCAATGGCGCCAAGCTCGAGCAAATTTTCCATGTTCCCTTCCGACCAACGTTCGAGAGGATCAGGATACAAAAACGTCACATACCCGACAATCACCTCGCCGCGGCGGGCGATGATGATCCGCCCTTCCGGCAGCTTGGCGATTTCGATCAACGCTTTGTGCTGTTTGGCAGGCGGGCGGAAGGAAGTGAGGTCATGGTGGAATTCATAGCTGGCCAACGCTTCCGGCGTCACCGGCCCTTCGATGAGGAGCGTTCCTTTCGGGGTTTTCAGCTCTTTGGCGTTATACGTTTTTTTATGTTCCATTCGTCCACCACCTGAATTGGTCGTTCTGCTTCCATTATACATAAAAACGGCGCCGGCTGGTGCGGTTCAAAAAAATTTCAAAAAAGTGGGGACGAGGAATATTTTAAAAATTGAGAAATGGTTTTCAATCGACTATAATAGAAATGTAATCACTTACATAAGGGGGATCGGAGAATGAACACAGAACGGCTTCCTGTCATACAAGGGGACTACAATTTGAAAAACTACGAAGAAACATATAAACAGTTTCAATGGTCGGAAGTGGAGAAAGAGTTTTCTTGGCATGAAACGGGCCGAGTTAACATGGCGTATGAGGCGATCGACCGCCATGCTGAGTCGTTCCGTAAAAATAAAGTGGCGCTCTATTACCGCGACGCGGTGCGGAACGAGAAATATACGTTCAAAGAAATGAAAGAGATGTCCAATAAGGTGGCGAACGTCTTAAAACAGGCGGCGGACATTCAGAAGGGCGACCGTGTGTTCGTGTTCATGCCGCGTTCTCCGGAACTGTACTTTGCGGTGCTTGGGATCATTAAAACCGGCGCCATCGTCGGGCCGTTGTTTGAGGCGTTCATGGAAGGAGCGGTGCGCGACCGTCTTGAAGACAGCGGGGCGAAGGCGATCATTACGACGCCGGAGCTTCTGCCGCGCGTGCCGGTCGGCGATTTGCCGGAGTTGAAGTACGTCTTTTTGGTCGGCGACGGCATTGTCGAGGAAGGGCCGTACATCGATTTGAAAAAGCGGATGAATGAGGCAAGCAAGCATTTCGACATCGAATGGGTCGACCGCCAAGACGGCTTGATTTTGCATTACACATCCGGTTCGACCGGCAAGCCGAAAGGCGTTTTGCACGTCCATAACGCGATGATTCAGCACTATCAAACGGCGAAATGGGTGCTCGACTTAAAAGAAGACGACATTTACTGGTGCACGGCTGACCCGGGGTGGGTGACCGGGACGTCGTACGGCATCTTCGGCCCGTGGCTGTGCGGAGCGTCAAGCGTCATCGTCGGCGGCCGCTTCAGCCCGGATGCTTGGTATCAAACGATCCAAGATTTCGGCGTCACCGTCTGGTACAGCGCGCCGACGGCGTTCCGCATGCTGATGGGCGCCGGCGATGAAGTCGTGAAAAAATATGATTTAAGCTCGCTCCGCCACATTTTGAGCGTCGGCGAGCCGCTCAACCCGGAAGTCATCCGCTGGGGGATGAAAGTGTTCGGCCGCCGCATCCATGATACGTGGTGGATGACGGAAACAGGCGGGCATCTCATTTGCAACTACCCGTGCATGGAAATCAAGCCGGGATCGATGGGGAAACCGATTCCGGGCGTTGAGGCGGCGATCATTGATGACCAAGGAAACGTCTTGCCGCCGTACCGGATGGGCAACTTGGCCATCAAAAAAGGCTGGCCGTCGATGATGAAAACGATTTGGAACAACCCGCAAAAATATGAATCATACTTTATCGGCGACTGGTACGTATCCGGCGATTCGGCCTACATGGATGAAGACGGCTACTTCTGGTTCCAAGGCCGTGTTGACGATGTCATCAACACATCCGGCGAACGCGTTGGGCCGTTTGAAGTCGAAAGCAAGCTCGTCGAGCATCCGGCCGTTGCCGAAGCCGGCGTCATCGGAAAGCCGGATCCGGTGCGCGGGGAAATCATCAAAGCGTTCATCGCGCTTCGCGAAGGGTACGAGCCGTCCGAGGAGCTGAAAGAAGACATCCGCCAATTTGTGAAAAAAGGGCTTGCCGCTCATGCCGCGCCGCGTGAGATCGAGTTCCGCGACAAACTGCCGAAAACGCGGAGCGGGAAAATCATGCGCCGCGTCCTAAAGGCGTGGGAGCTCAACTTGCCGACCGGCGATTTGTCGACGATGGAAGACTGATGAGCGAAAAGCGTCTGGAACATCCGCTGTTCCAGGCGCTGTTGTTCTTTTCAGGCTGGGGCCGAAGCGGGGCGGCTGCAAAGACGGTGATGGAACGGAAAACGCGGCCAACAGCGTGATTTCTCCATTTGAAAAACTTGATACATGCCCGTTTCCTCTTCGCTTAAGAACCATCCATTTGGCGAAAATCGTTGTGCTTTCCCCATCTTCACCAAACAAGAAGGGGTGTCCCAACAAGGATCGGGACACCCTCTTTTCGATCACCATATATACGCGCCAACTCTTTATTCAAAACGAATGGCATCTTCTAAAGAAAGCCAATCAAAGAAAGACAATCTTTTGGGTCAGCTCCTTGTCACTCTACGTCACCCGACGGCGGGGGAGAAGACGGCTCGCCGCTCTTTTGACGACCGGAATTGGGCGGCGAGGCGGACGGCAGCGAAACGAGGTTCGACGGCGCCGATTCCTGTCCGGCGATGTCCACAGCAGTGACGCAGTACGCGGCGCCCGGCTGCAGCGGCGAAAACGAGGCTGCCTCGTCCGCTTTAACAGCGGCGGCGAGGCGTCGTTCCCCCGTTTCGTTCACTAGATAGACGCGGTAGCCGATGACATCCGGCTCGTTATGGCGATTCCAGACGAGCTTGCCCCCTGCAAGCCGAGCGGCGGGTGGAGCCGGTGGACGGCCGTTTTCCTTTAATGTGGAGACGAGCGATGCATCGCCCGCCTGCCCTTCGCCGTTGATCCCCCAATCGGCGAGAAGCTTCGGATTCACGATCACTTCGCGAGTGACAAACTCTTCCGGCGTCGTCTCAAGCGCCACATAGCGGCGTCCGCCGATGACGACGACCCGGCTTTCCATCACTTCCTCGCCGCTTCCTTCCCGCGGTGCAAACTTCGTATTGTACAGATCGTAGCGGACGAGCCCGGCTTTTTCGCACGCGGCCGACGGGCTGAAGCCGCTCGCGGCGCAGTAAGCGCGGCGGACGATGCCGCCTGGCATGAGAAACCGCTTCGGCGGAGCGATGAGCTTCGGGTTTTCTTGATAGGCAGCATTGATCAACCGCGCCCATAACAGCTGGGTGCGCTGGCTGTAGGAAAGCCCTTTGTAGCGGGACTCAAGCGGCGCCGGCCGGTCATAGCCGATCCAAACGCCGAACGTGACGTTCGGATTGACGGCGATAAACCACGAATCGCGCTTGTCTTGCGATGTGCCGGTTTTTCCCGCCCAATCGGCGGAAAAGGTCAAGTAGCGCGGCACCGACGAGGCCGTTCCGCCGTGAAGCACATCGCGCATCATATCGATCATCAAGTACGACGTTTGCGGCGAAAACACCGGGACGGGTTTGCTTTGATGTTTGTAAACGATCTTTCCGTTTTTGTCCACAATCTTCTCAATCATGTAAGCGTCCACGAACGATCCGTAATTGGCGAACGTCGCATAGGCGTTGACGTTTTCCTCGACCGTGACGCCAATGTGCGTCCCGCCGATCGCCAAAGCTGGATTGGCCTCTTCTTGTTTGGCGACGCTCGTGACCCCCATTTTATGCAAATAGTCGATCGGATGGCGGGATCGAATTCTCATATACGTCCGAACAGCCGGAATGTTGAACGATTGCTGCAAGGCATAGCGCGCCGTGACGAGCCCGTGCGTTTTTCCGTCCGCGTTTTTCGGTGTATACGAACCGATCGAAAGCGGCAAGTCGGGAATGATCGTCGCCGGCTGGATGACGCCCATCTCCATCGCCGGCGCGTATACTAAGAGCGGTTTCATCGTTGACCCGTTGGACCGGTGCGCCTGGGTGGCGTGGTTCAACTGCTCGCGCCCATAATCGCGGCCGCCGACGAAGCTGATGATTTTTCCCGTTTTGTTTTCGATGAGCATCGCCCCGACTTCGACCGGTTGGCGATGGGGGATCATTTTTCCTGTTTTCTTGTCTTTGGTGTAATACACATTGTCGCTTCCGTAATACGGGTAGCGGGCGGCGATGCGTTGCATTTGTTCATAAATCTTTTTGTCGATCGTCGTATAAATCCGATATCCGCCTTGGCGCAACGCTTTTTCCGCCTCGCCGAGGTAGCGGCGGAAACGAGCGGGGTCGCGCTTCACCTCTTCCGGCTTATAGCCGTCGCGCTTGGCGAACGTCTCGGCGAGCACCTCTTTCGCCCGCCGCTCAATCTCCATCGTCAAAAACGGATATTGTTCAAACGGCGACGGCTTCGGGGCGGCGAAATGCTTCGCCACATCATAGGAAAGCGCTTCCTTATACTGTTTTTCCGAGATGTAGCCGGCCCGTTTCATCCGGTACAGCACCGTTTTCATCCGTTTCAATCCCGCCGAGAGATCCGATTTGACGCTGCCGTCAGCGGCAAACGGGGTGTAGACGAACGGGTTTTGCGGCAGTCCGGCCAAAAACGCCGCTTGAGCGAGATTCAACTCTTTGGCGTTGACGCCAAAGACGCCTTGGGCCGCGGCTTGGATGCCGGCGATGTTGCGCCCTGAAGAATTGCGGCCGAACGGAACGACGTTTAAATACGCCTCTAAAATGTCTTCTTTGGAAAAAAATTTCTCCAGACGAAGTGAAAGCAGCATTTCTTTCGCCTTCCGCTCAAACGACACCTCGTTCGTCAACATCTGGTTTTTGACGAGCTGCTGCGTAAGCGTGCTCCCGCCGCTTTTGACCGGCGAGTTGGTCAGCTCTTGAAACACGGCGCGGATGACGGCCTTCGGAACGACGCCGTCGTGTTCATAAAAATGTTCGTCTTCGGTCGCGATGATCGCCTGCACGACGTATGGCGACACCTCGGAAAGAGGCACCGCCTCGCGGTCAAGGTCGGACCGGAACCGGCCTAAATATACGCCGTTGGCAAAGTACATGTGGCTCGTTTCGCCGTAATGGTAAATCTCCTTTTTCATCTCGTCGGGCGAGGGAACGGGCATATCTTTGACCAAAAAGGCAAAATAGCCGGCGCCGGCGCCGATGGCAAAGCAGACAAGGCAGAGTGCGGCGATGAGCAAAATTAAGATGACGTTCCAAACCACATCGTATGTAAGGGAAAAATAATGCCACGCTTTTTCAAGAGAAATGGAAAGTTGGTTTCGCTTCATGCCAGCCCCCCTATGCGGCAAGTCATTATATATCAGTATACCATAGGAAGGGGAGGCATTGTGGAATTTTGCCGATTTTTCGCCGTTTGTGCGAAAAGCGTTAGGGTTGACAGCGAGCGCATCGCTATGGTAATAAGAATGTATATATTTCATATGAGAAAGCGATGATGGGAACAAGTAGCGGCTGCCTCCCTGGTGCAGAGAGCTGGCGGACGGTGCGAGCCAGTCCACAGGCAGGCGTGAATTACCTCCCTGAGCAGCGATGGCGAACGTTTTTGGCACCTAGTAGCCATCCGCCGGCCGGCGCCGTTATCCAAATGAGTGAGAAAGCACCATGCTTTCTAAGTAGGGTGGTACCGCGACGAACACTCGCCCCTTCATCACGGGCGGGTGTTTTCTTTTGCATGACATTTATAGAGAGGTGAAGGACATGGATTTGCTTGCGGAATTGCAATGGCGCGGGCTCGTCAACCAAACGACGGATGAAGACGGGTTGCGCAAGCTGTTGAATGAGGAGCGGGTGACGCTCTACTGCGGGTTTGACCCGACGGCGGACAGTTTGCATATCGGCAACTTGGCCGCCATTTTGACGCTGCGCCGCTTCCAGCAGGCGGGGCACCGGCCGATCGCCCTAGTCGGCGGAGCGACGGGGTTGATCGGCGACCCGAGCGGGAAAAAAAGCGAGCGCACGCTCAATGCCAAAGAAACCGTCGAGGCATGGAGCGCGCGTATTAAAGAACAGCTCGGCCGCTTTTTAGATTTTGAAGCGGACGGCAATCCGGCGAAAATCAAAAACAACTACGACTGGATCGGGCCGCTGGATGTCATTACGTTTTTGCGCGACGTCGGCAAGCATTTCAGCGTCAACTACATGATGGCGAAAGAGTCGGTTCAATCGCGCATCGAGACGGGCATTTCATTTACCGAGTTCAGCTATATGATGCTGCAGGCATACGATTTTCTCCGCCTGTACGAGACGGAAGGATGCCGCCTGCAAATCGGCGGGAGCGACCAATGGGGCAACATCACGGCAGGGCTTGAGCTTATTCGCAAAACGAAAGGCGAGGCGCGGGCGTTTGGCTTGACGATCCCGCTTGTGACGAAAGCGGACGGCACGAAATTCGGGAAAACGGAAAGCGGCACGATTTGGCTCGATAAAGAGAAAACATCGCCGTACGAGTTTTACCAGTTTTGGATCAACACCGACGACCGCGATGTGATCCGCTACTTGAAGTACTTTACGTTCCTGTCAAAAGAGGAAATCGAAGCGCTTGAACAAGAGCTTCGTGAAGCCCCAGAGAAGCGGGCGGCCCAAAAGGCGCTTGCTGAGGAAGTGACAAAGCTCGTGCACGGCGAAGAGGCGCTCAGGCAAGCGATTCGCATTTCTGAAGCGCTCTTTAGCGGCGACATTGCCAATTTGACAGCGGCGGAAATTGAGCAAGGGTTCAAAGATGTGCCGTCATTCGTTCATGAAGGAGGCGACGTTCCGCTTGTCGAGCTGCTCGTTTCTGCCGGCATTTCGCCATCGAAGCGGCAAGCGCGCGAAGACATCCAAAACGGCGCCATTTACGTCAACGGCGAGCGCCTTCAAGACGTCGGAGCCATATTAACGGCTGAACACCGCCTTGAGGGGCGGTTTACGGTCATCCGCCGCGGGAAGAAAAAGTATTATTTGATTCGCTACGCCTAAGAAAAAAGATCCGAAATGCATCGGCATTTCGGATCTTTTTTGCGCCTTAACGCGAGTAGAACTCGACGATGAGCGCTTCGTTGATTTCCGCCGGCAGTTCGGAACGCTCCGGCAAGCGGGTGTATGTCCCTTCCATTTTTTCCGGATTGAACGTCAAGTAATCCGGAATGTAGTTGTTCGCTTCGAGCGCTTCTTTAATCACTTGCAAGTTGCGCGATTTTTCGCGAACGGCGATCGTTTGTCCCGGTTTGACGCGGTACGACGGGATGTTGACACGGCTGCCGTCGACCAAAATGTGGCCGTGCGTCACGAGCTGGCGGGCTTGACGGCGCGTGCGGGCCAACCCTAAGCGATAGACGAGGTTGTCTAGGCGCGATTCTAACAAAATCATGAAGTTTTCGCCGTGTTTGCCCGGCATTTTGCCTGCTTCTTCAAACGTTTTGCGGAATTGGCGTTCGTTCACGCCGTACATATGGCGCAGCTTTTGTTTTTCTTGCAGCTGCAAGCCATATTCCGACAATTTCCGCCGTTGCCCCGGACCATGTTGGCCAGGCGGATACGGACGTTTTTGCAATTCTTTCCCCGTGCCGCTCAACGAGATGCCAAGGCGGCGGGAAATTTTCCACATTGGGCCAGTATAACGAGCCATTCGTTGCTCCTCCTTACGCTTTTATTCCCGTAAAATAAAAGCAGATGTGCGCCAACAATTATGGCCATTTTGTTTTCATGCATCCTCGCTCTCGCAGCTAAGAGTTACACGATGCACCTCGGCGGGTCGAGGAACAAAATGAACCATAAAAGTGGGCACAAAGGCTGCTATATTTTACACAAAGGCTATTATATGATTTTTAGAGGATAAAGTCAACATTTTGTTTCCCTTCTTCTCTATTTGTATGATATAATAAAAGATGCAATTTTTAGAAAAAATTTGTCATCCCATTCTCTCATTTGGAATGATGATGCCGGTTTGGGTGGAAAAGGCGATGAACAAGGAAGAAATGAAGCGGTATGAATCATTTAAACAAAAATTTTTCCACTGGTTTTTAGCGTTTCAGGACGATGGGCCGTTTTCGGCGGCGGCGGGCGAGTTGCTCGCGCTGCTAAAAGAAGAGCTGGCGCTCGAGCAAGCCGTTTTTTATTTGTACGACCCGGTGCGGGCTGCCTTTTATCCGGAAGCGGCCGCGGTTGGGACGCCGGACGCTGGGCCGATCGCGGCTGATGGAGAGCGGAAAGTCGCTGTTGTCGATGCCGGTGGGCCGCATATGGCGGCCCGGCTCTTTTTCATGCTTTCCGATGAGACGCCGGCGATGGTCGAGCTGATGTATCGAAAAGATGGCGGTTTTGACGAGCGGTTGTTGTGGGAGATCCGGACGGATTTGGCGCGATTGTTTCGGAAACTTAGCGCGGTGCTGCAAGGAGAGGGCGAAGAGAAACGGTATGGACAGCTGCATCACTTTGCCGCAAAAATTCATTCCTCGATGCATATCGATGTTGTGCTTGAAGAAATTATCCGCACGCTGCAAAACGTCTATCCATCATTCACCTACCACCTTCTGTTGTCGCATGACAACCATCTGCGCGGAAATTTGCCGATTAAAACGCTTGTATTGGATGAAAGGGAAAAACAGACGGCGGCGTTGCGGGCGTTTTTGACTGGACAAGTGCAATGCGAGGAGATGGAGGCGCCGCCGCGCTCGGTGCTGTACGCCCCGATTAAAGGGGTGCAGGCGGTGTATGGGGTGATTGAAATTATCGCCCCATACGCTGCGCCATTTCCAAAACGAGAGATTCATTTTATTTCGCTGCTGGCGAGCACGGCTGGAAGCGCGCTTGAGAACGCCAAGTTGTATGAACAGTCGCGCCGGCTTGTCGCCGATTTGCAGCTGATCAACGACACAATGCGCCAATTGAACGCCCGGCCGCGGCTTCATGAAGCCATTGAGTACATGGTATCGCAAATCCAACAATCGTTCGGCGCGGATGAAGTCGGTTTTTTCTTGTTTGCCGACGGCAAGCGGGAGCTTTTGCCAGGCAGCACGCCGTTTTTTTTCGACCATCGATCCGAGCCCTATATCGAATGGGTGGAAAAGCGGCGCCAAAGCGGAAATGACATTTTATTTGCCGGTGATGTATGCGTGTCCGCTTTCGGTTCGTTTCGTTCCATCATGGCGGCGCCGATGCAGCAAAACAAGGAAACGAAGGGACTGTGCATTGCGCTCGCCAGCGAGCCATACCGATTTACGTTTGAGATGTTTAAGCTCTTGGAATCCCTCGTTCAACATTCAACGCTGGCGTTTATGAACGCGATGCTGCGCGAAGAGCTCGAGAAGATGGTAGTCACCGATTATTTGACAAAGCTGCATACGCGCCGTTACTTGGACGAGGTGATCCAAACATCCATGGGATCCGATGCATCCGGGGCGCTCATTTTGTTTGACATTGACAACTTTAAGCAAATCAACGATGTGTACGGCCATCAAACGGGCGATGGGGTGCTCGTCCAAGTGGCTGAGACGGTGCGCGCCAACATTCGCGATGGCGATGTGGCGGCGCGTTGGGGCGGGGAAGAGCTGGCGGTGTATTTGCCGAAAGTGCCGCTGTCTGACGCCATTTCGATTGCCCGCCGCATCACAGAAAAAGTCAGAGAACAAACGATTCCGACGGTGACCGTTTCGTGCGGCGTGTCATGGTGGGAGCGCCAAGGCTGCGAGGATGCAAAACAGCTGTTCAAACGAGCCGACGCCGCGCTTTATATGGCAAAAGAGACGGGAAAAAACTGCATTTTTGTGCACGATGACTGTCATTTGTATAAGGTGTAAAAAAGAGGAATCCGGGCAAGCGGATTCCTTCTTCGCGCTTGGTGCGCTTTTTTCGTCAGGCGGAAATGAGCACGCTGGCAAACTGCTCCAAGTAGCGGCGGTCGATGTCATCGAAGCGGTTTTTCACCGGGCTGTCGATGTCAAGAACGCCGATGACGCGGTCGTCTTTGATGAGCGGCACGACGATTTCCGATTGAGACGCCGCATCGCAGGCGATATGGCCCGGGAATTGGTGAACGTCTGGAACGACCACCGTCCGCCGTTTGGCGGCCGCCGTGCCGCACACCCCTTTGCCGAACGGAATGCGCACGCATGCCGGCAAGCCTTGGAACGGGCCAAGCACAAGCTCCTCGCCGTCTGCGAGATAAAAACCGACCCAATTGATGTCGGTGAAAAACTGGTTGAGCAAGGCGGCTGCGTTCGCCAAGTTGGCGATGAAGTTGGGTTCCCCGGAAATGAGCGATTTCAGCTGTTCGATGACGAGCGCGTAATTTTCTTCGCGTGTTCCGTTGTAAGCCATGGGACGAAACATAGAACTAGCCTCCTTTTTCATCATGGTTGGAGCAGGACTCTGGCCTCAACATCCAGCAGGATGCAAGCAGGGAAATGGCTGATTCGCCTATTTTATGACGGCTGCGGGCGGTTGTCAACCGAAAGCGCCTCGCGGTCCATCCTCTCCCGTCCTTGGTGCAAGTCGGCGGCGCGATGGGCGTCGGATCCGTAGACGATTGGGATGCCCCGCCGCCGCGCCTCGGCGATCACGCCGCCCGGCGGATACGGCTCAAGGCAGAGCGGTTTGGCGGCGCCGGCGCCGTTGTAGTCCAATTCATAGCCGAACTGCTTGATGTCATCGAGAATGGCAACAATCCACTCATCCATTGGTTCCAAGCATGGGAAACGGCGTTGGAACTTGCGCACAAGCGTCATATGGCCGATGCGTCTCGGTTTGTAGCGGCCAAGCTCCGTGCGGATCGATTGCAGCACCGTTTCGTAGTAGGCGCGGTGGACGCGTTCGACCGATCCGAACAAGCGGACGATGTCGGCGAACATATCTTCGCTGTAATCAAGGCATACATATTGCCCTTCGTGGGCCAAAAAGTGAACCGATAAAATGCTGTCGTCAAGCAGCGGGCCGACCTCGTCGAGCAGGCGGGTTGTTTCTTCCTCAAAGCCAGGAATAAAATCGACTTCGAGCCCGACACGGATGGCAATGTCGTTTCGGTAGCGGGCTTTCACCTCAGCGACGGCGTGCAAATAGCGCTCAAGCTGGCTAAGCTTCATCGAACAGTCCTGGTTGGGCGTTGGATCGATAAACCGCTCAGGAAGCGGGGCATGCTCCGTAAAGGAAATGTCGGTATAGCCCAGTTCGATCGCGCGCTCTACATAGGCCTCAAGCGGATCTTGGCTTCCGTGCGGACAAAACGGCGTATGAATATGCCCGTCGCGCATGATCGATTTTCCTCCTTTCTTCCTTATGTATCATAGCAAAAATAGTGAAGATTCTTGTAAAAAAAATAAAAATTTTGGTCAAAAAATGTCGTTAACATGGTATCATAAAAACATTGAAAAACATATATTTTTGCCTTCTCCGCTATTTTCGTTTGTTCGATAGAAGTAGCTTGAATGCAAGGAGGGCATCAGCGGATGGGAATGGCATGGATCGTTCTGCTCCTCGGAGCGGGGGCAATCATATATAATCATGTGTACCGGAAGCGGATGTACCGGGAAATCGATCGGCTCGAGGAATGGAAAATCAACTTGATGAACCGGCCGGTGCCGGATGAGCTGGCGAAAGTGAAACAGCTGAATATGACAGGGGAGACGGAGCAGCTGTTTGAACGATGGCGCCAGCAATGGGACGACATTGTGGCAGTGAAGCTGCCGAATGTGGAAGAACAGCTGTTTGACGCGGAGCGGCTGCTTGACAAATACCGCTACCGGCAGGCGCGCCGGCTGCTTGGGCAGATCGCCGACGGATTGCGTCGTCTTGAGGAAGAAGTGCATGAAATCATTCATGAAGTGAATGAGTTGATCGGCAGCGAGGAACAAAGCCGGGCGGAGATCGAGGAGCTGCGTGCGGCTCACCGGGAAGCGAAAAAGGCGCTGCTTGCTTACCGTTATACGTTCGGTTCGGCTGCCGACTTGCTTGACGTCCGTTTAACGGAAGCGGAAAAGCAGTTTCAGCGGTTTGCCGAATTGACGGAAGCCGGCAACTATTTGGCGGCGCGCGATGTGGTTCTGACACTGAAGGAAGAGCTCGGCCGGCTCACAGCCATGATGGAAGAAATTCCCAAACTTCTTGGCGAATGCCAAACGTCGTTGCCAGCTCAGCTCGCTGAGTTGGCTGATGGCTATCGAGAGATGGAAGAGCGCGGATACATCCTTGACCATTTGCACATGGAGCGCACGCTTCAGGAAAAACGGGAAAAAATCGAGCAATGTCTGGCCATGATCCATGAGCTGCGCATCGAAGAAGCGAAGCAGATTGTCGCTGAGCTGAAAGAAGAGATCGACGCGCTCTACGATTTGCTCGAAAACGAAGTGCTCGCGCATCAATATGTGCAAACGGAAATGCCGCGCCTCAGCGGCATGCTTCAGGAGCTCGCCGCCGAGGCGAAGGAAACCGAGGCCGAGGCGCTGTTCGTCCAGCAAAGCTACCATTTGGCGCCAAGCGACCTCGAAAAGTACCGGAGCATCGAAAAGCAGCTGCACCAGTTGCAAAAGCGGTTTTTTCTCATTCAAGACCGCGTTGCCGAGGCGAAAACAGCGTATTCGCTCCTGAAAGAGGAGCTTGAGCAGCTTGTGTCCCAAATCGACCTCATGAAGGAAGAGCATGAACAGTTTCGAACGATGCTGCAGACGCTGCGCAAAGACGAATTGATCGCCCGCGAAAAGCTTGACGGCATGAGAAAAACATTGGCCGAGGCGCTCCGCCTTGTGCAAAAAAGCCGGCTGCCGGGGTTGCCTGAACCGTATGCGCTTGAATTGGCGGAAGCGAGACGCAGCTTGCAAGCCGTTGCCGCGCGTCTTGAAGAAAAGCCGCTTGACATGCCGGCGGTCGACCAAGCGTTGGAGGAGGCGAAAGCGGCTGTGGAACGGTTGTATGAGCGGACGGTGGAAATGATCGAACAGGCGACGCTGGCGGAGCGGACGATTCAATACGGCAACCGCTACCGCCGCCGCTATCCAGCGGTCCGCAAAGGGCTGGAAGAAGCCGAATTTTTATTTCGCCATTATGATTATGAGGAGGCGCTCCGGCAGGCGGTGGCGGCTGTTGAAGAAGTCGAGCCGGGCGCGTTTGACCGTGTGCAGAAATTATGGCAGGAGGATAACAGCCGCGAACAGTGATAAACCACCCGATCACGAGTATTGATTATCCATTATTTTACCTAAAAAACACAGAATCATATGGCTGAACACAAGCTTTTCTGCCTCTTCCCTCGAACAAGAACGCCGCCCGGAATATCTTGAATGAGGGGCTTCGTTTGCTGTCTTCGTAAGGCAGCCAAACCGTGGGACGCACGGGGATGGCTTGGCTGACAGCCTGCCGTGGGGCGGGTGTTCCCAAGAATCTCCCACCTCTAAGCGCAGGTGGGAGATTGTTCAATGGGTTTTTGGTGAATAATGTAAATGACGGTGTGTTTTCGTTGTCGATTGGCGCCTGTTTTGGTTAAGATGGACGATGTACAGCGATATTTTGCCGACAATGAGCGGAGGATGGAAGCGATGATTTATCTTGACAACAGTGCGACGACCAAACCATTTCCCGAGGTGATCGATTCGTTCGTCGCCGTCGCAACGAACTATTTTGCCAATCCGTCGTCGCTCCATGGGCTGGGCATGAAGGCGGAGCGGCTTTTGGCGCAGGCGCGTGAACAAATCGCCGCCATGCTGCGCGTTAAGCCGAACGAAATCGTTTTTACCTCCGGCGGAACGGAGGCGAACAATTTCGCCATCAAAGGGGTCGCCTGGCAATATCAGCGGCGCGGCCGGCATATCATTACGACGAAAATCGAGCATCCGTCTGTCGCTGAACCGTGCCGCCAGCTTGAGGAGCTTGGTTTTGAGGTGACGTACTTGCCGGTCGACCGCGAAGGAAGGGTATCGGTTGAGCAAGTGGAACGCGCGCTGCGCGACGATACGATTCTCGTGTCGGTCATGCACGTCAATAACGAAGTTGGCACGGTGCAGCCGATCGAAGAAATCGGCGCCCTCTTGTCCCGCTATCCGAAAACATTGTTTCACGTCGATCGGGTGCAAGGGATCAGCAAAGTGCCGCTCGACTTGAAGCAAGCCGGTGTCGATTTATGCACGATATCGGCGCATAAATTTCACGGATTGCGCGGCGCCGGCTTGCTTTACGTCCGTGAAGGCGTCCGCTTGGCGCCGTTGATTGCCGGCGGCGGGCAGGAGCGGCAGCTTCGGTCCGGAACGGAAAATGTCGCCGCCATCGTCGCGATGGCGAAGGCGCTTCGCTTGGCGCTCGAGCGCTACGAGCGGGACATCGGCCGGCTTCAAGCATTGAAAGACGAGTGGCTTGAAGCGCTCTTGGCGATTCCAGACATCGAGATCAACACGCCGCGCGATGGCGCCGCTCCTCATATCATCAACTTTTCGTTAAAGCGCGGCGTGAAGCCGGAAGTGTTTGTTCACGAACTGGAAAAAAGAGGAATCTACGTTTCGACGACGTCAGCCTGTTCATCGAAAAAAAAGGCGCCGAGCAAGACGCTTTTGGCCATGGGGCTTGGTGAAGACCGAGCCGAGCGCGGCATTCGCATCAGCTTGTCGTTTGACAACAGCCGGGAAGAAATCGCGCCGGCGGTGGCAGCGATCAAGCAGGCGATCAAAACATTAAGCGAGGTAACGGAATAAGATGATGAACTATGACCGCATTTTGATCCGCTACGGAGAAATGACGACGAAAGGAAAAAATCGGAACATCTTCGTCCGGCGTCTTAAAAACAACATTGCCCGCAAACTGCAGGCGTTCGAGCGGATTCAGATTGAATATATGCGCGACCGAATGTACATTTTATTAAACGGCGAGCCGCATGAACCGATCATCGAAAAGCTGAAAACCGTTTTTGGCATTCATTCGTTCAGCCTGGCGATGAAGTGCGAAAACGATCTGGACGCCATTAAGGAAACGGCGCTCGCCGCCGTCCGCCAGCTCCCATACAAAGGAAAAACGTTTAAAGTGAGCGCCCGCCGCGTCGATAAGCAGTTTCCGTATCGAAGCGACGAGCTGAACTACGAGGTGGGGGCGCACATTTTGCGGCAGACGGACGGGCTTAGGGTCAACGTGCGCGAGCCGGATATTGACGTGCGCATTGAAGTGCGCCAAGACGGGACATATGTCACGTGCCGCGACATTTTCGGCGCCGGCGGCCTGCCGGTCGGAACGAGCGGCAAGGCGATGCTCATGCTCTCCGGCGGCATCGACAGCCCGGTTGCTGGTTATTTGGCGATGAAGCGCGGTTTGGAAATCGAGGCCGTCCACTTTTTCAGCCCGCCGTTTACAAGCGAACGGGCGAAGCAAAAAGTGATTGACCTCGTGCGCAAGTTGACGACATACGGCGGGAGAATCAAGCTTCACATCGTGCCGTTTACGGAAGTGCAGCAAGCCATTTATCAAGGAGTTCCGAACGAGTACTCGCTCATTTCCACTCGGCGGGCGATGCTTAGGATCACCGACGCGCTGCGCCGCCGCCAGCGGGCGTTGGCGATTGTCACAGGCGAAAGCCTCGGCCAAGTGGCGAGCCAGACGCTAGAAAGCATGTACGTGATCAATGAGGTGACCAATACCCCGATTTTGCGCCCGCTTGTTTCGATGGATAAACTTGAAATTATCGAGCTGGCGAAGCAAATCGGCACACATGATATTTCCATTCTTCCGTATGAAGACTGTTGCACCATTTTTACGCCAAGAGCGCCGAAAACGAAGCCAAAAAAAGAAAAAGTGTTCCATTATGAGAGCCAGCTCGACCTCGCTCCGCTTCTGGAAAAGGCAGTCAATGACACAGAAACGCTCGTCATTGATGAAGAAACAGGGCAGGGCGATGAGTTTGCCGAGCTGTTTTGAATCTCAAAATTTACCAAAAAGCATCGCTGCATATCGCCATCTGTTTTCACACATTCTATAGGTACAAGGAGGTGAAAACAGATGGCACGCAACAACAGCAATCAACTGCTTGTTCCGGGTGCGCAACAAGCGCTGGAGCAAATGAAATATGAGATCGCTCAAGAATTTGGCGTGAACTTAGGCGCTGACACGACTTCGCGCGCCAACGGTTCGGTCGGCGGCGAGATCACGAAACGTCTCGTAGCCATGGCGCAGCAACAATTGGGCGGCGCACGCCAATTCTAATTTCATAATGATGGCTTACGCGGCGGGGGCATTCCCCGCCGCTTTCATATGAGAAAAACGGTATTCAAAATAGAACGACTATTTTGTATAATAGAGATGCCGACCAAGGCGAAACAAGACAGAGGGGGAGAGGAACGATGAGGCGGGAAGACTTGATTGCTCCCGAGCGCTACAATTTAACATCGGAAATGGAACGGCATGCGGCCGCCGACCCGGACCGGATCGCGTTGAAATGGGAGAGCGAGCAAGGCGAAACGAAAGAGATTACATACGGCCGCTTGATGGCGCGCGCCAACCAAATTGGAAACGCTTTCTTATCACATGGGCTCGAAAAAGGCGATAAAGTGCTCGTCATGATGCCGCGCCTCATTGAAACATACGAAGTGTATATAGGGGCGCTCAAAGCCGGGCTTGTCGTCATCCCAAGCTCGGAGATGCTGCGGACAAAGGATTTGCAATATCGGCTCGTCCATAGCGAAGCGAAGGCGGTTGTCGCTTATGCGCCGTATACGGACGAATTTGCGCCGATTGACGGCATCGAACGTTTGACGAAGTTCGTCATCGGGGAACCCCGGGACGGATGGATTCCGCTTGAAGACGCCATGGCCAAAGAGAGCGAAACGCTTGAGGCGGCGGATACCTCGCGCGATGATATGGCGTTTTTGTCGTACACATCCGGCACGACCGGCAATCCGAAAGGGGTCGTCCATTGCCATGGTTGGGCGTACGCCCACTTGCGCACGGCTGCGAAAAACTGGCTGTGCATTGAAGAAGGCGACCTCGTTTGGGCGACGGCCGGACCGGGATGGCAAAAATGGATTTGGAGCCCGTTTTTATCGGTGCTCGGCTCGGGGGCGACCGGTTTCGTCTACTACGGCCGCTTTGAGCCGGAAACATATTTGCAGCTATTGGAAAAATACAACATCAATGTGCTGTGCTGCACGCCGACCGAGTATCGTTTGATGGCGAAAGTGCCGGACATCGGCCGCTATCATCTATCTCATTTGCACAGCGCCGTGTCCGCCGGAGAGCCGCTCAACCGCGAAGTGATCGACACGTTTGCCAAGCATTTCGGCGTCGAAGTGCGCGACGGCTACGGCCAGACAGAAAACACGCTGCTTGTCGGCGTCATGAAAGGAATGCCCATCAAGCCGGGTTCGATGGGGAAACCGACGCCAGGCAACCGCGTCGAAATTATCGATGAAAACGGCGAGCCGTGCCCGCCCGGACAAGTCGGCGACATCGCCGTCCATATCGAGACGCCGGCGCTGTTTAAGTATTATTACAAAGATCCGGAGCGGACAGCGATGCAGTTCCGCGGCGACTACTACATTACGGGAGACAAAGCGCGCAAAGACGAAGACGGCTATTTCTGGTTTGAAGGCCGCGGGGATGACATCATCATCAGCGCCGGCTATACGATCGGCCCGTTTGAAGTGGAAGACGCGCTTGTCAAGCATCCAGCCGTCAAAGAGTGCGCCGTCGTCGCCAGTCCGGATGAAGTGCGCGGCTATGTTGTCAAAGCGTTTGTCGTGCTGCGCGACGGGGTCGACAAAGATGATCCGTCTTTGATTCCGGCCCTGCAAGAACATGTGAAACAGTTGACGGCGCCGTACAAATACCCGCGCAAAATCGAGTTTGTCGACGATTTGCCGAAAACGGCGTCCGGAAAAATCCGCCGCGTCGAGCTGCGCGAGCGGGAAGCCCGCCTTGTCGGCCGGTCGTCGTAAGTAGAAAGAGCCGGTTGAGCTGGCCGTTGCCAGAAGCGGAGCGATGTCCGCGCGGCGACCAAACAAGAGGGTGTCTCGTTGCGAGACACCCTCTTGCCGCATGCGCGTCGAACGGATTCGCCATTTTAGATCCGGTGTTTCGCCGGGAGAACAGACACACGCTTCACAAAAAGACGCGTTTCACTTTATCCCAGAACGAATTGTCTTTTAGGCGCACCGTTTTGACCACCCGGTCGCTTAAACGAATGTCAATCCGCTCAATATGCTGGATGCTGAGCGCTTCATTGTCGAGGCCGATGATCGGAAAATGGCTTGTTTCTTCCGACATTTTCAGCGTCAACGTCCGCGAGCCGCTCAAAATGAACGGCGAGCCGAGCGTCCGATAGCGGTTGCTGTTGAGCGAGGCGAGTTCGCTCACTTGAAAGCACGGCAAGAGCGGATCGACGACCGCTCCGTGCACCGATTTATTGTAGCCGGTGCTGCCGGTCGGCGTCGAAACGATGATGCCGTCGCCGCGGAACGTCTCGAAATGCAAGTCGTCGATGAAAACGTCGATCGCCATCGTTTTAATGATTTGCGAGCGGATCGAACATTCGTTTAAGCAGAAAAACGAAGCCGCGCCGTCGATCGTCACTTCGATGATTGGGTAGCGCCGCACTTCGAGTTTCCAATTTTTCGCCGCTTCCACCATATGATCGATGTCGTCAATATGGAAATCGCAGTAAAACCCGCGCGCCGGCAAGACGGACACGCCGACGTACAAACGGTCAGGAAGAAATCCCGTCTGCCGCACCGCCTGCAAAAACGCGCCGTCATCCCCGATGCTGACGATGATGTTCGCTTCCCGATAGTCGTCGACGACAACAAACGGACCGCGCTCTGCCAGCTCAATGAGCGGCTTCACCCGTTCGATGAGCTTGTCGTCGCGCTTATAAAAAAAATAAAGACGGTTGCGTTCCATATCCATGTTTTGCGTCCTCCCGATGGCATCATCTAATCAATCGATGTACAATGAATATTGTACCACGTTTGCCAGGATTCTAAAAATATGGGCAGCCGATGCAGGGGGGAAGACGATGAATCGAAAACGATGGACCGCGTTGGCCATCGCCGCCGCCTTGTTTGTGATCTCGGTGCTTGTTCAAGCGGTTGGCGTTCTTTTGTCCGACAAGGCCGGCGGCTGGTCGGAAAGCTGGCTGGCGCTCATGGAGTCGCCATTTAGCGAAGAAGTCATCGCCGAGGGCGACCCGTTGAAAAAAATCGCTGTGTTGGAAGTGAACGGAGTTATTCAAGATGCGGGGGAAGCGGAGTCGCTTCTTTCCTCATCACAGTACAACCACCAAACGTTTTTGCAAATGATCAAACAGGCGAAAGAGGATCAAGACGTCAAAGCGATCATCTTGCGCATCAATTCGCCGGGCGGCGGTGTCGCGGAAAGCGCGGAAATTTACGATCAGCTGATGAAGCTGAAAAAGAAGACGAACAAGCCGATTTACGTATCGATGGGGGCCATGGCCGCCTCGGGCGGTTACTATATCGCTGCGGCCGGCGATAAAATTTTCGCCAGCCCGGAGACGATCACCGGCTCCATCGGCGTCATCATGCAAAGCGTCAACTATGAAGGGCTGGCAAAGAAGTACGGCGTGGAGCTTGTCACGATCAAAAGCGGGCCGTACAAAGACATCATGAATCCGGCGCGCAAAATGACCGAGGCGGAGCGCGATCTTTTGCAGCGCCTGATCAACCAGTCGTATGAAGCGTTTGTTGATGTGGTCGCCAAAGGGAGAAAGCTGCCGGAAGACACGGTGCGCAAGCTGGCGGACGGCCGCATTTATGACGGCCGTCAGGCGAAGGCGCTCCGCCTTGTCGACGAGTTCGGCTACTTGGATGACGCGATCGCTGCGCTCAAAAAAGAGCATCATTTAACCGGCGCTCAAGTCGTAAAATACGTGAACGATGCGCCGTGGAGCTCTCTCTTTGAGATGGTGTCGAACCGGATGAAGCCGGACAGCGAGGCGGCCGGGCTCATCCGCCTGTTGTCGCGCCCATCCTCGCCGCGGCTTATGTATTTATACGCCGAATAAAGGAGTGGAAACATGACGGACATGCAAATAACGGCGACGCTGGCGGATCATCTCCCGCCGGCAGAGCGCCCCCTCTGCTACGGCGGCTTTTGGCTTCGTTTTTGGGCGTATTGCCTTGATGTCATTGTTGTCTCAAGCCTCAACCGGCTCATCGTTTGGCCGCTTTTTCGCCTGTTCGATTGGCCGCTTGCGCAGGACGGTTTGTTCGCGCCAGCGGCGGTCGCGGCCGCCGTCGTCTTTTACGCCTATTTCGTGTTGATGACGAAAGCGTTTGGGCAGACGCTTGGCAAAATGGTGTTCGGCTTAAAAGTGGTCGATGAGCGCGGCGAGCCGCTCACCTGGCTGACCGTGTTGTTTCGCGAAGTCGTCGGCAAATTCATCGCGAAAAAATTGCTGTTCATCGGTTTTTTGTTTGTTGCGTTTTCCGAAAAGAAAAAAGGGATGCATGACCAGTTCGCGGATACGATCGTCGTCCGCGAGTAACAATCCGCCTGCATCAAGAACAGAACGTCAACCAATGTCCGCCTGCCGAAACGGCAGGTTTATTTTTTTTCCAGATGGCGACAATGTATGATGAAAGGGAGGGCGGACATTGAAAGCAGTCATCGCGGTCATCGCAACGGTTGTTCTTTTGCTTCTTCTCGTCGCCTGGATGAAAGTATCGGTGACGGTCGTGTTTCGCCATGTGAAAGACGACGATGAATGCAAAATCGTGGTGCGCACGCTGTTTGGCCTCCTCCGCTATACTGTCCGCATTCCGCTCATCAAGCTGGACATGGATCCGGATGCGCCGGGAGTGGCGTTTCTCCAGAAAAAAGGAGTGGAGGGAACGCGCGGGAAGGAGGAAAAGAAAGGGAAATTGACCCTAAAAAAAATCGCTGACCTGTTTCGACAGCTGAAACGGTTTCTCGAGCAAGTCGTCGACTTGCATGAAATTATGAAACAATTTTATCGCCACGTGACGATTACGAAATGGGAGTGGAAAACGAGAATCGGCACCGGCGACGCCGCGTCAACCGGCTTGCTCGTGGGGCTTGGCTGGTCGCTGAAATACATGATCATCGGCGCGGCGAGCCGCTATATGAACATGAAAACAACTCCGGCTGTCGCCATCGTTCCGGCCTACGATCGGGCCGCTTCGGAAACGGTGTTTTTATGTATGATTCAGTTTCGAATCGGGCATGCTATGGTAGCAGGATTGCGAGTGGTCAAACATTGGCGCGGACGGCGGCTGCCAAAGCGAAACCCATTGGCGGCCAAGCAGGCAAATGAAGGCTACTAGGAGGAATGACGATGACGAACCATCCGATTCAAGGGCTGATGACAACAGCGATGGAAAACTTAAAACAAATGATCGACGTCAATACGATTATCGGCGACCCGGTGGAGACGCCTGACGGCAGTGTCATTTTGACCGTTTCGAAAGTCGGGTTTGGCTTTGCCGCCGGCGGCAGCGAGTTTATGCTTGACGGTCAACAAAATGGCCACCAAGGGGTGCAAGCCGACGGGAACGGGCAGGCCCAAGGGAACGGACATCCGTTTGGCGGCGGCAGCGGCGGCGGCGTCTCGATTACGCCGATTGCGTTTCTCGTCGTCAACTCATCCGGGGTGAAGCTGCTCCATTTGGATGAAAGCACGCACTTATACGAAAAAATTCTCGATGTCGCGCCGCAGGCGTTTGAGAAGATTCAGGCGATGCTGAAGAAAAACAAGAAAGACGGCGCCGCAGGCCAAAAAGCAGACGACTTTGACATTTAGCCGGACCGTTGGCGTCCGGCCTTTTGTTTGTCTGCTGTCATGAACGGACAAAATCGTTGAAAAATTCCGTTCCGCGTTTTAGTATGGAAGTAGTACATATTTTTTCTAAAGGGGGAGAGAACCCATGGCCTATGTGACGTTTAAAGGGCAGCCGGTGACGCTTGTCGGCAACGAAGTGAAAGTCGGCGACAAAGCGCCGGATTTCACCGTGCTTGATCAAAACTTGCAGGAAGTGACGCTCGCGGATACGAAAGGGCACGTCCGCCTGATCAGCGTCGTTCCGTCGCTCGACACCGGAGTTTGCGACGCGCAAACGCGCCGGTTTAACGAGGAAGCGGCAAAGCTCGACAATGTGAAAGTGTTGACGATCAGCGTCGATTTGCCGTTTGCGCAAAAGCGGTGGTGCGGCGCCGCCGGCATTGAGAACGTTCAAGTGTTGTCCGACCATCGCGATGTTTCGTTCGGACAAGCATACGGCGTCTTGATCAAAGAACTGCGCCTGCTTGCCCGCGCCGTGTTTGTCATCGACAGCAATGACACAGTGACGTATGTCGAATACGTGCCGGAAGTGACGAACCATCCGAACTACGAAGCGGCGATTGAAGCGGCGAAAGCGGCGAAATAATGAAAAGGCCCCGACCTGTTCGGGGCCTTTTCGTTCCTATCGGCGCTTTTCTTGCGGCGCGAGGCGGACGGTCGTACAATATACAGAAGGGACGTTGGCAGAAAGGTGGGGACGTACAGATGATGACGCCAGTCGAACGGTTGTTCACGGTATTCGATGAAACGGCCCAACTTTTGCAAGAAGAATTGCAATGCACGTATTTAGAAGCCGTCGCGGAGACGGGGGAGAATTTGTTCCACGGCGACGTGCTGCAAAGCGAAGTGAGCGAGCTGAACGCGAAACGGCTGAAAAAGCAGTATCGCGAACTGATGCTGGAACGGTTTCAAAACGAAGAAATCCGCAAGGCGTTTCAGCTTGCGGTGTTAAAAGGGATGCGCAAGCATGTCCAGCCGCACCACCAAATGACTCCGGATGCGGTCAGTTTGTTTTTGGCGTATTTGGTCCGCGAGTTTACGCGCTCGCATTTGGCGCTTAAGATCCTCGACCCGGCCGTCGGCACGGCGAATTTATTGACGGCGGTGTTAAACGGCCTTCGAGGAAAACAGGCCAACAGCTACGGCAGCGATGTCGATGATCTGCTTGTCAAATTGGCGTACGTCAACGCGAACTTGCAAAAGCATCCGGTGCAGCTGTTTAACCAAGACAGCCTAAGGCCGCTGTTTGTTGAGCCGGTTGACGTCGTCGTCTGCGATCTGCCGGTCGGCTATTACCCGGATGACGACAATGCCGCCCGCTTCGCCTTAAAAGCGAAGGAAGGCCGGTCGTATGCCCATCATTTGTTCATCGAGCAAAGCTTGCGCTATACGAAAGAGGGCGGCTACTTGTTTTTCCTCATCCCGAATATGTTGTTCTCGAGCCCGCAGGCGGGGCAGCTGAACGAATTTTTAAAAGAGGCGGCCATTGTCCAAGGAGTCTTGCAGCTGCCGCTGTCGATGTTTAAAAACGATCAGGCGGCAAAAAGCGTGTTGATTTTGCAAAAGAAAGGGCCGAACGTCAAAAAGCCAAAACACGTGCTGCTTGTCGAGCTGCCGCGGTTTTCCAACAAATCGGCGATGCAGGCGATGATGGCGAAAATCGACGCCTGGATCACCGAGGAAAAAGAATGTTGACGAAAGGGTGTCCCAAACGCAACGGGACGCCCTTTTTGATCACCGTATAGGCCGTCAAGCCCCTTCACAAAACGAGAGGTTGCATCTTCCTCCCCTTGCGCTCACGCGTGGAAGTGGGGGGTCTTCTCGGCTCAAGATGATAAATGTTGCTCTTTTCTTCATCGAAGAATCGCTGTTTTTCACCGACCTTTTCGGTCAGCTCCGTTTTCATTTTTCACAACATAAAAACTTTTTCTTGCAACCGGTTGCGAAACAAAGCCGCGCTTGAAACGCGAAAACGGGAGGCATACAATGAAAAAGGCATAGTGAAACGGCGCCCAATCGCGCACACTAACGGTAAGCGCGAGCGGATTTTGGCAAAAAAGGAGCTGTGTTTTCGATGGCGAAAGTGCTAGCCATTAATGCGGGAAGTTCCTCGTTGAAATTCCAGCTGTTTGAGATGCCGGCAGAAACGGTGTTGACCAAAGGGGTCGTCGAACGGATCGGCTTTGACGACGCGATTTTCACCATTGTCGTAAACGGTGAAAAACATCAAGAAGTGACGGCGATTCCGGATCATGCCGCGGCCGTTAAAATGCTGCTTGATAAGCTCATTCGCTACGGCATTATCCGTTCGTTTGACGAAATTGACGGCATCGGGCACCGCGTCGTCCACGGCGGGGAGAAGTTCAGTGATTCGGTGCTCATCACCGAGGACGTCATCAAGCAAATTGAAGAAGTGTCCGAGCTCGCCCCGCTCCATAACCCGGCCAACCTCGTCGGCATTCGGGCGTTTCAGGAAGTGCTGCCGGACGTGCCGGCCGTGGCGGTGTTTGACACGGCGTTCCACCAGACGATGCCGGAACAGTCGTTTTTATACAGCTTGCCATATGAGTATTACACGAAATTCGGCATCCGCAAGTACGGATTCCACGGCACGTCGCACAAATACGTCACCCAGCGGGCGGCGGAGCTTCTCGGCCGGCCGATCGAACAGCTGCGCCTCATCTCGTGCCATTTAGGCAACGGGGCGAGCATCGCGGCGGTTGAGGGCGGCAAGTCGATCGACACGTCCATGGGCTTTACGCCATTAGCCGGCGTGGCGATGGGAACGCGCTCCGGCAACATCGACCCGGCGCTCATCCCGTACATTATGGAAAAAACGGGAATGACTGCGGATGAAGTGATTGAAGTGCTGAACAAAAAGAGCGGCATGCTCGGTCTGTCCGGCATCTCGAGCGATTTGCGCGACTTGGAAAAAGCGGCCGCCGAAGGAAATGAGCGCGCGGAACTGGCACTTGAAGTGTTTGCGAACCGCATTCATAAGTACATCGGCTCGTATGCGGCGCGCATGTGCGGAGTCGATGCCATCATCTTCACCGCCGGCATCGGCGAGAACAGCGAAGTCGTGCGGGCGAAAGTGTTGCGCGGCCTCGAGTTTATGGGAGTTTACTGGGATCCCATCCTAAACAAAGTGCGCGGCAAAGAAGCGTTCATCAGCTATCCGCACTCGCCGGTCAAAGTGCTCGTCATCCCGACGAATGAAGAGGTCATGATCGCCCGCGACGTCATGCGGCTGGCGAATTTGTAAGCGGATTGTAATAAAAAGAATCGTTGCAGCCATTTTGGCCAAAACGGCTGCCCCAAACAAACGGGGCAGCCATTTTTTTGTTTTGCCGCTTTGGTGCGCTTGATTCTTGTTTCAACAACTCCGGACGGAGATGTCTTGCGTTTTTCGTCTCCCCGGCAATCATCGGAATTGCCGGCGGCGTTGTTTCACGCCAAAATGAGAGTGCATACTCGGTTGAAGGGAGTGAACGGATATGGCATTGTTTCGTGATGATGCTCATGTGTATCGGGTGATTGGCGAGTTTATGCAAATTCCGTCGCGCCCAAGGACGGAATTTGAGCTGCGCAGCTGGTGGGAGCGGCATCCAGCGTATAAGGAATACGGCAACGAGGTGGAGCAAATCAATCGGATTGGAGAACAAATCCGCCGTTCCCGCGCCGCGTTCGTCTTTTATTTGACCGATCCGGAGGCGGTCATCAGCATCGATGCGAGGCGGCCGGAAACCGGTGAAAACTACGCCATTTATTTCGGGCAGGCAATCGATGCGCCTGATGTCGCCATCAAGACGACCGGCGATATCGCCCACCAATTTTGGGGCGGCAACATCAACGTTCCATTGGCGCTCATGACCGGAAAAATGAAGGCAAAAGGATCGAAAGCGAAGGCGTTGCAGCTGTTGCCGCGCATCGTGCCGGCGTTTCCGCTTTATCGGCGCTATTTGGAACTGATCGATGAGCGCGCGCTTCTCCATGCTTTAAAGGCGTAAAAACATCGGGGAGAGCCGCGAGGGAGGAAAGAAAGTTCCGACGATTTTCGGGATAGGACATGAAACGGAAACGCGATATAGTAAAAGTACAAAATGAAATTTCAGACAGTTCTAAATTTTTAAGGAGGCCATGAAGATGACGACGGTAAGAGACATTTTCCAACTGATCGATTCGCAATTGAGGGAAGACCCATCCCGCGCCGATGGGATTGTCGCGGTGTACCAGTTTAACTTAAGCGGATCTGATGCGGGGGTGTACCAAGTCGTCCTTCGCCCAGACGCTGGATTTGTCATTGAAGGGGAGCAAGAAACGCCTGATTGCACGCTCAGCATGGACAGCGAGGATTTTAAAAAAATGGTGGACGGCGAGCTCAACGGAACGGAAGCGTTTATGAGCGGGCGGCTCCGCATTGACGGGGACATGGGGCTGGCGCTGCGGCTCCAAGAAGTGCTGTCCGCCTACAACAGCGCCAATCAAAACCAATAAGCACAACAAGAAAGCCGGCCGGCATGTTTTTCCGTGCATTGACAACAGCGCCGACCGTCAGAAGGAAGGAGACGAAAGGCGGCGGGCTTGGCCTTTTTCGCAGGCCCGCCTAATTTGGTTAAAGGAGACGGGGGAATGGATTTACGAACGGTTTGGACGAAAAATATCGAGCAGTTCGGTCCTTATCCGGCACTGATTTTTGAAGGAAACGAATATACGAACGTGGACTGCGACGCCCGTTCGTCCCAGCTGGCTCATGCGTTGATTGAACTTGGGGTCAAGCCGGGCGACCGCGTTGTTGTAACGATGCCGAACAGCCCGGAAGTAGTAGTCGCCTTCAGCGGCGTCTTGAAAGCAGGAGCGGTTGTCGTGCCGGCGTTGCCGCTGTTGCAGACGCAGGAGCTCCATTACATTTTTAAAGACTGCGAACCGAAAGTTGTGCTGACGGCGGAAATGCTGTGGGCGAAAGCGAAAGAGGCCGCCAATGGCTTGCCGGCGCCTCCGGTGATGTTTACGATTGACGATCCTCATTCACCGCGCTCTCTGCGAATGAGAATGGAGCAAGCTCCTGCCAGCATGCCGCAGGTGGCGATCAGCGAACACGATCCGGCCGCCTTGCTTTACACATCAGGAACGACCGGCCATCCGAAAGGGGTCGTGCTGACGCACCGCAACTTGTATGCCAACGCGGAAGCAGCGGCCGAGATGGCGAAGCGGCTGCCTACCGAATATGACCGCGTCGGTCTTGGCGTGCTGCCGATCTCCCACGCGTTCGGCTTTACGATGATGAACGTCGCGCTGTTATTGGGCGACAAGATCGTCATCCTGCCGTATTTCGAGCCGAAAAAAGTGCTGGAGACAATCGAACGGCATCGAGTGACGCATACGGCGATGGTGCCAGCGATGTTCCATGCGTTGTGCTATTGCCCCGAGGCGGACCGCTATGACACATCCAGTTTGGTCGCGTGCGTGTCCGGCTCGGCTTCGTTGCCGCCGTCGCTCGCTTGGCAGTTTCAACGCAAGTTCAATTGCCTGATTTTGGAGGGATACGGACTGTCCGAGGCGGCGCCGATTGTGACGGCGACCGATCCGACGAAGCCGATCAAGCCGGGGTCGGTCGGGCTTCCGTTGCCTGGCGTGCAAGTGGCTGTCGTCGATGAACACGGCAACCGCCTGCCGCCGAACGAAGTCGGAGAACTGATTGTTTCTGGCCCGAACGTTTTCCAAGGCTACTACGGAAAAGACGAAGAGACGCGCCAAGCGCTGCGCGACGGCTGGCTGTATACCGGCGATATGGCGCGCATCGATGAAGACGGGTACGTGTTTATCGTCGACCGGAAAAAAGATGTCATCATTCGCGGCGGATTCAACATTTATCCGCGCGATATCGAGGAACTGCTTATGTCCCATCCGGATGTGCTTGAAGCCGGCGTTGTCGGCGTCCCTTCGCCGAAAATGGGGGAAGAAGTCGCCGCATATGTCGTCGTCCGACGTGGGTCCCAAGTGACCGAAGAGGAGCTGATCGAGTTTTGCCAAAAGCGGGTGGCGAAATACAAAAGCCCGCGCTTTTTGAAAAAGGTCGGCTACCTGCCGAAAAACATCATCGGCAAAATCGACAAAAAGAAGCTGCGTGAATGGGCCAGCGAGTTTATTCCCGCTGTCCAATCATAATGGAAAAGGAGAGGGACAAGGTGATTTCGTTTCAACCGACTGAAGAAGAACAGGCGTTTTTTCAAGTCGCCCGCAGCCTTGCCGTCGAGAAAATTCGGCCGGCCGCGAGAGAATGTGAGAAACGCCGGACCGTTTCGGCTGACTTGAGTGACAGGGTGGATGAGCTCGGCTTGTCGGCGCTCGAGCTCCCGGAATCGTGGGGAGGCTTGGAACTGCCCCTTCTGTCGCAAGCGCTCATTTGGCAAGGGCTCAGCTATGGCGATTTAGGCGTCATTCAAGGGCTTCCGGGGGCGCAAGAGGCGTCTTCCCTCTTTCGTCTGTCTTCCGAGCACCGCGTGTGGCACCGGTACCGGGAGATGGCGAAAGGCGGATGGCCGACTGTCTCCTGGATCGACGAAGCGGAACAAAAAGAACCGCTGAAGGAAGCGATTCGCGTGCGCCGGCGCGGCAGCGGATATATTGTGGACGGGGTGTCGTCTCCAGTCCGCTTGGCGTCGAAAGCCGACTGGGCGGTCATCGCCGCTAGGGACGAAGAAGAGGAAACGGTATTGCTCGCCTTTGATGAGCGAGTATGGGAGATCGAAGAAGGAGACATAAGGCTTGGGCTGCTTGCTGCCGGCATCGCTCGCCTTCGGTTTGCGGAAGTGTACGCCGGTCCGGAACAACTCGTTGCCCGCGGACCGGAAGCGGACGCATTGCTCAACCGCGTGCGCGCCCGAAACCAAGTCATCGAAGCGGCGAAGGAAGTCGGCTTGATGGAGGCGGCGCTTGATTACACCATTGAATACACTGCGGGAAGAAAGGCGTTCGGACAAGAGATCGCCAAGTTCCAAGGGGTGTCATTTACGATCGCAGAGATGGCGTTCGAATGCCGCGGGGCGAAACTGCTTGTATGGCAAGCGGCCGCTGCGGTTGACCAAGGGGATGAACAGGCGGGCGGCTACGCCTGGAGGGCGTTGTCGCGGGCTCATCGTTCCCTGCGCTATGTCACCGATCAGGCCGTGCAAATGCTCGGCGGGCACGGGTACGTGCAAGAATACCCAGCCGAAAAATGGATGCGCGACGCCCAAGCGCAAGTGATGCTGTACGGCCGGGAAACGGACTGGCTCATCCGCCGCGGCGAACAGCTGCTGGGCAAACGGAAAGAGAGGGTGGCGCCATGATTTCCTTTGAATTCTCACCGCAGCAAAAACAAATCAAAGAGCTCGTTCATTGGTTTGCTAAACATGAAGTGCGCCCGATCGCGCTGGAGGCCGACCGGCTCGGGCGGGTGCCGGACGAATGGCTGCAAAAAGTCAACAAAATGGGCATCCAGCTGAATGCGTCTTCGTTTGGCGGAGGGCGTCCGCCGTCTCATGCGGAAGGAAAGAAAGAGAAAAAAGAGCGCGAAGGCAACCGCGTGGCCGTCATCGCCGCTGAGGAGCTCGCGTGGGGATGCCCAGGCATCGCCCTTTCCCTTCCCGGCCCTGGCCTTGGCGGGCCGCCGATTCAATCGAGCGGCACGCCGGAGCAGAAACGGCGGTTTTTGTCCATTTTCACGAAGGAGGAGCCGCGCTGGGGAGCTTACGCCTTGACGGAACCGGAAGCCGGCTCGGACGCGTCCGGCATCCGCACGACGGCGAAAAAAGTGGACGGCGGCTATGTATTAAACGGGCAAAAAATTTTCATCACCAACGGCGCCCGCGCTTCTTGGGTCGTCGTGTTCGCCACGGTTGATCCGAAGTTGGGCCGCGCCGGGCACCGGGCGTTTGTCGTCGAAAAAGGGACGCCGGGATTTGTCGCGACCCGCACCGTCCATAAGATGGGTTTGCGCGCCAATGAAACGGCGGAGCTCTTGTTTGAAGACTGCTTTGTTCCTGATGAAAATTTGCTTGGCGGTGAAGAGTTGTATAGCGCAAATGCGAATAAACCGTCCGGTTTCCAAGTGGCGATGAAAACATTTGACAGCACGAGGCCGATCGTCGCGGCCATGGCCGTCGGCATCGCCCGCGCCGCCTATGAATATACGCTTGACATCGTTCGCAGCGAGTACCCGAAACAAGGACGGTTGTACTATGAAGCAGCCGCCCTGCTTGCCGAGGCGGAGCAAGAGATTGACGCTGCTCGCCTGTTGACGTGGGAAGCGGCGTGGAAAGCCGACATTGGCGAGCCGAATGCGATGGAAGCGGCCGTCTGCAAAGCAGTCGCCGGTAAAATGGCGCTTCATGTCTGCGCTATGTGCCTTGAACTGCTCGGTCCCGTCGGCCTTGGCGGACATTTGGTCGAGAAATTGTACCGCGATGTGAAAGTGTTTGATATTTTTGAAGGCACGCAGCAAATCCAGCGCCTTGTCACAGCAAGACGGTTGTATGCGCCATACGGCGTGCACGTATAGAAGAGCGAGGCGGCGACCCAAACATCTCCGCTCGCGGTGGAGAGCGATGATCATTTGTGAAGTTTGCCGGTTCGATTGAACGAAAGGGGGAATTCCGATGCCTTATGAAACGTTGCGCATAGAGCGGCGAAACAAAGGAGTCGCTTGGGTGATGATCCACAACCCGCCGGCGAACGCCATTAGCGAGCGATTAATGGAAGAATTGGAGAAAGCGGCCGATGAATTGGAAGCCGACCGCGGAGTGCGCGTTGTCGTCATCGCGTCGGCCCATCCGAAAACGTTTCTCGCCGGCGCTGATTTAAAGGACATGATTCAGCGAGGAACCCAGTTTGCCGGCAATGAAGCGGGCATCGCCGAACAAAGCGCCCGCATGCAGCGCTGTTTCGACCGCTTCGCGACGATGCCGAAGCCGGTCATCGCGGCCATCAACGGCTATGCGCTCGGCGGCGGCTGTGAATTGGCCCTGGCGTGCGATTTCCGCATCATGGGCGGCGGCAAAATCGGCCTGACAGAAGTCTCGCTCGGCCTCATTCCCGGCGCGGGCGGCACGCAGCGGTTGACGCGCCTCGTCGGGCGGGCGAAAGCGACGGAACTCATTTTTCTTGCCAGACGGCTTGACCCGCAAGAAGCGCTCGAACTCGGCCTTGTTCATCGCGTCACGCCCCCGGAGCGGTTGGAAGAAGAGGCGTCGGCGTTTGCCGAGCAACTGTCAGAAGGGGCCGTGCGGGCGATGGGGCTCGCCAAGCGGGCCATCTATGCGGCCGAAGGGCTTCCAGAAGACGGATTTGGCATCGAAGCGGCGTCATTTGCGGCAACGTTTAAGACAGGAGAGCCGGCGATTGGGCTGGCGGCGTTTTTCCAAAAGAAACAACCGCAATTTTTACGTTAAACGGAGGGATCACCGATGTCGTCATGGGCGGAACTGCTGAAAGGAAAAGTGGCGGTCGTCACCGGCGCCTCACGCGGCCTCGGGCGCGCGGATGCCTTGGCGCTTGCCGAAGCGGGAGCGGATGTCGTCATTACCGATATTTTGCTCGAATCGGATGAAGAAAGCAAACAGACGGCGCAAAAATATGGGCCGCTCTCACAAGTGATGCAGAGTACAAAAGTGGTGTACGCCGAAAAGACAGCGGAAGACATTCGCGCCATGGGGCGGCGGGCGCTGGCTCTCAAAATGGACGTCACCGACCGCGAGCAAGTGAAAGAAGTGTTTGCCCGCGTCAAGGAAGAGTTTGGTTCCATTGACATTCTCGTCAACAACGCCGGCACGCTCGACCACGTTTCGCAAATCGAAAAGCAAAACGATGAGTTTTGGGAGCGCGATTTGCGGGTGAACCTGACCGGCACGTACAACTGTACAAAAGCGGTATGGCCGTATATGAAAGAGCAAGGATGGGGGCGGATCATCAACATGTCGTCCGTCGCCGGGACGCTTGGCGGCTTTGGCCAAGCGAGCTATTCGGCCACGAAAGGAGCGGTGTTGAGCTTTACGAAAAGCATGGCGCTTGAGGGGGCGCGCTACGGCATCACCGTCAACGCCATCGTGCCGGGCATTATCAACACGGAAGCGTTCCGCATGGGCAACCCGAAAATGAACGAGCGGATGATCCAGCGCACGGCGTTCCGCCGCCCGGGTGAGCCGGAAGATGTCGCCAACGCCATCGTCTTCCTTTGTTCCGATAAGGCGAAGTACATCACGGGGATTGGGTTGAATGTTTCAGGCGGCATCGAATTGTTTACGTTCTGATGAATAAGCGGCCCGCTTTGGAATGTGGCGATTTGAACATAGGAAGAGAGGCCTGCGGCGGCTCTAGCCGCGCAGGAAAACGGTTCGATTTTGATACGGAACAGGAGGAGCGGCATGAGGGAAGTGGTGATTGTTGACGCCGTGCGCACGGCGATCGGCAAGAAAAAAGGGGCGCTCTCAAGCGTCCATCCGGTCGATTTGCTTGTTCCGGTGCTGCGGGCGCTTGTCGACCGAAATGGGCTGGATGCCGGCCTGGTGGAAGATGTCATCGTCGGCTGTGTGACGATGACCGGAGAGCAAGGGGGCAACATCGCCCGCCAAGCGGTGCTCGCCGCCGGCTTTCCAGTCGGAGTGCCGGCGTTTTCCTTAAACCGGATGTGCGGCTCGAGCCAACAGGCGATTCATAGCGCGGCGCAGGCGATTTTGGCCGGCGACATCGACATCGCCATCGCCGCCGGGGTCGAAAGCATGACGCGCGTTCCGATGGGAAGCGACATGGGGCGGTTCAGCCGCCAGCTGACAAGTCGGTACAACATCGTGCCGCAAGGGATTTCTGCGGAGATGATCGCGAAAAAATGGGGATTGTCGCGGGAAGAGCTTGATGCGTTTTCCTTGCAAAGCCATGAAAAAGCGGCGGCGGCAACCGACCGCGGGATGTTTGAGCGGGAAATCATTCCGCTTGACGTGCCGGGCGAGGAGGGGACGGTGTCCTTCACCCGCGACGAAGGGATTCGGCGCGACACCTCGCTCGAAAAGTTAGCAGCGTTAACGCCGTCATTCCAGCCGAAAGGCGGCGTCATCACCGCTGGGAATTCCAGCCAAGTCAGTGATGGAGCGGCCGGCGTGCTGCTCATGTCGGCAGAAAAAGCCCGGCAGCTCGGTTTGCGGCCGAGAGCCCGCATCGTCGCCCGCGCGGTCGTCGGCGAAGATCCGATTCTGATGCTCACGGGCGTCATCCCGGCCACGCGCCGCGTGCTCGAAAAAACGGGACTGCGCCTTGAGCAAATCGATGTCATCGAAATCAATGAAGCGTTCGCTTCGGTCGTCAAAGCATGGGAGCGGGAGCTCGAGCCGGATATGGCAAAAGTCAATCCGCGCGGCGGGGCGATCGCCCTCGGACACCCGCTCGGCGCGAGCGGCGCCCGGCTGATGACAACGCTGCTCCATGAGCTTGAGGACATGGACGGGAAATACGGATTGCAAGTGATGTGCATCGGCTTTGGCATGGCGACAGCCACGATCATCGAGCGGCTGTAAGCAGAAAGGAGGAAAGCGGGTTGCACGCATCACTCGAAACGGCCAAGCCAAAACCAGCGCGCGACTTTGCGGCCATTGGCGCTGCCATTGAAGAGGAGCTGGCTGCCATTACGGCGGGAAAACGGCGGCGGAAAATCATCGCTGTGCTTGTCAAAAACGGGCTTGGCATGGTGCTTGGCGACGCTGTCGCCCATAAGCTGCGGGGAAAGAGGGGGAACAACGATTATTGGCGCCATGTCGGCCGCCGGCTGCGCCTAGCGTTTGAGGAGCTCGGCCCGACGTTCATCAAGCTCGGGCAGGTGCTTGTCACAAGGCAAGACTTATTGCCAGAGCCGATTACGCTTGAGCTGGAGAAATTGCTTGACCGGGTGCCGCCCATTGAGTTTGCCAAAATCGAATACATTTTGGAGCGGGAGCTGCCTGACGGCTTGGAGACGTTTGAATGGATTGAGGAGGAGCCGCTCGGCTCGGCGTCGCTCGCTCAAGTGTACAAAGCGAAACTCAAAGACGGGCCGGTTGTCGCGGTCAAAGTCGTGCGCCCGACGGTCGAAAAACTGTTTCAAACCGATATCGCCATCATTAAAAAAATGGCCGCCCGCCTGCAAAAGCGGCTGCCGCCTGAACTGCAGGCCGCCCTTGACCTCGGGGGGCTCGTGCAAGATTATTACAGCAGCGCCATGGATGAGCTGGACATGACGGAAGAAGCAAGAAAAATGCAAGAAATGAAGCAAAAGTACGAAAGGAGGGCTGAACATGTCACGGTTCCGCACGTGTATGAAGCGACGAAAAGCGTCTTGATCATGGAATACATTGACGGCTGGCTCATTAAAGACTTCCCTGTCGATTTTCTCACCTTCGAAGAGCGGGTCAACATCATGATCGATCTTGTCCATCATTACGTGCAAACGATGCTCGACGGCCATTATCATGCGGATGCCCACGGTTCCAACATTATGATTGACAAGCGGACGAAAAAGGCGGTCATCATCGACTGGGGGATGACCGGGCGGATGGACAGCGTGATGGCGCAAATTTTGATGCGTGTCATTTTGCACATCCAGCTCAACCAGGCGGAAGACGCCGCCGAAGTGTTTATGGAACTGATGTCGCCCACCATTTACACCGATGTTGTCAAATTGAAAGATGAACTGCGGACGTTGACGTTAAACTATGTGTCCGCCCATCAAGGGAGCAGCCGCTACAACTACGGCCGCCTCGTCCTTGAAGCGACGGCGATCGGGCTCCGCAACTACTGCAAAGTCCCGAACGGCTTGGCGCTTTGGGCGAAAGGATTTTCCGCCACCGAAGGGACGGCGCGCTGGATTTGCCCGGAAATTTCGTACGGCGAAGTCGTGGAGGCGTATGAAATTCCAATTTTAAAAAGCATCCTCGGAAAGCGCTTTAATTTTCGCGCCAACGCGAGTCTTGTCGCTGAAACGGCGGAAATGATCGCCACCTTCCCGCGCCGGTTCAACAAAGTGTTGGAGACGATGGCCGAAAACAAATGGCGCATGACCGTGCAAGTCCAAACCGACCCGGTGACGCGCAATACGCTCAACCAAATCGCCAACCGTTTGGCGCTTTCCCTCATCGCGTTTGCCATCATTATGGCCACCGGGTTTATTGTCGCCAGCATCCCGGGCGGAACGTTTCTCGGCATGGAGAAAACGACGATCGCCAACATCGGGTTGGCCGTTTCTGTCATCTTGGTCGTTTTCCTTGGCTGGCGGCTGTTCCGGACGCGCAAACAGCGGCCGCGATTTTAAAGAGGGAGGAAGGAACATGCGCGAGGAACAAGAAGAGCTGACGATGTCAAAGCGCATCGAAGCGTTTTACCGGCAAAGCGGCGGGCCGGGAAGCCCGACGATCCGGCGGTTGCTCGATAAGCATTTGCTGTATGGGAAAGACCACGGCCTGCCGGGGAAAAAGGAAGAGTTTGAGGATGTCATCCGCGATGTGTTTTTGCAAGACCATTCGACCCGGCCGCTCGTCATCGGCCTTTTCAAGCTGAAAGAAACGCTCAAGCAGGAATGGGACGCCTATTTGGATGCATTGCGGGGCCGCGGCATCCGTGAAGAGGAAGCGGATATGGCCGGCAAGCGGGCGTAATGGGCGGATGGAAAAGGAGGGAACGACATGGCAAAAGCCGCAGTATTGCACCGCTACGGGGAGCCGCTGTCAATCGAAGAACTGGATTTGGCAATCCCCAAGCGCGGGGAGGTCAAAGTGAAAATGAAAGCGGCGGGCCTTTGCCATAGCGATTGGCATGTGGTTCAAGGGCAATTGCCGCTCCCGCTTCCCATTGTGCTCGGCCACGAAGGAGCGGGCATTGTCGAGGAAGTCGGGGAAGGGGTGACAAGTGTCAAACAAGGCGACCATGTGGTGCTCAATTGGGTGCCGTCATGCGGGACGTGCAGCTATTGCCGCACCGGGCGGCCCGATCTATGCGAGGAGGCGGCTCGGCTGATGGCGACCGGCACGCTGCCGGATGGGACGACGCGCTTTTCGCTGCATGGAAAACCCGTCTACCAATTTTTAACCGCCGGCGCGTTCAGCGAGTACACCATCGTGCCGGAGCAGGCAGCCATCCCGATTCGCCGTGATGTGCCGTTTGAGTTGGCGGCATTGATCAGCTGCAGCGTCATGACCGGGGTGGGCGCCGCCATTCATACAGCGCAAGTGCGCCCGGGCAGCACAGTCGCTGTGATTGGCGCCGGCGGCGTCGGCTTCAACATCATCCAAGGAGCGGCGCTCGCCGGGGCCAAACAAATTATCGCCGTCGACATTGTCGAGGAAAAATTGGCGATGACGAAAACGTTCGGGGCGACGCACACCGTAAACGCCCGCGAGGACGATGCCGTCAGCGCCGTGCTCGACTTGACCGACGGCATCGGCGTCGACTATGCGTTTGAAGCGATCGGCCGCCCGGAGACGATGGCCGACGCATACAACATGACGCGAAAAGCGGGAACGACGGTCATCGTCGGCATCGCCGCGCCGCATGAAACGGTGGAGATCAACGCCTTTTCGCTGCCGTCCCAATCCAAAGCGTTGACCGGTTCTTGGCTTGGCCAAGGCAATCCGCCGATTGACTACCCGAAGCTGCTTGATTTGTACGCGGCGGGCAAGCTGAAGCTCGAACCGCTCATCAGCGCCGTCTATTCGCTCGACCAAATCAACGACGGATTCGCCGCCTTAAAGAGCGGGCAAAACATTCGCGGCATCATTCGCTTTGAAGAATGAGACGACAAGCCGCCCCGCGTGCGTTTGGGTGAACAAACAAGAGAAGCCGTTGGGCGGTCGGAAAGAGGGCGTTCCATCTGCCCTTGGACGAAAACGGGAAGGCCGGTGTTTGGGTGGGCAAACAAGGGGATCGAAAAAAACGTGGAACGATCGAGACGAGAGGGGGATTGACATGCCGGTGTTTCAAAGCGAGCAGGAGCTGTATGACGTTCTCGGCCGCTTTTTTGAACGCGTGGCCGAAACGGAAGAGTCAAAAGAATTGATTGCGGCGACGGAGCTAGGACCTGGATATGACGCGTTTGTCCAATACATTTTCCATAAGCCGGAAGCGAAAATTACATGGGCGCAGGAAAACGGGAAATTGAAAATTGTCTGCGGCGAAACAGCGCTGCGCCCGGAGCTCATTTTTGAGCAGACGGCGGATGTCGGGCATAAGTTTTGGCTTGGGAAGCTCGACTTGCAGCAGGCGCTCGCCCGCCAGCAAATCAAAGTGCAAGGCCCGCTTGTGAACGCCTTGAAAGTATTGCCGCAGCTTGACGCCATTTACCCGGCGTACCGCGACTATTTGCAGGAAATCGGGCGGAGCGACTTATTGCCGTAGCTTGGTTTCAAGATCCGATCAATCGGGAACGTGGAGCGATGGAAAGGAGGAGATGACAATGATTTCGGCGCAAACGACGGAAGCCGATTTATGGATTGATGGAGAATGGCGGCCGGCTGCCAGCGGCGAACGGTTTGACGTCATCGACCCGGCGACGGGCGAAGTGACGGCCCGCGTCGCCAACGCTGGCGAGGACGATGTTGACGCGGCGGTCGCCATCGCCGAAGAGGCGTTTTCGGATCGGCGCTGGCTAGCCATTTCCCCGCTTGAGCGCGGACGCATCTTGCGGCGCATCGCCGAACTGATCCGCCAGCACCACTACGAACTGGCGCAGCTCATGACGCGGGAAAACGGCATGCCGATCAATCTAGCGTTGTTTGTTGAAATTCCGCTTGCCGCCGACTGCTTCGACTTTTTCGCCTCGCTCGTCGTCAAGCCGCAAGGGGAGGTGCTGCCGTTTTCCGTCGCCGGCTCGGCGCCGGATTATATGGCGTGGACGATGAAGGAGCCGATCGGGGTGGCTGGGCTCATCACCCCGTGGAACTTTCCGCTTTTGATGCCGACGTGGAAAATCGCCCCAGCGCTGGCGGCGGGCTGTACGATGGTGTTAAAACCGGCGCCGGAAACGCCGCTGACGGCGTTGAAGCTTGCTGAGATTTGCCATGAGGCCGGCGTGCCGGAAGGCGTCATCAACGTCCTGCCTGGACTCGATGAGGCCGGAAAAGCGCTCGTCAGCCACCCTGGCGTGCCGAAAATCGCGTTTACCGGCGAGACGGCGACCGGCCGCCATATTTTGCAAGCGGCCGCGCCGCACATCAAACGGGTGACGCTCGAGCTCGGCGGCAAGTCGCCGAACATCATCTTTGCCGACGCCGACTTGGAACAGGCGGCGAAAAGCGCGCTGTTTGGCGTGTTCTACAACTCCGGGCAAGTATGCCAAGCGGGAAGCCGCATTTTAGTGGAACGGCCGGTTTACGAAACGTTTGTCGAGCTGTTGGCCAGCAAAGCGAAAAAGCTGAAAGTCGGGCCCGGCACGGATGCGCGCAGCGACCTTGGCCCCGTCATCAGCCGGGAGCAATACGAGAAAGTATTGCGCTACATTGACATCGGCAAGCAGGAAGGGGCGAAGCTCGTTGCGGGAGGGAGCGCTTTAGATGGGCTTGGCGGCGGCTATTTCATTGAACCGACCGTCTTTGCCGATGTATCGCCATCGATGCGCATCGCCCGTGAAGAAATTTTCGGGCCGGTCGCCGCTGTCATTCCGTTTCAAGATGAAGAGGAAGCCGCCTCCATTGCCAACGATACGATTTACGGCTTGGCGGCGGCGGTTTGGACGAATGACATCAAGCGGGCGCTCCGCTTAGCGCGGCGGGTGAAAAGCGGAACCGTGTGGATCAACACGTACCAAGTGCTGTCGCCGACTGCGCCGTTTGGCGGCTATAAGCAGAGCGGCCTCGGCCGCGAGCTCGGGATGCAGGCGCTTGAACCGTATTTGGAGACCAAAACCGTCATTTGCGACGTAAACGACCGGCCGATGACTTTGTTTTAAGGTCGAAGGTGGTTTCCTAATAGAGCATTTCAAGGAGGGAGATCACGATGGTCCATCACGATGGATTTCAAACGGTGAAAGGAACGATCGATTGGGAGCATCCGATGTACAAATTGTATGAAAAAGCGAAGCGGAACGGGAAATGGAACCCGGCGGACATCGATTTCAGCCAAGACAAAGAAGATTTCGCGCGTTTGACAAGCGAAGAAAAGATCGCGGCGCTGCCGCTCGTTGCCGGCTTTTCCGCCGGCGAGGAGGCCGTGACGCTCGATATTTTGCCGATGACGAACGCCCTCGCGCGCCAAGGGCGGCTCGAAGATGTGATGTTTTTGACGACGTTTATGCATGATGAGGCGAAACATGTTGAGATGTTTTCCCGCTGGCAGCAGGAAGTCGGCATCGGGGCCATGGACTTGTCCGTCTTCCATAACGACCATTATAAACGCATTTTTTACGAAGCGCTGCCGGAGGCGATGAACCGGCTGTACACCGACGACTCGCCGGAAGCGGTCATCCGCGCCGCCACCGTCTACAACATGATCGTCGAAGGGACGCTCGCCGAATCGGGCTATTACACGTTCCGGCAAATTTACAAAAAAGCCGGGCTGTTCCCAGGGTTGCTCCAAGGGATCGATTACTTGAACATGGACGAAGGCCGGCACATTCAGTTCGGCATTTATACGATCCAACGGCTCGTCAATGAAAACGAACGATATTATGAGTTGTTCATCCGCTATATGGACGAATTATGGCCGCATGTCGTCGGCTACGTCGCCTATTTGACCGAGCTCGGAAAGCGCCAGCAGCAGCTCGCCCGCACATATGCGCTCGAGATCGACTACGACATGCTGAACAACTATGTCGTCAAACAGTTCAACATTCGCAAAAAACAAATCAGCCGAGCGAAACGGTATGACAGCGTCGAGGAGCTCGAAAAAACGTTGAGTGAGGCGGAACGCTGAAAACCAGCGCGGGAGCGGCTGTTTCCGCCACCAACAGGGGGATGAAGATGGCTGAACGTTTGAGAAGAATCGTTGCTCTTTCTGTTGTAACCGTTTTGGCTGCCGTTGTTGGCTGGCTTTTGGGCGGCGCTGGCCGGGCGGCGGCAGAAGGACAGGAACCGTCCGGATTTGTCATACATGCAGATAAAGTGGTTGGGACGATCGATTTAGGCGGAATCATTCTCAAAGCGCCGGTCGTTTTAACGGGAGATATGCCCATCGCCTTTATTCAAGCGAAAATATACGGGATGACATTGACGAAACAACAAACGATGGCGGGGCACACTGTGTCGTTTACGTTCCATACCGATCAAGTTGCGCGGACAAAATGGATGAAAATGAGAGTGAAAAAAATGGAAATCGGCGGTCTGTGCATGGATGGCGTGCCGCTTGTCGAGCAATGTTTGAAAGATGTAACGGTAGTCGCGACAGAACTGACGGCGGATGAGCTTGTCATTCCGCAGTTATCCGCTGCTGCGGCGTTCGGAACGGCTTCAGTGGATGAGGGCAGCTCGATGAAATCGAATGGGGGCCAACCGCCAGAGACGTCAACGGAAACCGATCAGCCGGCTGCGCCGTCATCAGGAGAAAAGCCAACCGCGCCATCGGAACCGAGCGCATCGCCGGATGAACCATCTTCCGCTGCGCCCAGTGGGCCGACGAATGGAAGCAGCAATGGGGCGGGGGACGGAAACGATCCGCCATCCGTAAAACCGGCACCTGAGAAAGAAGAGACGCCATCGATCCCAACTGCTCCTGCCGAGCAGCCGTCAACCATCACCCTTCCATCGCTTGACCCGGCGGGCGGGTTGATCGAGGAAGTGAAAGAAGAACAGAAGAAAACAAGCGAGCTGATTGACCAAATCAGCGACGTGGTGCAATCCGGGGTGAGCGGGAAGACGCTTGATGGCATCGAGCAGATGATCCGCAACCAGACGGAGCAGCTGACTGAACAGCTGGCACAAATCGATGCCATCTGGCAGCAGACAAATGAACAGTTGAAAGACATGCAGCAGGAGTTAAAGGAGCATAAGCCGCCGGATGGGACGGGGAGCGGACAACGGCTGCCGACGCAGGAACTGCCTGCGCCGCTTTCCGATGCGGGAGAAGAGAAGGGGATGATCGAACAGGTGTCGGAACGCATTCAACAGTATAAAGCGCAGCTTGAACAGCTTGAGGAAGTGAAACAACAGCTCGAACAACAGAAAAATGAGCTGAAACGCTGGCTGCGGGCGCTGCCATAAAGCGCGGGGACGCGCCGCTGTCAAGAGGCAAAAAAAAAAGCGGCGCGCTCTTTTTTCCGCGCCGGCGCTTCAAATAATGCCGTCGCGGATCGCTTTCACAATGGCTTCCGTCCGATTTTTGGCGTTCATTTTTTGCAAAATGGCCGATACATAGTCGCGCACCGTATACTCGCTCAAATGGAGCCGCTTCGCTGCTTCATACGTGGACGCCCCTTCGGCGACGAGCTTCAGCACCTCGATTTCCCGCGGCGACAAGTGCGGCACTGATGGAACGAGCTCCGGACGGCCTCCGTTGAATTTCGCCAGCACTTCGCCGGCGCTTTGGCCGAATTTCATGACCGCGGTGAAAATGTCGCTCGATAACGTGAAAGGTTGCCCGGGGCCTTGATCCAAAATGGCTGCACCGATGAGCCGGTTTTCCGATGGAGCGTAAATCGGAGCGATGACGATCGATTCGAGCTGGAATTGTTCCACATATTTCGCCGGCAACCCTTCCGCTGCATCAGACAAGTAAATAGGCGGAACGTTCGCCATATGATTGCCAAGCAATTGCAGCTGCTGCACGTACTGTTTAATGAGCGGCAAGGCATTAATGTCCTCGCGAATGCTTTTGATTTGATCGATGTCCAGTTTGTATCCGTAAAGTCCGAATCCGCTTTCATTGACACTCGAGTAGGCGAACAGTGCGCATCGTTCAAACGGCAAATAGGAGACAAAACCGGAGGAAATGTATTCCACCGCCTGCTGCAATGATTTCGCACGCATGATCAACCGGTCAAATAAAATGACGGCATCTTTCCAAAGCTGGTCTTGTTTCGTTTGCTCAAGCGCCATTCCCCCGGCGTGAAACAATTCGAACGAATGAAGGAGAAACGGAAGAACTTGGTGATCCGCTTCATCTGTGCAAAATAGGAAAACGCTTTCTTCCCATGGAAGCGGAATGACGCGTTTCTTTCCCCTCGCCTTTGGCATATAGGCAAGCAGCTGTTCACCCAAGGAAAAAATGGTGTCAGCCCCCATCATGTGGACGTCTGTCGGCAGCCACTCTGCTTCTCCGTATAGTTTTTTGACGTAAAAGCGGCCGTCCGCCTTGTCCAGTTCGGCGATCCAATGGATGGGCATTTGTCTCGAGACGGCAAGCTGTTCCAAAAACCGACCGATGTCCGGCTGGTTGTCGACCGTTGGGGAAAAAACGGCCTCATACATTTTGGAAAACAAATATTGAACGGCTTGATGGTCATGAAATGTGCTGCCGGGGATGGCTTGAACGACTTCGTGCACCGCATTTTCGAGCATCGTAAAGACAAACGTCATTTTGTTGGACGGCGAAAAACATGAATGGCTGCGCCATGCTTCACCGATCGTTTTCAGCCATTCGCGCGCCTCGCCATTCGCTTCCGTCATGTGTTTGGAAAGCAGTTCAATGGCCGCTTCAAGTGAATGGGCCGCGATATGCTGCTTTTTCTTCAATTCGCCTAATTTTTCATTCCAGCGGGCTGCGATCGATTCGCGGTGCCGTCCGATGACCGCCATCCCATCTTGCAAAATGGCCTGTAGCTTTTCACTTAGCGTACGATGCACCGCTTTTCCCTCCTTTTGCCGACTTGTCCGTTATCCATGAGTGGACAATTGCGTTTTTCTTTATGTGTTAATATTATAACAATTCTGTCTATTATATAACAAATAGTTTTATCCGAAAGTGTACAAAAAAGACGGCCGCCCGAAAACGGCCAGGCGCGCCTTCGGGACAGCCGATTGGTTGTCTTGTGGAGTGTAGGCGGAAGACATCGATTTCACGATGGGGTCTTTTCCTTTCGTTTCGCCAGCGAGAAGCAGCCGGCAAGAGTTGGGTAATTTTTGCTATACTATAGCCAACAACACAATGACAAAAGGAGATGAGGGAATGAGCACAGCTGTCCATAAACAAGAAGCTCCCCAAACCGTCCGCTGCAAAGTCATCACCGTCAGCGACACGAGAACGGAGGAAACCGACCAAAGCGGCCGGCTGATGATCGAGCTGCTCACGGAAGCCGGGCATGAGGTCGTCGGCTATGAGATCGTGAAAGACGAAGCGGACGCCATTCGCGAGGCAGTGCTTGACGGCTGCCGCCGCCTTGATGTTGATGCGGTGCTCACGAACGGCGGCACCGGCATCGCCAAGCGCGATGTGACGATCGAAACGGTCGGCGCGCTGCTGGAGAAAGAACTCGTCGGCTTTGGCGAGCTGTTCCGCTTCCTAAGCTACACCGAAGACATCGGCGCCGCCGCCATGCTGTCGCGCGCTGTCGCCGGCGTGGCGATGGACACCGCCGTCTTTTGCACTCCCGGCTCCACCGGCGCCGTGCGCCTCGCGATGACGAAGCTCATTTTGCCGGAGCTTGGGCATGTCGTGCGGGAGATTCGGAAGGATAGGGCGCCGCGTTGACGAAAAGAGAACATAAGCGAAAAAGGGGATGCCCGCTGCGGGCATCCTCTTTCATTCATCAAGCCTTGATGCATTTTTCCCGCTCTTGATTGCGCAGGATGAACCGCTGGATTTTTCCGCTCGGCGTTTTCGGCAGTTCGGCGACAAATTCGACTTCGCGCGGGTATTCATGCTTGGATAAGCGCGTTTTGACGAACAAGGACAGCTCGTCGGCCAGCTCGTCCGACGGCGCAAAGCCTTCTCTGAGCACGACAAACGCTTTGACGATTTCCCCTTTGACGGGATCCGGCTTCCCGACGGCGGCTGCTTCGACGACAGCCGGATGCTCAAGGAGGCAGCTTTCGATTTCAAACGGCCCGATGCGGTAGCCGGCGCTCGAGATGATGTCGTCCGCCCGTCCTTGGAACCAGAAATACCCGTCTTCGTCTTTTGTCGCCAAATCGCCGGTCAAAAACCAAGGGCCAACAAGCCGCTCGGCGGTTTTTTCAGGGTCTTTCCAATACCCCTTAAAGACGTTCGGGATCGAGTCGGTGTTAAAGGCAATTTGTCCGACTTCGCCGTCGGCGACTGGGGTTCCGTTCTCATCGAGCAGGGCCACGTCAAAGCCCGGCAGCGGCCATCCCATCGAGCCTGGCCGGATTTCCATCTCGGCGGCGTTGAAGTTTCCGATCAGCATCAACGTTTCCGACAAGCCATAATGGTCGTGGATCGTAACGCCCACGTGCTCTTGGAAAAAGCGGATGACTTCCGGATTGAGCGGTTCGCCCGCTGAGCTCATGGCGCGCACGTTCAGTTGATAGCGGCGAATGACGTCCGCGCCGGCCGCCGCCATCGCCCGATACGCGGTCGGGGCGTACGCGAAATTGGTCACCCGGTATTTTTCCATCAAGGAATAGCACGTCTCCGGCTTAAACGGCCCTTCGTAAAAGACGATCGGCACGCCAAAGGCCATCGGCGCAAAGGTGCAAAAGACGAGCCCGTACGCCCAGCCCGGATCCGCCCCGCCGAAAAAGACATCGTCATCGCGCAGGCCAATCGCATAGCGCATATACGGATAAATGTTGATGAGCACGTTGTGCGGCCACATGGCGCCTTTTGGCATCCCGGTCGAGCCGGACGTATACTGAATCGCGAGCAGATCGTCGACCGTCGTTTCTTCGATCGAGTGCTCAGTCGACTCTTTCGAAAGCGCTTCCCAAAATGGCTGGTCTTGATCATGAGACGGTCCGTCAATGACAAAAATGTGTTCCAATGTCGGCATGTTGTCCCGCGGCGGCAGTTTGGCGCTCTGTTCCTTGTTCGTCAAGAGGACTTTCGCCTCGGAATGGTTGATGCGATATTCAATCGCCTGCGGGCCAAACGCGGTAAAGAGCGGCACATACACGGCGCCGACTTTCCAAGCCGCCAAAATGTAGACGACAAGGGCCGGGTTTTTCGGCATCAGCGCGCAGACGCGATCCCCTTTTTTCACGCCCAGCTTGCGGAACACGTTCGCCATTTGGTTCGACCAATCGCGCAATTGCCGATAGGTGATCGTTTTTTGCTCTCCTAAAGCGTTTTCATAAAACAGCGCAATGCGATTCGGATCCTCGGCATACCGGTCGCATACTTCGTGGGCGGCGTTGAACCGGCTGCGGGGATCCCAGTCGTAATGAGCGAATGCCTGATCCCAAGAAAATGATTGAATGAGTGAGGCAGGTGATAGATGGTTGGCCATGTCTGATCCCTCCGTTGTGTGAAAAGGAGTCAAATCAATAATAATTCAAATAGAAATAAAATTCAATATATTTTTTAAGGATAATAAATGGAACCCATTGGAGAAAGGGGATAGAATGAAAAAAGAGGAGCTCCCCAGCTTGAGCGCTCCTCTCAATCGCCAAGAAAGCTTTCGTTTGCGACAGCGTATCCTTCGTCATCGCGGCGGAATCCGCCGCATCAATCTCCGATCTTCTGGTCAAAATCGGGCCGCATGGTTTGTCTGCCGTCTTCAAAAAGGGATAAGCGGCATCGGCGCTCATTTGTTATGGGGTGTTATGGTTTTTCGACCCGCTTTTTTCCGTGTCGGCGATGAAACGGATGGAGCAATGCGATACCAAATCCATAAATCGTTGACGATCGAAGCGAGCTCGGCGATGTCAGCATTGAGCTGGCACGAGCGCGCAAAATCCGCTTCTTGGCCGAGCGCGTCTTGTTTTTCGTTGATTTCCCGCTCCAGTTCGGCGATGCGGTCGGGGATCAAGCCGCGGATCGTTTCCCATTCCAGTAAAATCGCCTCTTGTTCGTTTGGGCTGTAGTCCTCCCAAGGCTTGTCCAGATGCGGCAGGCGGATGCCGAGCCGTTTGTCGTCGATGAAGATGCCGTTCATCCTCATGGCCTCCTTTTCTTCTATTATACGAAACGTCCCCATAGAGCGTGGTGGAATTTTTATGCTTTTTCAGGAATACGTATTGAAAAATGATCCGAAAGCTGATAAAGTGATAATGTATTAAATTTGAATATTTATTTATGTTTAAGTATATTTATGTGACAAGAGAGGAGAACGACCATGGCAAATCCGAAATTGGTGCTGGCATACTCTGGTGGTTTAGATACATCAGTTGCGATCAAGTGGCTTCAGGAGCGCGGCTATGATGTGATCGCGTGCTGCTTGGACCTTGGCGAAGGGAAAGACCTCGATTTCGTGAAAGAAAAAGCGCTCAAAGTCGGCGCGATGAAATCGTACGTGATCGACGTCAAAGACGAGTTTGCGAACGAGTATGCACTCATCGCCTTGCAGGCGAACGCGTTGTACGAAGGGAAATATCCGCTCGTTTCGGCGCTGTCGCGTCCGCTCATCGCGAAAAAACTCGTTGAAATCGCCGAGCTTGAAGGCGCGGTGGCGGTGGCCCACGGCTGCACGGGGAAAGGGAACGACCAAGTGCGCTTTGAAGTGTCGATCAAAGCGCTCAATCCAGATTTGGACGTGATCGCCCCGGTGCGCGAGTGGAGCTGGTCGCGCGAGGAAGAAATCGAATACGCGAAAAAGCACGGCATTCCAATTCCGGTTGACCTTGACAGCCCGTTTTCCATCGACCAAAACTTGTGGGGACGAAGCAACGAGTGCGGCATTTTGGAAGACCCATGGGCGGCGCCGCCGGAAGAGGCGTATGAGCTGACGGCTTCGCTTGAGAACGCGCCGGATGTGCCGGATGTCATCGAGATCGGCTTTGAACAAGGCGTGCCGGTGACGTTAAACGGGAAGGCGTATCCGCTTGCGCAATTGATTTTGGAGCTGAATGCGTTGGCCGGCAAGCATGGCGTCGGCCGCATCGACCACGTCGAAAACCGCCTTGTCGGCATCAAGTCGCGCGAAGTGTACGAATGCCCAGGGGCGATCACGCTCATTAAAGCGCATAAAGAGCTGGAAGACTTGACATTGGTGAGAGAAGTCGCCCATTTCAAACCGATCATCGAACAAAAAATCGCCGAAGTCATTTACAACGGCCTTTGGTTCTCACCGCTGAAAGACGCGTTGGTCGCGTTTTTGAAAGAAACGCAGAAAAACGTCACCGGCGTCGTGCGCGTGAAGCTGTTTAAAGGCCATGCGATCGTCGAAGGGCGCAAATCGCCGTTCTCGCTCTATGATGAAAAATTGGCAACATACACGTCCGAAGATGAATTTGACCATCAAGCGGCGGTCGGATTCATTTCGCTGTACGGCCTGCCGACGAAAGTGCACAGCATCGTGAACAAGCAAAACAAGGCGTCAGTGCCGACCGGCCAATGAAGGAAAATGAAGGGAACTTCATGAAAGGAAGGAGGAAGTCGCATTCCTCTGCGGCGAGATTCGTGAAAAAGCTTTGGGGCGGACGGTTTACGAAAACAGCGGAAGAATGGGTCGACGAGTTTGGCGCGTCGATCCCATTCGACCAAGAGCTCGTTGAAGAAGACATTGAAGGCAGCCTTGCCCATGTGACGATGCTTGGCGAATGCGGCATCCTGCCTGAAGGCGATGTAGAGCAGATCAAAGGCGGGCTCATCCGCCTGTTGGAAAAGGCGAAGCAAGGGGAGCTCAAATTTTCCATTGCCTACGAGGACATTCATTTAAACATTGAAAAAATGCTCATCGACGACATCGGACCGGTCGGCGGCAAGCTGCACACTGGACGGAGCCGGAACGACCAAGTGGCGACCGATATGCATCTATACTTGCGCAAGCGGGTTGAAGAGATTCTCGGCCTCATCCGCGGGATGCAGCGGGCGCTTGTCGCTCAAGCCGAAAAGCATGTCGAAACGATCATGCCCGGATATACGCATTTGCAGCGGGCGCAACCGATTTCGTTCGCCCACCATCTGCTGGCTTATTTTTGGATGCTCGAGCGCGACTATGAGCGGTTTTCCGAGTCGCAAAAGCGCATCAACCGCTCGCCGCTCGGCGCCGGGGCGCTCGCCGGGACGACGTTTCCGATCGACCGGCATCGGACGGCGGAGCTTTTGGGCTTTGCCGATATTTACGAAAACAGCCTCGATGCGGTGAGCGACCGCGACTTCATCATCGAGTTTTTAAGCAACAGTTCAATGCTCATGATGCACCTGTCGCGGTTGGCCGAGGAGTTGATTCTTTGGTCAAGCCAAGAGTTCCAGTTCATTGAGCTGGATGATGCGTTTGCGACCGGCAGCAGCATCATGCCGCAAAAGAAAAACCCGGACATGGCCGAACTCATCCGCGGCAAAACCGGCCGCGTGTACGGCCACTTGATGGCGCTCCTCACGGTGATGAAAGGGCTGCCGCTTGCTTACAATAAAGATATGCAAGAAGATAAAGAAGGCATGTTTGATACAGTAAAGACGGTCATTGGGTCGCTGAAAATTTTCACCGGTATGATTGAGACGATGAACGTGCGCACGGACGTGATGGAGCGGGCGACGAAACAAGACTTTTCGAATGCGACCGAGCTTGCCGATTACTTGGCGGCCAAAGGTATGCCGTTCCGCGAGGCGCATGAGGTCGTCGGCAAGCTCGTCTTGCGCTGCATCGAACAAGGCGTCTTTTTGGCCGATTTGCCGCTTGACGTGTACAAAGAAGCGTCGCCGCTTTTTGAAGAGGACATTTATGACGCGTTGAATCCGCGCACGGCCGTCAACCGCCGCAACAGCGCCGGCGGCACCGGTTTTGCCGAAGTGCGCGCGGCGCTGGCGAAGGCGAAACAGTTGCTTAGCACCCCGTAACGGCGGGGTGTTCTTTTTTGACCGTCACATGTTTTCACATCGGACAAGGAAGTTTTTCGGTCCATCTGCTTCATGTGACGAAGACATTATTCTTTCGGCGTCCTTACAACGAGCACATCGCATTTCGCATGGCGGACGATGTTTTCGGAAACGCTGCCGATCAAGAGCCGTTCGACAGCGTTTAAACCGGTCGCCCCGCAAACGATGAGATCGGCTTTGTATTTCGGAGCGACGTCTTTGGCGATTTTCACTTTCGGCGAGCCGAATTCGACCGCGATGTCCACATCGTCGAGCCCGGCGGCGATGGCTTCGTTTTTATACCGTTCCAGAAGTTCGTTCGCATATTGCTCCGACCGTTCGGCGAGGGCGTAATCGTGCGCTTCCACGGTTGTGAACCCGCGCAAATCGATGATGTGGGACAAAATGAGTTTCGCTCCGTTTCGCTTGGCGATTTGGATCGCTTTTTTCAACGCCCATTCCGCTTCTTTCGAGCCATCGACGGCGACGACGATCGTTTGGTAGGTCATGGTCATGTTCTCCCCTCCCTTTGGTTAAAAATGCTATCTCTATATATGGTATACCCATCGCCCTTTGACGAGAAACTAGGCCATATATTGAGATTTTGTGAACAGGGGAGGAAGAGCAATGGAAAAGCGGTATAACGACTGGCAGTACGATGAGGAGGAAGTGCGGACGATCACCGAGCAAATTACCGAGTCGTATGAAAGCGGCATTGTTGACGAGGATGAATCGTATTACGACCCGCGCCGCGAAGTCGGCGAATAGCCATAGCGCCTGCGCGTTATGGTTATTTTTTTGTATTCGCTCCGGTTTGTAGTAAAGTAAAAATGAGACAGCAAATCGCGACGAGGAGGGAGAAGGGTGCGGCACGCCTTGATTACGGCCGGAGCGAAAGGATTGGGGAGAAAAGTGACCGAGCTGCTGCTTGATAAAGGCTACTCGGTGACGGTGAACTACCGGAGCGATGAACAGGCGGTGCGCTCGCTTGCCGAGAAGTACCGCGGCGCCGCTGACCGCCTCCAGTTTGTGCAGGGAGATGTGACGGACAAAAACGATTTAGCGGCGCTTGTGGACGCCGCCATGGAGCGGTTTGGCCGCATTGACTGCCTCATCAACAATGCAGGGCCGTACATTTTTGAGCGGAAAAAGCTGGCCGATTATACGGAAGACGAATGGTACGAAATGATTGAAGGCAATTTGAGCTCGGTCTTCCATTTAGTGAGGCGGACGATCCCGATTATGCGAAAACAACGGTTTGGCCGCATCATTACGTACGGATTTCAAGGAGCGGCGGATGCCCCGGGCTGGGTGCACCGTTCGGCGTTCGGCGCGGCGAAAGTCGGGCTTGTATCGCTGACGAAAACGATCGCCCTGGAAGAGGCGGAATATGGCATTACCGCCAATATGGTGTGCCCAGGCAATATTGTCGGCGCCATGAAAGAGGCGGGGATCGCCGACGCCCGCGCCAGGCGGGATGCGGAAACGCCGGTCGGACGCCCGGGGACTGGTGAAGATATCGCCCGCGTGATCGCGTTTTTATGCGAGGACGACTCGGATTTCATCACCGGCGCCGTCATTGACGTCACCGGCGGAGCGAACGTCATTTACCGCCACCTTTTCCGTTGAGAACAGCGCCTCCTCCTTTTTCGTTTGCTTTTGCGCGAAACGGGGCACAATAAAAGAAGAAGCGGGAAGGAAAAAGGAGGAAAAAGTAATGAAGATCGGCATTCCAAAAGAAATCAAAAACAATGAAAACCGCGTCGCCATCACTCCGGCAGGCGTGATGACGCTCGTCAAAGCGGGGCATGACGTGTATGTGGAGACGGAAGCCGGCGCTGGGTCGGGTTTTTCCGATTCCGAGTATGAAAAAGCCGGGGCAGTGATCGTGACGAAAGCGGAAGATGCCTGGGCGGCGGAGATGGTGTTGAAAGTGAAAGAACCGCTGGCTGAGGAGTTCCGCTATTTTCGCCCCGGATTGATTTTGTTTACGTATTTGCATTTAGCCGCGGCCGAAGCGCTCACGAAAGCGCTCGTCGAGCAAAAAGTGGTCGGCATCGCTTACGAGACGGTGCAGCTTGCGAACGGCTCGCTGCCGCTGTTGACGCCGATGAGTGAAGTCGCCGGCCGCATGTCGGTGCAAGTCGGCGCCCAGTTTCTCGAGAAGCCGCACGGCGGGAAAGGCATTTTGCTTGGCGGCGTGCCCGGGGTGCGGCGCGGCAAAGTGACGATCATCGGCGGCGGCACAGCGGGGACGAACGCGGCGAAAATCGCGGTCGGCCTCGGGGCGGACGTGACGATTTTGGACATTAACGCCGAGCGGCTGCGCGAGCTCGATGATTTGTTCGGCGACCAAGTGACGACGTTGATGTCCAACTCGTATCATATCGCCGAGTGCGTGCGCGAATCCGATTTGGTCGTCGGCGCCGTCTTGATCCCGGGGGCGAAAGCGCCGAAGCTTGTGACGGAAGAGATGGTGCGCTCGATGACGCCAGGCTCGGTGTTGGTCGACGTCGCCATTGACCAAGGCGGCATTTTTGAAACGACCGACCGCGTCACGACGCACGACGATCCGACATACGTCAAGCACGGCGTCGTCCATTACGCCGTCGCGAACATGCCGGGCGCTGTGCCGCGTACGTCAACATTCGCGCTTACGAACGTCACGATCCCATACGCCTTGCAAATCGCCAACAAAGGCTACCGCGCCGCTTGCCTCGACAATCCGGCGCTGTTAAAAGGGATCAACACGCTCGACGGGCACATCGTGTACGAAGCGGTCGCGGCGGCGCACAACATGCCGTATACGGATGTTCATTCGTTGCTGCAGGGATGAAACAATGAAGATGGAGCCGCCTTGATGGCGATGAGAAAACAAAGCTGTCCGAATCGGCTTGGGGATCGGGCCGGTGGACAGCTTTTTTGATGCGCTCATTCGCGGCAGCTTTTGCCAATGGCCTCTCTCGTTAAACAATGATCAACTCCTTCGAAAACGACGTCAACACCTCAACCCCATGATCCGTGACCGCGACGTCGTCTTCAATGCGCACGCCGCCGATGGATGGGACGTAAATGCCTGGTTCGATTGTAAACACCATGCCGGGGGCGAGCGGTTCGTTGTTGGCGCCATGAAGCGATGGGTATTCGTGGATCTCGATCCCTAAGCCGTGCCCGACGCGGTGGGTGAAATAGTCTCCGTAGCCGGCTTGTTCGATGACGTTTCGGGCGGCGCGGTCGATCTCGCCCATCGCGGTTTGTGGGCGGCAGGCGTCGATCGCCGCCTGCTGGGCGCGCCGAACGGTATCGTAAATGAGCCGCTGTTCGTCGCTTGCCGTCTGACAGACGACGGTGCGGGTAATGTCGGAGCAATACCCATCGACGATGACGCCCAAATCGAACAGCACGAAATCGCCTGGTGCGACCGCCGCCGTTCCCGGCACGCCGTGCGGATCGGCTGATTTTGCGCCCGTGAGCACGGTCGTGGGAAACGACATCCCTTCAACGCCGAGTTTTTTCAGCTCATATTCAATAAGGGCGACAAGTTCGAGCTCTGTCACGCCCGGGCGGATGGCCGAGACGCCGATTTCGATCGCTTTGTCGGCCAGTTTTGCCGCCTGGCGCAACACCTTCATTTCCTGCTCATCCTTGATCAGGCGAAGCTGGCGCAGCTTTTCTTCGGCGTCGTGCCACTTGGCGTTTGGAAACAATGCCGAGAGACGCTCGAAACGGGCGAACGACAAATGGTTTTTCTCGATGGCAATCAAGCCGGGTTTTGCGCCGCGCGCTTCGAGATGGCGCCCGATCTCTTCCCATGGGTCGGTGCTGTCGTCGTAGCCGATCACCGTATACCCAAAGCCGCTCCGGCGGGCGCGCGGGACTTCCATTTGCGGACAGACGAGCGCGGGCTCGCTGTCAGGGAAGACAAGCAATGCAAGCAGCCGCTCGTGTGGATCGCAAAAAAAGCCGCTCAAATAAAAAACGTTGGCGCTTGACGTAATGAAGGCAAATGAATCATCATGATGTTGAAGCCATGATGAAAAAGCATCCAGCCGTTGGTTCATCGTTCCCTTCCTTCCTTTTTTCGTGATCGTCCATTTTGAGCGTATCAAGAAACGGGCCGTTTGTAAATGGACAGGAGGGAAAAGAAGGGAATGGATGGGCGGCGGCGAATCATGTGTAGTGGAAAGGAGAGATGTGACGATGAAAATCAGCTACCATGGCCATTCGGTCGTCCGCATTGAGACGAACGGAAAAACGATTTTGATCGACCCGTTCATCACCGGCAATACGACGACCGATTTGAACGCGGCGGATGTGAAAGCGGATGTCATTTTGTTGACGCACGGGCACGGGGATCATGTCGGCGATACGGTTGAAATCGCCAAGCGGAACAACGCCCTTGTCGTGGCCACATTTGAGCTGGCGACGTATTTAAGCTGGCAAGGCGTCGAGACGTTTGGCATGAACATCGGCGGGGCGCGCGAATTTGACTTTGGCACGGTCAAGTTCACGCAGGCGTTCCACAGCTCCGGGTTTGTGACGGACGACAAGCAAATCATTTATTTAGGCATGCCGACCGGCATTTTGTTCACGGCCGAAGGCAAAACGATCTATCATGCCGGCGATACCGGGCTGTTTTCCGACATGAAGCTGATCGGCGAGCGCCATAACATCGATGTCGCCTTTTTGCCGATTGGGGACAGCTTCACGATGGGGCCGGAAGACGCGGCGGTCGCCGCCGAGTGGCTCGGGGCGAAACTCGTCGTGCCGATCCATTACAACACGTTCCCGCCGATCACCCAAGACCCCGAGCGGTTCGTCTCGCTCCTTCCGCCGGGCGTCGGCCGCGCGTTGAAACCGGGGGAAAGCATCGAGCTGTAACAGAGGCGCTCTTCCCGCTTTGGGAAGGGCGCTTTATGATGGCCGGCGCGACCGTTGAATCCCCGCCGCCAGGCCCGTTATAATGAAAGTAACAAACGCGTAAAGGGTGAAGAACCGTTGGCGACAAAACACGAGCAAATTTTGGAATACATCCACCGGCTGCCGATCGGCGAGAAAATTTCTGTCCGGCAGATCGCCAAGGAAATGGGCGTAAGCGAAGGGACGGCGTACCGGGCGATCAAGGACGCCGAGAACAAAGGGTATGTGAGCACGATTGAACGCGTCGGCACGATCCGGATTGAGAAGAAACGGAAGGAAAACATTGAGAAGCTTACGTACGCCGAGGTTGTCAACATTGTGGACGGCCAAGTGCTTGGCGGACGTGAAGGGCTGCATAAGACGCTCAACCGTTTTGTCATCGGCGCCATGCAGCTGGAGGCGATGATGCGCTATACGGGCGCAGGGGATTTGCTTATCGTCGGCAACCGGACGAAGGCGCACGAGCTGGCGCTTCAGGCGGGGGCGGCCGTGCTCATCACCGGCGGGTTTGACACGGCCGACCACGTGAAAAAGCTCGCCGATGAGCGGCAGCTGCCGATCATTTCGACGAGCTATGACACGTTTACGGTCGCGACGATGATCAACCGGGCGATTTACGACCAGCTCATCAAAAAAGAAATTGTGTTGGTCGAGGATATTCTCATTCCGCTTGACAAAACAGCGTACTTGCGCGTCCATGATCCGATTGAGCGGTGGTATGCGTTGAACAAAGAGACGCGCCATAGCCGGTTCCCGGTCGTCGATGATGAGCTGAAAGTGCAAGGGGTTGTGACGGCAAAAGACGTGCTGGATGTCGACCGGCAGCTGCCGATCGAAAAGGTGATGACGAAGCAGCCGATTACGGTGAACGGAAAAACGTCAGTGGCGTTTGCTTCTCATATTATGGTATGGGAAGGAATTGAGCTTCTCCCGGTGGTGGATGACTATAACCGGCTGCAAGGGATCATCAGCCGCCAAGACGTGTTAAAAGCGCTGCAAATGGCGCAGCGCCAGCCGCAAGTCGGGGAGACGATCGATGATCTCATCACCGCCCAGTTTCGTGAGTCAGGCGACAAAGAAACGCTGTTTCGCTGCACGATCACGCCGCAGATGACGAACTATTTAGGGACGCTCTCGTACGGCGTGTTTACGACGATCGTCACCGAAGCGGCGGCGCGCATGCTTCGCGCGTACAAACGCGGCGATTTGGTGATGGAAAATATCACGATTTACTTCATCAAGCCGGTGCAAATCGACAGCACGGTCGACGTGCGGGCAAAGCTTTTAGAGCTCGGGCGCAAGTTCGGGAAAGTGGATGTCGAAGTGTATAACGAAGGCGATCTTGTCGGCAAAGCGATGATGATGTGCCAGCTGATCGACCGATAAACGGTAAAGGAAAAAAAGGATGTCCACTTCCTTATGGGAACATCCTTTTCCTTTATCGTTGACCGGCGCATACGCCAAACGGCATTACCCTTGTTTTGCCGCTTCCTTTGCCTCTTCGACCGCCTGCGGCAGATAGCAGCGGTAGGCGCGGTAGCCGGCCCAAACGCTCCCGAAGCCTAAGGCGATAAAAATGGCGCAGATGATATAGGTCACGGTTGTCTGATACAAAAACAATTGGTTGATCCCGAACAAGGCAACGAACAGTCCAAGCGCCATGCTCGATTTCGCTGAGAGAAAGCGGCGTTCCATCGGGCGCTGGGAGCGTACGTAGCGGATTTTATAATAGACGTAAAACGAAAAGGAAAATATAATGAAAATAACCAAGGCTGGCATGGTTGGGTCCCTCCGTTGTTCATTTCTTTTTTCATTGTACATAGAAGCAGGGAAAAATGCCAGCGGTTGAATATGACAGGTGACTAAAGGGGAAGAACGAATGAAACCGGTTCATCAACAAATTCTTGATGCGATTCGTGAATTTGACACGATCATCATCCACCGCCATGTTCGCCCGGACCCGGACGCGTACGGGTCGCAAGGCGGGTTGGCGGCGTTGCTTCGGGCGTCGTTTCCGGAAAAACGAGTGTATGCGGTGGGGACCGATGACCCATCGTTATCATTTTTACGACAAATGGATGTCATTGACGATGCCGTTTATGAACAGGCGCTTGTGATCGTCTGCGATACAGCCAATGAGGAGCGGATTTGCGACAGCCGCTATCGGCTCGGGCGAAAGCTCATTAAAATTGACCATCACCCGAACGACACGCCGTATGGCGACATTATGTGGGTCGATACCGCCGCCAGTTCGACAAGCGAGATGATTTATGAGTTTTATTTGGCGGGGAAAGAGGAAGGGTTGACGATGACCGCTGAGGCGGCGCGTCTCATTTACGCCGGCATTGTCGGCGATACGGGCCGCTTTTTGTTTCCGCGCACAAGTGAAAAAACGTTCCGCTACGCTGGGGAGCTCATTTCGTACGGTTTTTCGCTGACGGAATTGTACGACGGATTGTATCGGACGAGCTTGCCGCTCGCCCGCTTAAGCGGTTATGTGTTGTCGAACTTTATGATCGAGGAAGGGGTGGCGGCTGTGAAAATGCCGCGGGCGCTGCTTGGGGAATACGGCGTCACCCCGCTTGAGGCGTCGCAACTCGTCAGTTTGCTCGGCAATATTGACGGCATTGTCGCCTGGGTGTTTTTCATTGAGGAAGAACGGGAAATCCGCGTCCGCTTCCGTTCCAAAGGGCCGGTCATCAATGTGGTCGCCAAACGCTACGGCGGCGGCGGCCATCCGCTCGCAGCCGGTGCGTCCATTGCTTCTTGGGAGGAAGCGGATCGCGTGATTGAAGACGTAAAAGCGGTTTGCCGGGCTGAGCGGTGACGGAAACGGGTGGTTTTAAAAAGTTGTTGTTTCAAATGAAGCGTCATGTTGATAGGAGAAGGCGTCCCGAAGGCTTTCGGGACACCCTCTTTTCCCGCAAGACGCGCTTGTTTGGCACTCCACCGCGGCGGAATGGGGCGGCAAGGCGCGCTCTACGGAAGCGGCGTCAGTTTCACTTCGACGGCCAACAAGGTAAAGATCGTGAGTGTGTGAAGTTCAAGCCGGTATGTCTTCTCGTGGATCGTATACGTTTTGTTTTCAATTGCCCGCTCAATCAGTTCGCGGCTGTTGTACACTGTTTCGATATCTTTCGCAATCAAATGGGACAAATCTTCTTTGACGCTGTCTTCAATGCGAAACGTCGTGTATGAATCAAGTTTATATTGCTCGGCGTTGGCGAGATGGACGGAAACGTCCTGCACGGTCAGCTTTTTTTTCATTTCCTTATTGTAATGAATATAGTCTTCCTGCCAAATGCGAATTTCGTTTTGCAAATCGGCGATCTGTTCGTTGAGCTCATTGACGTGTTGCACTTGTTTTTCCTGCAAGACGCCGAAAATATACAAAAAGACAAACCAACTGATGAGCGCTCCGATCGCCGCGCCGGCGAAAAAGCGCTGCCATGACGGGTATTGGTAATACGGAGGAATTCTCATGGCGAAATGTGCTCCTGCGTCAGCCACGTGATGATCGCCACTCCGGTCTGTGCTCCGCCCATGGCGGACAAAATGAGCAAAAATTGCCGCACGATGTCTTTCGTTTCCCCTAAAAACAGCCCTCGCTCAACGACGTAAAACGTGTCAAACGTCCCGCCGATGGCGGCGACGACCGCCCAAATGCGCAAATCGCCGGCAAATCGGTACATGGCCGTCAGCGGCTGGCCGCCGCTCAAAAACGCGCCGAGCGCGCCGATGATGGCGCCGCCAAGCAGCACGCCGACGGCGATAAAATAGCTTTGAATAAACGCCGGCAAGAAGGCCGCTTTTTCGTTCATGCGTTTCCCCGCCCTTTCTTTCTCTCTTATCTATGTATATCAATAGGGTGGACGGAGTATGTAGCCGAAAGAAAAGTTTTCGCCCGTCAAGCGCACGGATGAGGGAGGGATGGTCATGATGTTCGTCCACTTGCATGTGTTGAGCGGATACAGTTTGTTTCAAAGTGCGGCGGCGGTGGAGGCGCTTGCAGCGAGGGCGAAACAGCTCGGCTATCAAGCGCTCGCGCTCACGGACCGGAATGTGTTGTATGGCGCTATTCCGTTTTACCGGGAATGCAAGCAGAACGGCATTCGCCCGATTATCGGCGTGACGGCTGATGTCGCTCTTTCTGGGGAGGAAGCGTTCCCGCTCGTGCTGTTGGCCGCCAATGAAGAGGGGTATCGCCATTTGCTTGAAATCAGCACCATGATACAAATGGGGGAAACAAAGCATATGGAGGAAGCCGCTCTTGTGCGCTTAAGCGGCGGCATCATCGCCATCACTCCCGGAAGCGAGGGACGCGTCGAGTCGCTTGTGGCCGCCGACGAATGGGAGCGGGCGAAAGAGGCGCTTGGCCGCTATCATCAGCTGTTTCCAGGACGGCTGTATGTCGCCGTTCAGCGCGGCGAGCAAACGCGAGCCCCATATGAAGCCGGGTTGTTGCAGCTGGCGGAGGAAACCGGCGTCCCAATCGTGGCGACGAACGACGTCCGTTACGTGGAGCGCAGCGATGCCGTGGCGTGGCGTTGCTTGCAGGCCATCGGCCGCGGCGCGCTGCTCGCTGACATTGAGGACGATAACGGCCGCTATTTGGCGGGGCCAGAGGAGATGGCGCGCCGGTTTGCGGACTTGCCGGAGGCGCTCGAGAACAGCCTGGCGATCGCCGATCAATGCGAGCTGCAGATCGAGTTTGGCGGCTGGCGGCTGCCGGCGTATCCTGTTCCGGACGGAGAGACGGCCGACAGTTATTTGCGCCGCTTATCGGAACAAGGGCTCGCCCGACGCGTGCCGTCGGCCGATGAGCGCTACTGGCGTCGGCTTTCGCATGAGCTGGATGTGATTCAGTCGCTTCATTTCAGCGACTATTTTTTGATCGTCGCCGATGTGCTCGCCTACGCCCGCCGGCGCGGCATCTTAACCGGCCCGGGCCGCGGTTCGGCGGCCGGGTCGCTTGTCGCCTACGCATTGTCGATCACCGATGTCGATCCGATCAAGTATGGGCTTTTGTTTGAACGGTTTTTAAATCCGGAGCGGGCGTCGGTGCCGGATATTGACTTGGATTTTCCTGATGGCCGGCGCGAAGAAGTGATTCGCTATGTGGCGGATAAATACGGGCGCGACCGCGTTGCGCAAATCATTACGTTCGGTACGTTCGGCGCCAAAGCGGCGCTGCGCGAGACGGCCAAAGCGCTTGGCGTCCCTGAGCGGGAGGCGGAACAGGTCGCGGCGCTGCTGCCGAGCAAACAAAGTGTGACGCTCCGCCAATGGCATGCCGAGTCCGCCGCTTTTCGGCGCGCGGTGGCAGCGGTTCCGCAAGGGAGAGAGTGGCTGGCTGTTGCGCAAAAACTGGAAGGGCTGCCGCGCCATACGTCGATCCACGCTGCTGGTGTCATCATCAGCCCGGAGCCGCTCGTTCGCTTCGTGCCGCTGCAGCCAAGCCATGGCGAATGGCCGCTGACGCAATACGCGATGGGGGCGCTTGAAGCGCTTGGATTGCTGAAAATTGATTTTCTCGGTTTGCGCACGCTCACGTTGATCGAGCAGATCGTGCGTTTGATCGAGCGGCAGACAGGAAAGCCGTTTGACATCCGCACGCTGCCGCTCAATGATGAAAAAACGTACGCGCTGCTTGGCGCTGGAGATACAAACGGCATTTTTCAGCTGGAATCAAGCGGGATGAAGCGTGTGCTCGCCGAGCTGCGGCCGTCGCAATTGGAAGATGTCGTCGCCGTCAATGCCTTGTATCGGCCAGGGCCGATGCAAATGATCCCCGTTTACATCCGGCGCAAGCGCGGGGAAGAGCCGGTGTCCTATGCCCATCCTGATCTTGAGACGATTTTGGCGCCCACATACGGGGTGTTGATCTACCAGGAGCAAATTATGCAAATCGCCGCCCGGCTTGCCGGATTTTCGCTCGGACAAGCGGACGTGCTTCGCCGGGCGGTGGCGAAAAAAGAGAAAGCGCTGCTTGCTGAGCAGCGTCAGGCGTTTGTCGCCGGCTGCGTGGCGAACGGCTATCCGAAAGCAGTCGCCGAGGAACTGTACCGACACATCGTCCGCTTTGCCGATTACGGCTTCAACCGAAGCCACGCGGTCAGCTATGCGCTGTTGTCGTATGTGATGGCGTATATGAAAGCTCATTACCCGCTTTGTTTTTATGCGGTCATGCTCACCAATGCTTCCGGCGACCGAGAAAAAGCGGCGGTATACTATTGGGAGGCGGCGCGAAAAGGGATCAACGTCCTTTTGCCGTCGGTCAACAAAAGCGGTTTTCGCTCTTCCGTGGAGGGGAGCGCCATTCGCCTTGGGCTCGCGATGGTGAAGCAAGTCGGCTCGGCGGCGAAGCTGATTGTCGAGGAGCGGAAAGCGAACGGACCGTTTGCCGACTTCTTTGATTTCGCTGCCCGCCTGCTGCCAAAAGGGCTCGGGCGCCCGGCGCTCGAGGCGCTCATTTCCGTTGGGGCGTTTGACGAGTTCGGTGCAGATCGGGCTTCGCTTCTTGCCAGCATTGACATTGCGATCGAACATGCGCAATGGGTTCAGGCGCTGCAAGCCGGAGGGCTGTCGTTAAAACCGAAATATGCTGCCGCACATTCGTGGCCTTTGTCCGAACGGCGGCGGCGGGAAGCGGAGTTTCTTGGCTTCGCCGTCACCCCGCATCCGGCGGCGGTGTGCCGCCCGTTGCTGCAAGCGGCGGGGGCGGTGTGTGTTGCCGATGTACAAGGTCCGTCAACTGTAGTCGGGGGAGCGGTCGTCCGCATACGGAAAACGAGAACAAAGCAGGGTGAAGAAATGGCGTTTTTCACCGTCGGCGATGAGAGCGGGGAATTGGAGGCGGTGGCGTTTCCGAACGTTTACCGCCGCGCGGCGGACATATTGAAAGAAGGGCAGTTTGTATTGCTTGCCGGAACGATTGAGGTGCGCGGCGGACGGCGTCAGCTCATCATCCGCCGGGCCGAACGCTTGACGGCGTCGGCGTTGTATATCGACGCCAGCCGCCAAGACAAGGCGCGTCTTGCCGCGCTGAAGCCGCTGTTGGAACGACACCAAGGCCGCACTCCGGTGTATTTGTACGATGAAGCGAAGCGGAAGCTTCTCCGTCTTCCCGAGCGATATGCGGCCGATCTCACCGCCCCGCTTGTCGATGAACTGCTTTCCTTGTTCAGCTTCGGACGCGTGGTCGTCAAGTAAATCGCTCTTTACTATTTCATTATTTTGTTATATCGTATAACCATTAGGTGGTCAGACCAGTGGATGAAGCGAAGGAGAGGGGTCATTGTATCAAAGAGGAGAACGTGTATGCCGAGACGTTGAAACATATCCGCCGCATGATGGCGGAAGACAACTTAGCCCCTGGCGACAAGCTGCCGTCGGAGCGCGAGCTGGCCGAACGGCTCGGCGTCGGGCGTTCATCGGTGCGCGAGGCGTTGCGGGCGCTTGAATTTCTCGGCTTGATTGAAACGCGGCGCGGCGAGGGGAGGTATAGGCGTGAGGTCGGCAGCCACCAGCTGATCGACCTGTTGGCGATGTTTTTGTTGGAAAACGAACGGGCGAAGGCCGATTTGGCGGAAACAAAATGGCTCATCGAGCGCCTGTTGCTTGCCCTTGCGTGTCGGCGCCGGAGCGCGGAGGACGTAGACGAGTTGAAAAAAATCGTTCGTCAAAAACCGATTGATTTCGCGCGGTTTTTCGAGACGGTGGTGGAAGCGGCTGGCAATGTTTTGCTCGCCCGCATTTGGCGGGTGCTGTCGGGGTTTGCCGCTTCATTTGCGCCCGAGCCGCCCCTTGCCGACGCCAGCTATGAACAGCTGCTTGCCGCTTTGGAAAGGCAAGATCCGGCGGAGACTGTCGCCGTTTGGGAGGCGCAACGGCCTTCGCCGTTGTCGAAACAGGCCGGACATCGTTTGACAAACAATGATGTCCATTTTCGATAAAGTAGTAGAGAGGCGAAAACGCAAAGGAGGGGCTCCCTCGTGTGGAAAGACTTGTTTGTGAAAAAGAAAAAGTATGCACCGCTGCCTTCAGAACAAGCGAGGCATGAAGTGCCGGAAGGCGTGATGACGAAATGTCCGCAATGCAAGAAAATTATGTATACAAAAGAGTTGATCAAAAACTTGCGCGTTTGCCTAAGCTGCGGCTACCATCATCCGATGCCGGCGCGTGAACGGATTGCAAGCCTTCTTGATGACGGCAGCTTCCGCGAGTATGACGCCGATATGATCTCGGTCAATCCGCTCGGCTTTCCGGGCTACATCGAAAAACTGGAAGAAGACCGGCGCAAGTCAGGGCTGAACGAGGCGGTCGTCACCGGCGAAGGGGCGCTTGACGGCCATCCGCTCGTCATTGCTGTCATGGATTCATCGTTTCGCATGGGCAGCATGGGCTCGGTCGTCGGCGAAAAAATCACCCGCGCCGTCGAACGGGCGCACAAACAGCAGATGCCGTTTCTCATTTTCACCGCTTCCGGCGGTGCCCGCATGCAGGAAGGGGTGTTGAGCCTCATGCAAATGGCGAAAACAAGCGCGGCGCTCAAACGGTTCAGCAACGACGGCGGCTTGTTCATCTCCGTCATGACCCACCCGACGACCGGCGGTGTATCGGCGAGTTTCGCCTCGCTTGGGGATTATAACTTTGCCGAGCCGGGGGCGCTCATTGGTTTTGCCGGCCGCCGCGTCATCGAGCAGACGGTGCGCGAAGAGCTGCCGAACGATTTCCAGACGGCGGAGTTTTTGCTGAAGCACGGGCAGCTTGATGCCGTCATTCACCGCCACGAGCTGAAAGAAACGCTTGCGGTCGTCTTGGATCTTCATCAAAAAGGAGGGGAAGAGGGATGGTGGCGGAATTAGAATTCGAAAAGCCGCTTGTCGAGCTGCGCCGCAAAATTCAAGAGTTGAAAGAGTTCATGAAAACGGCGGACGTCGATTTATCGGCGGAAATCGAAAAGCTTGAGGCGCGCCTCGCCAAGCTGGAAAACGAGATTTATGCGAATTTGACGCCGTGGGACCGCGTGCAAATCGCCCGCCACCCGCAGCGGCCGACGACGCTCGATTACATCGAGCGGTTGTTTACGAACTTTCTTGAGTGCCACGGCGACCGCTGCTTTGGCGATGACGAGGCGATCGTCGGCGGCATCGCCAAATACGACGGACTCCCCGTGACGGTCATCGGTCATCAGCGCGGCAAAGATACGAAAGAAAACTTGCGCCGCAACTTTGGCATGCCGCATCCGGAAGGATACCGGAAGGCGTTGCGGCTCATGAAGCAGGCAGAAAAGTTTTCGCGGCCGATCATCTGCTTTATCGACACGAAAGGCGCCTACCCGGGCAAAGCGGCCGAAGAGCGCGGGCAAAGCGAGGCGATCGCCCGCAACTTGTTTGAAATGGCTGGGCTCACGGTGCCTGTCGTCTGCATCGTCATCGGAGAGGGCGGAAGCGGCGGGGCGCTTGCTCTTGGCGTCGGCAATCATATCCATATGCTTGAAAACTCGACGTACTCGGTCATCTCGCCGGAAGGGGCGGCGGCGATTTTGTGGAAAGACGCCTCATTGGCGCAGCGGGCGGCGGAAACGATGAAAATCACCGCTCATGACTTAAAGGCGCTCGGCGTCATCGATGAAATCATTCCGGAAGTCAAAGGCGGCGCTCATCGCAACGCCGACGAGCAGGCAAAAGAAATTGACCGCGTGCTGCGCCGTTCGCTCAAACAGCTGTTGGCGCTTGACGGCGAAGAGCTCGTCCGGCAGCGCTATGAAAAATTTAAACAAATGGGCCAAGTGTCGTTTTTGCCGGAAACGATTCGGGCAAGATAAGGAAAAAGCTGTCTCCGTCGCGGGACAGCTTTGTTCTATCGTGAAAAAATCCACTTTTGTAAGCCGTTTCAGCGATCGCTTCTATATTGTGTTCCGCTGTTGTTCATGGTACATTAGGGATGTTCAAGAAGACGTATGAGGTCGGACGTGTGCAATTCGATGCAAACGAGGTGGAAATGATGAAACGGATTGGTGTGTTGACAAGCGGCGGCGACTCGCCGGGCATGAATGCGGCCATTCGCGCTGTCGTCCGCAAAGCGATTTACCATGGGGTGGAAGTGTACGGAATCTACCACGGGTATGCCGGGTTGATCGCCGGCAATATCAAAAAGCTGGAAGTCGGGGACGTCGGGGACATCATCCATCGCGGCGGCACCATCCTTTATACCGCGCGCTGCCCGGAGTTTAAGACGGAAGAAGGACAGAAAAAGGGGATCGAGCAACTGAAAAAGCACGGTATTGAAGGGCTGGTCGTCATCGGCGGCGACGGGTCGTATCAAGGGGCGAAAAAATTGACGGAGCACGGCTTCCCGTGCGTCGGCGTGCCCGGGACGATCGACAACGACATTCCAGGCACCGATTTTACGATCGGTTTTGACACCGCGCTCAATACGGTCATTGACGCCATTGACAAAATCCGCGACACGGCGACGTCGCATGAGCGGACGTACGTCGTCGAAGTGATGGGCCGCCATGCCGGCGATATTGCGCTATGGTCGGGGCTTGCCGGAGGGGCGGAGACGATTTTGATTCCGGAAGCGGACTACGACATGGACGACATCGTCGCTCGCTTGAAGCGCGGCCATGAACGCGGCAAAAAACACAGCATCATCATCGTCGCCGAGGGAGTCGGCAGCGGCGTCGACTTCGGCCGGCAAATTCAAGAGGCGACCGGCTTTGAGACGCGCGTGACGGTGCTTGGCCACGTGCAGCGCGGCGGATCGCCGACGGCGTTTGACCGCGTGTTAGCGAGCCGCCTCGGCGCCCGTGCGGTCGAGCTGCTCCTTGAAGGCAAAGGCGGCCGCTGCGTTGGCATTCAAAACAACCAAATCGTTGACCATGACATTGCCGAAGCGTTGGCGAAAACACATACAGTCGATCAGCGGATGTATACATTGTCGAAAGAGCTGTCGATTTAATTCCCGAGGGGAAAGGAAGAAGAAGTGATGAAGCGGAAAACGAAAATCGTCTGTACGATCGGGCCGGCAAGCGAGAGCGTAGACAAGCTCGTGCAATTGATCGAAGCGGGGATGAACGTGGCGCGCCTCAACTTTTCGCACGGAGATCATGAGGAACACGGGCGGCGCATCGCCAACATTCGCGAGGCGGCGAGGCGGACGGGCCAAACGGTCGCCATTTTGCTCGATACGAAAGGCCCGGAAATCCGCACGCACAATATGGAGAACGGCGCCGTCGAACTGAAGGAAGGGGCAAAGCTCATCATTTCGATGAGCGAAGTGCTCGGCACGCCGGAAAAAATTTCCGTCACCTATCCGGGGCTGATCGATGATGTGTCCGTTGGTTCGAAAATTTTGCTGGACGACGGGTTGATCGGCCTTGAAGTCAACGCAGTCGACAAGCAAGCTGGAGAAATTGTCACGACCGTCTTAAACAGCGGTGTGCTCAAAAACAAAAAAGGGGTCAATGTCCCCGGCGTGCGTGTCAATTTGCCGGGCATCACCGAGAAGGACCGAGCCGATATTTTATTTGGCATCCGCCAAGGCATCGACTTCATCGCCGCCTCGTTTGTGCGCCGGGCGTCTGATGTGCTCGAAATCCGCGAGCTGCTCGAGGCGAATGACGCCTTACATATCCAAATTATCGCGAAAATTGAAAATGAAGAAGGCGTCGCCAACATCGATGAAATTTTGGAAGCCGCCGATGGCCTCATGGTGGCGCGCGGCGACCTTGGCGTTGAGATTCCGGCTGAGGAAGTGCCTCTCATTCAAAAAATGCTCATTAAAAAGTGCAACATGCTTGGCAAGCCGGTCATCACGGCGACGCAAATGCTCGACTCGATGCAGCGCAATCCGCGGCCGACGCGGGCTGAGGCGAGCGATGTCGCCAACGCCATTTTTGACGGCACCGACGCCGTCATGCTTTCCGGAGAAACCGCAGCCGGCCAGTATCCGGTCGAAGCGGTAAGGACGATGCACCAAATCGCGCTCCGCACCGAGCAGGCGTTGGAGCATCGCGACATTTTGTCCCAGCGCACGAAAGAGAGCCGAACGACGATCACCGATGCCATTGGCCAATCGGTCGCCCACACGGCGCTCAATTTGGATGTCGCGGCGATCGTGACGCCGACGGTGAGCGGAAAAACGCCGCAGATGGTGGCGAAATACCGCCCGAAAGCCCCGATCATCGCGGTGACATCAAACGAAGCGGTCTCGCGGCGGCTGGCGCTCATTTGGGGCGTGTATACGAAAGAAGCACCGCATGTCAATACAACCGATGAAATGCTCGATGTGGCGGTCGACGCGGCAGTGCGCTCCGGCTTGGTGAAGCACGGCGACTTGGTCGTCATCACGGCCGGCGTGCCGGTCGGCGAAACGGGATCGACGAACTTAATGAAAGTGCACGTCATCAGCGACTTGCTTGCCAAAGGGCAAGGCATCGGCCGCAAGTCGGCATTCGGCAAGGCGGTCGTCGCCAAAACGGCAGAAGAGGCGTGCCGAAAAATGGTAGAGGGCGGCATTTTAGTCACCATCAGCACCGATGCCGATATGATGCCGGCTCTCGAAAAAGCAGCGGCGATCATTACTGAGGAAGGCGGGTTGACGAGCCATGCGGCGGTCGTCGGCTTAAGCCTTGGCATTCCGGTCGTCGTCGGGGTGGAAAATGCCACAAGCTTGTTTAAAGATGGGCAAGAGATCACGGTCGATGGCGGCTTTGGCGCCGTCTACCGCGGCCATGCGAGCGTGTTGTAACGGACGTTGCAGCAAAACAGGGTGTCCCAAAAGCAGCGGGACACCCTTTCGCATCGTCCTATATACCCATTAAACATCTTTGTGAAACGAAAGATTGTATTCCTATTATAGAAAGCCGAGCTTTTGAGACAGCTCCCTTCGATTACGTGGTCGGCTTGCCGATAATAAAGCGCCAAAGATCACGAAAAACATTGGCGCTATGGAGCGTGCGGATGATGACAAGCGCTACGGGGCCGGCAATCAAGCCGAGAAAGCCGAGCAGCTTGAAGCCGACGAACAAGGCGATGAGCGTCGCGAGCGGATCGAGGCCGATCGTTGAAGAAAGCACTTTCGGCTCCATGATTTGCCGTTGGACGAGGACGACGACATACAGCACGCCCAATCCGATGGCAAACGGAATGTCGCCGCTAGCCATGGTGTAAATGATCCAAGGAACAAATACAATCCCCGTTCCCAAATATGGCAAAAGATCGACGAACCCGATGATCAATGCGATCGTAATGGCGTAATCGACGCGCAAAATAAGCAAGCCGATCAACACGATGACCGTCGTAATCGAAATGAGCGTCGCCTGCGCTTTGATAAAGCCAAACAGCGCCCGCTTTAAATCAAGAAACACCGTTTTTCCGCTTGTGCGGGCTTTCGTCGGCAGCCATTGCTGCGCCATGCGCATCAGACGGTGCCAGTCTTTGCTGATGAAAAACGTCGCCAACAGCGAAAAAATAAACACGGTCGCGGCATTCGGCAGCCAGGCGAGAAGCTGCGGAATGTTTTGCAGGATGCTCTGGACAAATTCACCAACCGTCGTCCCAATTTTTTTCCGACGGCTTGAATGTTTTGCATAATCGTATCCTGTTGGGCGGCGCTTAAACTTTTAAACATCCCGGCCAAATCTTTGTAAATCGGGATGATTTGGTCGGCGACGAACGTCTCCATGTACGTGATCAATGCTTGAAATTTTTCCGGCACGACGCGGGCTAAATATTGCGTTCCCGAAACGATTTCGGCAACAAGAAGCGTGACCAAGCCGGCGACCGCGGCAAACAACATGATGAGCGTGACGCTGACCGCGAGCCAGCGCGGCATTTTCGCTTTCCGCTCCAAAGCATCGACGAGCGGGTTGATGATCATCGCGATGAAAAAGGCGATGATGAACGGATACGTCACCGTCGCGATGTAGTACATAGCGATGGCGCCGAGCGCGACAGCGGCGATGACAAGAAAAAAGCGCAAAAAGCGATCAACATAAACTCGGGACAATGTTTCACCTCCAACGACGTTCCATATTGATATATTACACGTTTTCTTACGGGGAAGCAAAAAGACAAGTTTCATAGGAAAGGACGGACGACCGTGAACGAACCGGTGTTGTTTTTATTGTTGTTGCTTGCGCTCGGCTTTCTTGCGAAAAACAAGTCGCTTATTGTCGCCGTCGTTGTGCTGTTGGCCATCAAACTTGTCGGCTTGGATCAAAAAGTGCTGCCGATCATTCAGTCCAAAGGGATCAACTGGGGAGTGACGGTCATTACGATCGCCGTGCTCGCTCCCATCGCTTCTGGGGAGATCGGCTTTCGGCAGCTTGTCGGCTCTCTGCAGTCGTTGTCGGCCTGGGTGGCGCTCGCATCTGGCATTTTTGTCGCCTTGATTGCCAAAAATGGAGTAACGCTCCTTGCCCATGATCCGCATATGACAGCGGCGCTTGTGCTCGGAACCATCCTCGCGGTTTCGCTGTTTCATGGGGTGGCGGTTGGTCCATTGATCGGCGCTGGCATTGCCTATACGGTCATCAAAATGGTAGAATATTTTTGATCATCAGGTGGTGTGTGGGATCCTCCGTTTTGAGATGAATCGATTTCCATTTCATTCCTGATCATCATTTCTTTTGACGTGTGACAGCTGACAAAAGTCTGATAATTGTTTATAATAATAAACGTGAGTGAGTTTTCGGCCAAGCATTGTACAGCTGTTGCGACGGGGCGGTTGTCGCCGGCGTCATGTAAGCACTTTCGCGCGCGCGTTTGTTTTTGCCTCCATTTCGAGCAAGCGCTCATCGGCCATCGGTCGTTATGGCTGGAACTTATGAAGAGAAGGGGAGATTGAACATGACAGTAACCCGTGGGTTAGAGGGAGTTGTGGCCACAACTTCAAGCATCAGTTCGATCATCGATGACACGTTGACGTATGTCGGTTATGACATTGACGATTTAGCCGAAAACGCTTCCTTCGAAGAAGTCGTTTATTTGCTTTGGCATCGCGAACTGCCGACGAAAGAGCAGCTTGAGGAATTAAAGAAACAGTTGGCGGAAAACGCTGAAATTCCAAATGAAATCATTGAACACTTCAAGCTGTATCCGATTGACAAGGTGCATCCGATGGCGGCTTTGCGCACCGCGGTATCGCTTCTCGGCTTGTATGACGAAGAGGCGGATGTGATGACGAAAGAGGCGAATTATCGGAAAGCCATTCGCCTGCAGGCGAAAATCCCGACGATTGTCACCGCCTTCGCCCGCGTGCGCAAAGGGTTGGAACCGGTTGCGCCGCGCAAAGATTTGAGCTTTGCCGCCAATTTCTTGTACATGCTGACCGGCAAAGAACCAGACGACATCGCCACGGAAGCGTTCAACAAGGCGCTCGTGCTGCATGCCGACCACGAGTTGAACGCGTCGACGTTCACGGCGCGCGTCTGCGTAGCCACGCTGTCCGATATTTATTCCGGCATCACGGCGGCGATCGGAGCCTTGAAAGGGCCGCTTCACGGCGGGGCGAACGAAGCGGTGATGAAAATGTTGACGGAAATCGGCACGGTCGACAACGTCGAGCCATACATCCGCAGAAAGCTCGCCAACAAAGAAAAAATTATGGGCTTTGGCCATCGCGTTTACCGAAAAGGCGACCCGCGCGCCAAACATTTGAAAAAAATGTCGGAAAAACTGACGAAGCTCGTCGGCGAGCCGCATTGGTATGAAATGTCGACGAAGATTGAAGAAATCGTCACATCGGAAAAAGCGCTGCCGCCGAACGTTGACTTTTATTCCGCTTCGGTTTACCATTGTTTAGGAATCGATCATGATTTGTTTACGCCGATTTTTGCCGTCAGCCGCACCTCGGGATGGTTGGCTCACATCTTGGAACAATACGACAACAACCGTCTCATCCGTCCGCGCGCTGAGTACACCGGCCCAGGCAAGCGGGCGTACGTGCCGATCGACGAGCGCGGCTAAAACAAGTGGACAAGGCGGTGAAGGCGCGCCTTCACGCCTTTTTATAAAAAAACTGCATTGGGGGTTTTGCTCGTGACGCAAGGAGAAAAAATTACAGTCCAAAATGGTGTGCTCAACGTTCCGAACAACCCGATCATTCCGTTCATCGAGGGGGATGGAACCGGCCCGGACATTTGGGCGGCCGCTTCGCGCGTGCTCGAAGCAGCGGTGGAAAAAGCGTACAAAGGTGAGAAAAAAATCGTCTGGAAGGAAGTGCTCGCTGGTGAAAAAGCGTACAAGCTGACGGGCAGCTGGCTTCCGGATGAAACGCTTGAGACGATCCGCGAATACATAATCGCCATTAAAGGGCCGTTGACGACGCCGGTCGGCGGCGGCATCCGCTCGCTGAACGTAGCGCTCCGCCAAGAGCTCGACCTGTTTGTCTGCTTGCGCCCGGTTCGCTACTTCCCAGGCGTTCCGTCGCCGGTGAAACGCCCGGAAGACACCGATATGGTCATTTTCCGGGAAAACACGGAAGACATCTACGCTGGCATTGAATATGCCAAAGGCACGCCGGAAGTGAAAAAAGTCATCGACTTTTTGCAAAACGAAATGGGCGTGCGCAAAATCCGCTTCCCGGAAACGTCCGGCATCGGCATTAAACCGATTTCCGAACAAGGGACGAAACGGCTTGTGCGCGCGGCGATCAACTACGCGATCGAACACGGCCGCAAGTCGGTGACGCTCGTTCATAAAGGAAACATTATGAAATTCACCGAAGGCGCGTTTAAAAACTGGGGTTATGAACTGGCGGAGGAAGAATTCGCCGACAAAGTGTTCACGTGGGCGCAATACGACCGAATCGTTGAAACGGAAGGCAAGGAAGCGGCGAACAAAGCGCTTGCTGATGCGGAAGCGTCCGGCAAAATCATTATCAAAGATGTCATCGCCGACATCTTCCTGCAACAAATTTTGACGCGTCCGCGCGAATTTGACGTCATCGCGACGATGAACTTAAACGGCGACTACATTTCCGACGCGCTGGCCGCTCAAGTCGGCGGCATCGGCATCGCGCCGGGGGCCAACATCAACTACGAAACCGGCCACGCGATTTTCGAAGCGACGCACGGCACGGCGCCGAAATACGCAGGGCTTGACAAAGTCAACCCGTCGTCCGTCATTCTCTCGGGCGTCATGATGTTTGAGCATCTTGGTTGGAACGAAGCAGCGAAATTGATCATCAAAGCGATGGAGAAAACCATCGCCGCGAAAATCGTCACGTATGACTTCGCCCGCCTGATGGAAGGGGCGACGGAAGTGAAATGCTCCGAATTTGCTGATGCGCTCATCCGCAATATGGACTAACCTTTGAAGGAAAGGGATGGCAAACGATGGCGATGAAACGGAAAAAAATCTCGGTGATCGGCGCCGGATTCACGGGGGCGACGACGGCGTTCCTTTTGGCGCAAAAAGAGCTCGGCGACGTCGTGTTGGTCGATATTCCGCAGCTTGAGAACCCAACGAAAGGGAAGGCGCTCGATATGCTCGAGGCAAGCCCGGTGCTCGGCTTTGACGCGAATATCATCGGCACATCGGATTACGCTGACACAGCCGATTCCGACATCGTCGTCATCACAGCAGGCATCGCCCGCAAGCCGGGCATGAGCCGCGACGATTTGGTGACGACGAACCAAAAAATTATGAAGCAAGTGACGAAGGAAGTCGTCAAATACTCGCCGAACTGCTACATCATCGTCTTGACGAACCCGGTCGATGCCATGACATACACGGTGTTTCAAGAGTCCGGGTTTCCGAAAAACCGCGTCATCGGCCAGTCGGGCGTCTTGGATACGGCGCGCTTCCGCACGTTCGTCGCCGAGGAGCTGAACATTTCGGTAAAAGATGTCACTGGGTTTGTTTTAGGCGGCCATGGCGATGACATGGTGCCGCTCGTCCGCTACTCGTACGCCGGCGGCATTCCGCTCGAAAAACTCATTCCGAAAGATCGTTTGGACGCCATCGTTGAGCGGACGCGCAAAGGCGGCGGTGAAATCGTCAACCTGCTCGGCAACGGCAGCGCCTACTACGCACCGGCCGCCTCGCTTGTCGAAATGGTCGAAGCGATTTTGAAAGACCAGCGCCGCATTTTGCCGGCGATCGCCTACCTTGAAGGCGAATACGGCTATGAAGGCATTTATTTGGGCGTGCCGACGATCCTCGGCGGCAACGGCATCGAGAAAGTGATCGAGCTCGAGCTGACCGAAGAGGAAAAAGCGGCGCTCGCCAAATCCGTCGAATCCGTTAAAAATGTCATGCGCATGCTGGAATAGCGGCGAGGCAAAAATTCGGGCATTGCCCCGGATTTTTGCCCACAGTCAATGAAAGCGCTTTCTAGACAACGAAGGGGTGGGAACATGTTGAAAAAACGAAAGCTCGGGAGACGGATCGGGGAAATTCAAGCGGGGGAAAAGCTCGTGTTCCAAGCCGCCATCGAAGACAAAGACTTGCTTCTTTATCTTGGGCTGACGGATGATGCCAATCCGCTCTATATCCAGCATGATTATGCTTCACAGACGCCGTTTGGAAAACCGGTCGTGCCGCCGGTCATGTTGACGGGGATGATCACTTCCGCGGTCTCCAAATATTTGCCGGGCCCGGGCAGCTACATTACGCGGCAGGATCTTCGCTTTCTCCGCCCAGTTTATCATTATGAAACGCTCGAATTTTTGCTCGAAGTCGCCGATGTCGATGAGGCGGGCCATTGCGTGACGTTGTCCGTCATGGCGACGCGCGGTGCGGAGACGGTGCTTGACGGAACGCTGTCTGTCTGCCCGCCGCATACGTTGCCGCGCCTAGACGGGCGGGTGCTCGAGAACTTTTGACCTCATGTTGAAAGCAGTCCCCCACTTCGAAACAAAGGGGGAGTTTCATGCCGCTTTCCGCCAAAGGAAGCCAGCCAAACGCGAGGGGCAGTTTTCCGAGGGCAACCTGTCCGCAGGAAAACGCCCTTTTTTCTTTTTTTGTCCGAATCAAGGCGTCAATTGTGGTATCATAAAGGCAGAAACCATTGGACGGGATGGAGGAGCGGCATGGGACGAAAAATTTTAGTTGTCGATGACGAACAGCCGATTGTGACTCTGTTGTCGTACAATTTGGAGAAAGCCGGATTTCACGTCGTGACCGCTCACGATGGCGAAGAGGCGCTCGTGAAAGTAGCGTCCGAGCAGCCGGCGCTCATTATTTTGGACTTGATGCTGCCGAAGCTTGACGGCGTTGATGTGTGCAAGCGGCTTCGCCAGCAGCAAATCATGACGCCGATTTTAATGTTGACGGCTCGCGATGATGAATTTGACAAAGTGCTTGGTCTTGAGCTTGGCGCCGACGACTATATGACAAAGCCGTTCAGCCCGCGCGAAGTCATTGCCCGCGTCAAGGCGATTTTGCGCCGCACGGAGATCGTTCAGCCGGCGGCTGAATCGAGCGAGCGGCTTGTTGTTGGCGATCTGGAAATTTTTCCGGAACGCTATGAAGCAACGATCGACGGCAAGCCGCTTGAGCTGACGCCGAAAGAGTTTGAGTTGCTCCTTTATTTGGCTCGCCATAAAGGGCGGGTGTTGACGCGCGACCAGCTGCTCAGCGCCGTGTGGAACTACGAGTTTGCCGGCGATACACGCATTGTCGACGTCCATATCAGCCACTTGCGCGAGAAGATCGAAACCGATACGAAAAAACCGATGTACATTAAAACGGTGCGCGGCCTTGGCTACAAGTTGGAGGAACCGAAGCGGCATGAATAGCTTCCGCACCCGCCTTTTGTTTTGGCTCGTGACGCTCATCGCCACGGTGTTGATCGCCCTCGGGCTTTTGCTCGGGCAATTGCTGAAAGATTTTTACGCCGAGACGATGAACAAACGGATGGAAAAAGAGGCCCAAGCGCTTGCGATTTTGCTTGAAAATGAACCGCTCGAGCAAATCCGCGCCGATTTGCAGGAAATGGGGAATGAACTGTCGTCCCGCATCACCGTGCTCGATAAAGAAGAACGGGTGCGGTTTGACAGCGGTCGCGTCGCAGCGATCAGCGACAAAGACCATGAGCGCATCGTCCGCGCGATTTTGCGCAAAAAGCAGTTTCCCCGCTTTTCCGTGATTGAAAAAACAAACGATGTCTATTACTACATCGTCCCGTACGAGCGCGGTGAACGGAGCGGGTACGTCGTTTTAAGCACACCGACGAGCTCACTCCAAAAAGTAAACGAGCAAATTTGGGGCGTGCTCACGAGCAGCCTCGGGATGGCGCTCGTTGTCATCATCGCCCTCGTCTGGAAAATCGCCAATCAATATATGAAGCCGATTGAAGAAGCGACGAAAGTGGCGTTTGAGCTGGAAAAAGGCAATTACGCCGCCCGTGTGCCCGATGGTGAATATAACGAGGCCGGGATGCTTGTGCGCTCGATCAACCGGCTGGCCCGCCATTTGCAGGAGATGAGCAGGGCGCGGGAAATTCAGACCGATCGGCTTCACACGCTCATTGAAAACGTCGGCAGCGGCCTGTTGTTTATTGACCACCGCGGACATATTTCTCTCATCAATCGGGCGTTCCAGACTCAGTTTCATCTCGATCCGTCGGATTGTTTGTACCGTCCGTACGCCGATGTGCTGCCGCACCGCGACATCGTCCGGTTTATCGATGATATTTTCATCACTGAAACGACGATGCGCCGGCATATGCGGCTGACGATTGGCATCGAGCGGAAACATTTCGATGTATACGGGGCTCCCATCATTGGCACGAACGCCGAATGGAAAGGGATTGTCGTCGTGTTTCATGACATTACGGAGCTGAAGCGCCTTGAGCAAATCCGCAAAGACTTTGTCGCCAACGTTTCGCACGAATTGAAAACGCCGGTGACGTCCATCAAAGGATTCGCCGAAACGCTATTGGATGGCGCTATGAAGGATGAAGCGGCGCTCGAACATTTTTTGACCATCATCTTAAAAGAAAGCGAACGGCTGCAAACGCTCGTTGAGGAACTGTTGGACTTGTCGAAAATCGAGCAGCACGGATTTCAGCTGCAACTCGAAGACGTGGATATCGCTCAAGTCATCGCCGAAGCGGCTGCTGTGTTTCGCCAAAAAGCGGCGGAAAAACAAATTGATTTGCATATCGAATCGCCATCCGGGCTTGTCATCCGCGGTGACAGAAATCGGATGAAGCAAATTTTGCTGAACTTGCTCGCCAACGCCATCACGTATACGCCGGAGCACGGACGGGTCGCTGTCGAGGCGGAAGAGACGAAGAAAGAAGTGCTGATCCATGTGAAAGACACCGGAATCGGCATTGAGGAAAAAGAAATCCCGCGCATTTTTGAGCGTTTTTACCGCGTCGACAAGGCGCGCAGCCGCGATTCCGGCGGAACGGGGTTGGGCCTGGCGATTGTGAAACATTTGGTTGAGGCTCACCATGGATATATTACCGTAGCGAGCAAAGTGGGGCGCGGCACCGTGTTCACGATCCATTTTCCAAAGCCGGGGCGGTAGCCGGCTTCTTTTTATCATCTCCAACTGAGAAGCCTGCCATTTTTCAGCGTGAGCGTGAGCACGGGATGAATCGGCGCCTCCCATCATGGTGGGAGAGCGTTCAAGGCAAGCCGCAGGCATGGTACAATAGGACAAGGAAGCATCCGAGGAGGGATGAGATTGAAAAAAAAGCTTGTTTTAATCGACGGCAGCAGCGTGGCGTACCGCGCCTTTTTCGCCTTGCCGCTTTTGCATAACGACAAAGGCATCCATACGAACGCCGTCTACGGGTTTACGATGATGTTGAATAAAATTTTGGCGGAAGAAGAGCCAACTCATATGCTTGTCGCGTTTGACGCCGGGAAAACGACGTTCCGGCATGAAGCGTTTCAAGAGTATAAAGGTGGGCGCCAGCAGACGCCACCGGAGCTGTCGGAGCAGTTTCCGCTGTTGCGCGAGCTGCTGAGGGCGTATCGCATCCCCGCCTATGAACTCGAGAACTACGAAGCGGACGATATTATCGGAACGCTTGCCGCCCGCGCTGAGCAGGAAGGGTTTGAGGTGAAAGTCATTTCCGGCGACCGCGATCTGACCCAGCTCGCCTCCCCCCATGTGACGGTGGACATTACGAAAAAAGGGATTACCGATATCGAACCGTACACGCCGGAGGCGGTCCGCGAAAAATACGGCTTAACTCCGGAACAAATCGTTGATTTGAAAGGATTGATGGGCGACAAATCGGACAACATTCCCGGAGTGCCGGGCATCGGGGAAAAGACGGCGGTCAAGCTGCTCAAGCAATTCGGCACGGTCGAAAACGTGCTTGCCTCCATTGACGAGATCAAAGGCGAAAAGTTGAAAGAAACGCTGCGCCAACACCGGGAGATGGCGCTGTTAAGCAAAAAGCTCGCCGCCATTCGCCGCGACGCCCCGGTCGAGCTCTCGCTTGATGACATCGTCTATCAAGGGGAAGACCGGGAGAAAGTGGTCGCTTTATTTAAAGAGCTTGGGTTTCAATCGTTTTTAGAGAAAATGGAATCGCCGTCATCAGAAGAGGAAAAACCGCTTGCCAAGATGGCATTTACGCTTGCTGACCGCGTGACGGAGGAGATGCTTGCCGACAAGGCGGCGCTTGTCGTTGAAGTGGTCGAGGAAAATTATCATGATGCGCCGATCGTCGGCATCGCTGTGGTCAACGAACATGGACGGTTTTTCCTGCGCCCGGAGACGGCGCTTGCCGATCCGCAGTTTGTCGCCTGGCTTGGTGATGAAACGAAGAAAAAAAGCATGTTTGACTCAAAGCGCGCGGCAGTCGCCTTGAAATGGAAAGGAATTGAGCTATGCGGCGTTTCCTTTGATTTATTGCTGGCCGCCTATTTGCTTGATCCGGCGCAAGGTGTTGATGATGTGGCTGCCGCAGCAAAAATGAAGCAATACGAAGCGGTGCGCCCGGATGAAGCGGTGTATGGCAAAGGGGCGAAGCGGGCCGTGCCGGATGAGCCAGTGCTCGCCGAGCATTTGGTCCGCAAGGCGGCGGCGATTTGGGCGCTCGAACGTCCGTTTTTGGATGAGCTGCGCCGCAACGAACAAGATCGGTTGCTCGTCGAGCTCGAGCAGCCGTTGTCTTCGATTTTGGCGGAAATGGAATTTGCCGGAGTGAAAGTGGATACGAAGCGGCTCGAACAGATGGGCGAAGAGCTCGCCGAGCAGCTGCGCACGGTCGAGCAGCGCATTTATGAGCTCGCCGGCCAAGAATTCAACATCAATTCACCGAAACAGCTCGGCGTCATTTTATTTGAAAAACTGCAGCTGCCCGTCTTGAAAAAAACGAAAACCGGCTACTCCACTTCGGCGGATGTGCTTGAAAAACTTGCGCCTTATCACGAGATCGTGGAAAACATTTTGCATTACCGCCAGCTTGGCAAGTTGCAGTCGACGTATATTGAAGGATTGCTGAAAGTCGTGCGACCCGATACAAAGAAGGTGCATACGATTTTCAATCAGGCGTTGACGCAAACCGGACGGCTCAGCTCGACGGAGCCGAACTTGCAAAACATTCCGATTCGGCTTGAGGAAGGACGGAAAATCCGCCAAGCGTTCGTGCCGTCGGAGTCTGATTGGCTCATTTTCGCTGCCGACTACTCGCAAATTGAGTTGCGCGTCCTCGCCCATATTGCGGAAGATGACAATTTAATGGAAGCGTTCCGCCGCGATTTGGATATCCATACGAAAACAGCGATGGACATTTTCCAAGTGAGCGAGGACGAAGTGACGCCCAACATGCGCCGTCAGGCGAAGGCGGTCAACTTTGGGATCGTTTACGGGATCAGTGATTACGGCTTGGCGCAAAACTTAAATATTTCACGCAAAGAGGCCGCTGAATTCATCGAGCGCTACTTCGAAAGCTTCCCTGGCGTGAAGCGGTATATGGAAAACATTGTGCAAGAAGCAAAACAGAAAGGGTATGTGACGACGCTGCTGCATCGGCGCCGCTATTTGCCGGATATCACGAGCCGCAACTTCAACGTCCGCAGCTTTGCTGAACGGATGGCGATGAACACGCCGATTCAAGGGAGCGCCGCTGACATTATTAAAAAGGCGATGATCGATCTGAACGCCAGACTGAAGGAAGAGCGGCTGCAAGCGCGCCTTTTGCTGCAGGTGCATGACGAGCTCATTTTGGAGGCGCCGAAAGAAGAGATGGAGCGGCTGTGCCGGCTCGTTCCGGAAGTGATGGAGCAAGCGGTCACACTTCGCGTGCCGCTCAAAGTCGATTACCATTACGGCTCGACATGGTATGACGCGAAATAAAAAGGAGTCTTGGTGTGGATCGCCGGCACCCTTAAGAAGGCCTGTGATGGAATGAAAAAGCAGTTTCACAACGACTCTTCTCCAGTTGAGAAGCCTTGGAACATCGAGTCGTCCTTCTCAACCAACATGGCCGATTTTGCGAAAATCAGCGTTTCTCACCGGCCTTCTAGGCAGAATCTTTCGGTGCGACGATTCTCGGCTGCAACTCGATGAATTGGAGCGAAACAGCTGCCGCCCCATGGAGAATCTTTCTCTCGGCGGATGAACCGGCGTCAATGCGAAAGCGTCGGCGGGAACGATGCAGGAAAACGGAGGAAAGGGGGGATCGCCATGCCGGAATTGCCGGAGGTGGAAACGATCCGTCGTACGCTTTTGCCGCTTATTGTCGGAAAAACGATTGAGGATGTGCGCATCTTTTGGCCGAACATCATCCGCCATCCGCGAGACCCCGAGGAGTTTGCGGCAAGAATGATCGGACAGACGGTGCGTGGTTTGGAACGGAGAGGGAAGTTTTTGAAATTCCTGCTCGACCGCGATGCACTCATTTCCCATTTGCGCATGGAAGGGCGCTACGCCGTTGCTTCTGCCCTCGAGCCGCTCGAACCGCATACGCACGTCGTGTTTTGCTTCACGGACGGCAGCGAACTCCGTTACCGCGACGTGCGCAAGTTCGGAACGATGCACGTTTATGCCAAAGAAGAAGCTGACCGTCGGCCGCCGCTTGCTGAGCTTGGGCCGGAGCCGCTTTCCCCGGCGTTTTCCCCAGCTGTATTGGCGGAGCGGGCGGTGAAAACGAAACGGTCGGTCAAAGCGTTGCTCCTTGATCAGACGGTCGTGGCTGGGTTTGGCAATATTTATGTCGACGAATCGCTGTTTCGCGCCGGCATTCTTCCCGGCCGGCCGGCCGCCTCTCTCTCCAGCAAAGAGATCGAGCGCCTGCATGAGGAAATGGTGGCGACGATCGGCGAGGCGGTCATGAAAGGGGGAAGCACGGTGCGCACGTATGTGAACACGCAAGGCGAGGCCGGCACGTTTCAACATCATTTGTACGTGTATGGCCGCCAAGGCAATCCGTGCAAACGATGCGGCACGCCGATTGAAAAAACGGTCGTCGCCGGCCGCGGCACGCATTATTGCCCGTGCTGCCAGCGCTAGGCGGCGTGTAAAAAGGAGAGAGGTTCCATGACGTTGACGATCGGATTGACCGGCGGGATCGCCAGCGGCAAAAGCACGGTGAGCGCGATGATGCGCGAGCTCGGCCTTCCGGTCATTGATGCTGACGAAGCGGCGCGCGCCGTCGTCCGACCGGGGGAAGACGCCTACCGTCAGATTGTCGCCGCCTTCGGTCCGGGCATTTTGCAGACAAATGGAGAGATCGATCGGGCGAAACTCGGGGCGATCGTGTTCAACGACGAAGAAGAACGGAAAAAGCTAAACGCCATCGTTCACCCGGCGGTGCGTCAGAAAATGCTCGCGGAGAAAGAAGCGCTCGTCCGTTCCGGGGCGAAAACGGTCGTATTGGACATTCCGCTTTTATTTGAAAGCGGATTGACATCCTGGGTCGATAAAGTACTTGTCGTGTATGTTGACGATGACATCCAGCTTCGCCGGCTGATGGAGCGGAACGGGTTCACTGAGGAAGAAGCGCGCGCCCGCATTCGCGCTCAATGGCCGCTGGCGGAAAAAATGAAGCGGGCCGACGCGGTCATCAACAATAACGGAACGAGGGAAGAGACACGCCGTCAGCTGTTGGCTATTTTGAAACAATGGGACGCCTTGGAAAAATAGGCGTCTTTTTTGTTCGCTTTCAGTCATTTTGTTCTCCACATTTCCTAAAAATATGATATACTATTTATACGAATATAAGAAAATAGTATAACATATATGAGAGGAGAACAAAGTGAATGAAGGCGAAAGTGGCGATTAACGGTTTCGGACGAATCGGACGGATGGTGTTCCGGCGCGCCATCAATTCCTCTGACCTCGACATTGTGGCGGTGAACGCCAGCTATCCGCCGGAAACGTTAGCCCATTTAGTGAAATATGACTCAAACCACGGTAAATTTGACGGTGAGGTCATCGCCTTGGAAGACGGCCTGCTCGTCAACGGCAAAAAAGTGAGGCTGTTAAACTCGCGCGACCCGAAACAGCTGCCGTGGAAAGAGCTTGATATCGATATTGTGATTGAAGCGACCGGAAAATTCAACGACCGCGAAAAGGCGAGCCTTCACCTTGAGGCAGGGGCGAAGCGCGTCATTTTAACCGCCCCGGGCAAAAATGAAGATGTGACGATCGTTGTTGGCGTCAACGAGCATATGCTTGACATCGACCGCCATTTCATCATTTCGAACGCCTCGTGTACGACAAACTGTTTGGCTCCGGTCGTCAAAGTGCTCGATGAAGCGTTTGGGATTGAAAACGGCCTGATGACGACGGTTCACGCGTATACGAACGACCAAAAAAACATCGATAACCCGCATAAAGATTTGCGCCGCGCCCGCTCATGCGCGCAGTCGATCATCCCGACGACAACGGGAGCGGCGAAAGCGCTTGGCCTAGTGCTGCCGCATTTAAAAGGGAAGCTTCATGGCATGGCGCTCCGCGTCCCGACGCCGAACGTCTCGCTCGTCGACTTGGTCGTCGACTTGAAGCGCGATGTGACGGTTGATGAGGTGAACGAGGCGCTGATCCGCGCTGCCGACGGCCCATTGAAAGGCATCTTGGATTTCACGATGGAGCCGCTTGTCTCGATCGATTTCAATACGAATCCGCATTCTGCGATTATCGACGGCCTGTCGACGATGGTGATGGAAGGGCGAAAAGTGAAAGTGCTCGCTTGGTATGACAATGAATGGGGCTATTCGTGCCGCGTCGTTGATTTAGCCCATCTTGTCGCGGCCAAAATGAATGAGCGTCTCAGCGTCAATGCGTAACAGCGGTTCGATGTGAAGCGCGCCGCCTGCGCTATGGCTTTTGCGATCCGCACAAACGGATCGGGCCACGGTGCGGGCGTGGGCGCTTTTTCTCTTTTTTATGCAAAAAAATTAAAAAAGCCTGTTGCAAAAACCCCCTAAACAAAGTATACTATGTCTCGTGAACTTCTTAACGGCAAGGGTAATGTGACTACTTAAAGGGTTAGGACCTCTTAGGACTAACTTTCCCCCGTGGTAGTTATACATGCCATTTTGCAACTCACTTTCTGTTTTTTTATTTGTTTGAGAAAATTGGTTAAAGGGGGATTCTTTTCATGGACACGATGGGTCGTCACGTTATCTCGGAACTTTGGGGATGCGACTTTGACAAACTGAATGATATTGATTTTATTGAAAAAACGTTCGTTGACGCCGCGTTAAAGTCGGGAGCGGAGATTCGCGAAGTGGCGTTCCATAAATTCGCTCCGCAAGGCGTAAGCGGGGTCGTCATTATTTCGGAATCGCATTTGACGATTCACACGTTTCCCGAACACGGCTATGCGAGCATTGATGTGTATACATGCGGCCATTTAGACCCGACGATTGCCGCCGATTACATTGCCGAAATGCTGGGCGCGCAAACGCGGGAAACGATTGAACTTCCGCGCGGCATGCGCCCGATCGAAGTGAAAAAGGCGCAGGCGCTGTAATTGGATCATGATAAACCGAAAGGAGCGTAAGCGAAACGCTCCTTTTTTTGCGCCCTCGGCGGTACAACAGCGGCGAAAATCATGGTATGATGGAAGAAAAAGAATGACTAGGGAGACGTGGCAATGAGCATGTGGAAAACAATCAAATACGCCTTCACAAACCATTGTGAAACGCGGGAAAATCATGAAGATGAAGAGCTAAGAAGCCATTATTACAAAGCGACGAACCGCGCCGTCATCGATGCGGTCAAGGAGCTGCTCTCGTCGCTGCCCGGCGCCGAGCTCGTTTCTGTTTCCGAAGAGCGCGGCGAAATTTGTGCGCAAACAAAGCGCGGCAAAAAGTTGTTCATCGTCGCTACCGTCATTTCCGTGCGGCCGTTTGAAACGGCGGTCGACTTTTCCGCGACGACGGAGACGAAGCTATTGCCGTTTGATTTTGGGCATAGCCGGGCGGTCATTCTCGATTTGTATCGGAAGCTCGACGCCCGCCTGCCCTATATCGGTTCCGGACTGAACAGCTAACTATATCTTGTCTGCTTTCGTCCATTCCGGTATGATAGAAAATAAGAAGATCAACGGAGTGGATGTTATGCGATGTCCTTCATGCCATCATCAAGGCACGCGCGTGCTTGACTCGCGCCCGGTTGAAGAGGGTCGTTCGATCCGCCGCCGGCGGGAGTGCGAACAGTGCCATTATCGGTTTACGACGTTTGAGCGGATCGAGGAGCCGCCGCTGATTGTTGTGAAAAAAGAGGGAACGCGCGAAGAATTCAGCCGGGAGAAAATTTTGCGCGGCTTGATCAAAGCGTGCGAGAAGCGGCCGGTGGCGCTCGAGGAGCTTGAAAAAGTGACGCAGGAAATTGAGCGCGAACTGCGCAATCAAGGCGTCTCGGAAGTGAAAAGCGAAACGATCGGCGAAATGGTGATGGAGCGCCTGTCACACATCGATGAGGTCGCCTATGTCCGCTTCGCTTCCGTCTATCGGCAGTTTAAAGATATTAATGTGTTCATTGAAGAACTGAAAGAGCTGATCAAAAAAGGGCAACGGTAAAAAGGGCTTTGGCGTTAGGCGGCAAGCCCTTTTTTCAACGTCTTTTCGGCAGGAAAGGGGAGAGCCGGTTTGAAACGAATACGGCGGAATGGAAGGTCGGAGCGATGCAGCACCATTGGAAAGAGCTGATTGCTGTCGACCGTTATACCGTGCAAAGCCGTGGGGTGTTGCAAGAGGTGGACCGTAAAGTGCTGACGCTGCTTTACCAGCCGCTCATCGGCTGCCGGGCGTTGGCGCTTTATATGACGCTTTGGGGGGAGCTTGAGCTGCTTGACGGCCAGGAAGCGACCCATCATCGGCTTATGGCGCTCATGCAGTGCGGACTGCCGGACATTTACAGCGAACGGTTGAAACTCGAAGGAATCGGGCTGCTCAACACATACGTCCACGCTCCAGAGGCGGATGAACCGAAGCTGTTTCTTTATGAGCTGCGTCCGCCGCTGGCGCCAGACCAGTTTTTCCGCGACGAGATGTTGAGCGTTTTTTTGCACCGGCAAGTCGGCCGCCACTTGTTTATCCAGCTGAGCAACTTTTTTGCCCGTCCGTCCATTGATGAAACGAAATTCACCCAGGTGACGCGGTCATTTTCCGACGTGTTTTCGGCCGTGCCCGCTGAACAAATCGTCGCCGGCCTCAGCGAAGAAGCCGGGCCCGAGCTGCTTGAAGGGAAGGATCACATCAGGCGGGATGAGGCGTCGTATGTGCTCGATGATGATGTATTCGACTTTGAGCTGTTTTTTGCCGGCCTGTCCAAGCAGCTTGTGCCGCGCCGGGCTGTGACAGCGAAAGTGAAGGAAGCGATTAAAAAGCTGGCGTTTTTATACGGCATTCCGCCGCTTGAGATGCAAAAACTGGTCCTTGGCGTCATCGATCCGGCCTATCATATCGATATTGACGCGTTGCGCCGGGCGGCGCGCGAATGGTATGAGCTCGAACATGGCGGTGTCGAGCCGCGCCTCGTCGAACGAGTGCAGCCGCTCGCCTACCGGACGATGGAAAACATCGAACCGCGCACAAAAGAGGAGCAACTAATGAAACAGCTGGAAACAATTTCCCCGCGCCAGCTGCTGAAAGAGATTTCAGGCGGCGCTGAGCCGTCGCTGGCTGATTTGCAGTTGATCGAAGACATTATGTTCCAGCAGCAGCTGCTCCCCGGAGTTGTCAACGTGCTCATTTATTATGTCATGCTCCGGACGAATATGAAGCTGTCGAAAAAATACGTAGAAAAAATCGCCAGCCATTGGGCGCGCAAAAAGGTGAAAACCGTGAAGGAAGCAATGGAGCTGGCGAAAGAAGAGGCGAAAACATACCAAAACTGGGCGAACGAAAAGGAAAAAGGGACGCGGACGGTGCGCAAAGTCGTGCGCACGGAAATCGTCCCGGACTGGCTGAACATGGATTACAGCCAGCCGGATGATGATGATTTTGACGTCGAACAGGCGCGCAAAGAGCTTGAGGAACGGCTGAAAAAATACCGTGATGAATCATAGAGGGAAAAGCCATGGAACGAGTAAACCACCTGTTGCAGCGGTTGCTTGGCAATCAACGGTTTAAACAACGCTACGAACAAATGAAACGCTACATTTTGGAGCATCCGGACGTGCAGCCGTTTTTGCGGGCGCACGAACGGCAATTGTCGGCCGATGCGGTTGACCGCAGCTTGATGAAGCTGTATGAGTTCATCGAGCAGCACGGGAATTGCCGCCAATGTCCGGGCCTTGAGCGATGCAACAACATGCTGCCGGGGTACCATCCAAATTTGGTGGTCAACGGTGGAAGGATCGACGTTGAGTACGACCGCTGCCCAAAAAAAGTGCAGCATGACGAGCGAAAACGGCAAGAGTCGCTCATTCAAAGCATGTTCATGCCGCGCGAAATCTTGCGTGCTTCGCTCTCTGACGTCGATCTCAATGACGATGGGCGGATCAAAGCGATCCGATTTGCCGAGCGGTTTGTGGCGGAATACGAGCCAGGGAAAAAAATGAAAGGCTTGTATTTGCACGGATCGTTTGGGGTGGGCAAAACGTATTTGCTCGCCGCGATCGCCAACGAGCTGGCGAAGCGAAACGTTTCGTCGCTGATCGTCTACGTGCCCGAGCTGTTTCGTGAGATGAAACATTCGCTTCAAGACCAGACGATGAACGAAAAGCTTGATTATATCAAAAAAGTGCCGGTGCTGATGCTCGATGACCTTGGGGCGGAGGCGATGTCAAGCTGGGTGCGCGATGATGTATTTGGCCCGATCTTGCAATACCGGATGTTTGAAAACTTGCCGACGTTTTTCACGTCGAACTTTGATATGCAGCAGCTCGCCCATCATTTGACGTATTCGCAGCGCGGCGAAGAAGAGAAGGTGAAGGCGGCGCGCATTATGGAGCGAATCCGCTATTTGGCCTATCCGATTGAAATCACTGGACCGAACCGCCGTGAGCAAAATATATAAAGGCGATTTGAAACGTTGCCGTTTGCACAGGCATGTTGATTAACCCATAAAAACTAGTTGAGCAGGTTCTGTTTCTAGCTTTTCTGCCGTAGTCGGCAAGCGGTTCGTTTGCCGACTGGGGCTGACCCAAAAGGGTAATTTCCCTTAAACAAAACACAACATATTTGTTTTATGCCTGTATACGGTAATAAGAAAGGGTGTCCCGATCCTTTTGGGGCACCCTCTCCTCGAACAATGAACGCCGCTAAGCTTTGTGGTTTTTTAGTCTAAACAGCCCGTTGTCCCCATATATATAAACCAAGCATTCCTTTCGGGCTAAAGGGGGGACAGCGGGTGATCGAAATCCATTTTGACGAGGCAAGCGAGGCGGAAAAATTGGTTGGGCTGCTAGATCACCGGCAACCGGATGACGGTCCGCTGTTTCATGCCGCTTATGACGGGAACAAAACCGTGGCGGTTTACATACAGGGCGAGGAGAAGCGTGTGCTTGAGGAGCATATCATCCCAGCGATGACGGCGTTTATGCAGGAGGTGATGGAAGACCGGCTGCTGCTATCCATCATTGCCAATGTTTTTTATTTCCGCGACGTCGAAGAACAGCAGCAAATTTTGGCCCTCGCTCATTCGTTTTTGGACGGCGAGCGGCGCGATTACCGGAAAAGCGCGGCGTTTGCCGCCTCGCGCACCGTGATGTTGCGCGACGCTTTTGCCTCCTTTTTGCGCGACGGCTTGTCATTTTCGTTTTCTTCGTTCGTTACGTTCCGGTTAAAGCCGTATATGGAGCGCCTCCAACATTATGTCGAGCTGGCGATTGATGAATACAAGCTGGAGCAGGAGTATCAAAATTTTGTGCAAATGCTGCGCGACTGCCTGGCTGGCCGGACGCCGCAATGGCCGCGCCTGTATTTGGTGCACGATCCGCCGCACTTCGTATTTTACGACAGCGAGCGGCGGGAGCTGTCGGCGGCGGAAGTGAGACAGTTGATCGACCGCCATCTCGTCTTCAGCCAGCCGATGTATATTGATGCATCGGTGCTCGCTCCGCTTGTCTCGCTCGCTCCGGCGGAAATTGAGCTGTACACCGATCATCCGGATGACGGCATGGTGCAGACACTGCAAAACGTGTTTCAAGAACGGCTGATCGTCTGCCGCCGCGCCGATTTTTCCCGCTTGTTTGCCGCCAACGCTGGAAATGGGGGAGAAGCTTGATTTTTCCTGCTGTTTTCGCTATAATGTCGTCATGAATATGGATGAATACAAGCGATGACGAGGACATGGGTGCATTTTTACGGTTTCCAGAGAGGGAAGGCAGCGGCTGGAACCTTCCTAACACGAAAAATGCGCTTACCCCCTCAGAGCTGCGGCAGCGAACGCAACGCCCAGTAGTTGCCGCCGGTGGACGACCGTTATTCTTGTTGAGCCATGGCATGGCGAGGCGCTGCCATGGGAAGAAGGGTGGAACCACGATGAAAACTCGTCCCTTTAGGAGGGAGGAGTTTTTTTATTTTTCCATTTTCATCATCATGACAAAGGAGTGATTGCCGATGCCAGACGTCATTCGCATCACGTTCCCAGATGGGGCGGAAAAGGAGTTTCCGAAGGGGACGACGACGGAAGACATCGCTGCCTCGATCAGCCCGGGGCTGAAGAAAAAAGCGATCGCCGGCAAACTGAACGGCCGGTTCGTTGATTTGCGCACGCCGCTTCACGAAGATGGCGAGCTTGTCATCATTACCCAAGACATGCCGGAGGCGCTTGACATTTTGCGCCATAGCACCGCCCACTTAATGGCGCAGGCGATCAAGCGGATGTATGGCAACGTCAAGCTCGGCGTCGGTCCGGTCATTGAAAACGGCTTTTACTATGATATCGACATGGAGCATAAACTGACGCCAGACGACCTCCCGAAAATCGAAGCGGAAATGCGCAAGATTGTCAAAGAAAATTTGGACATCGTCCGCAAAGAAGTGAGCCGCGAAGAAGCCATCCGGCTGTATGAAGAAATCGGCGATGAGTTGAAGCTCGAGTTGATCGCCGATATTCCGGAAGGCGAGCCGATTTCGATTTATGAGCAAGGCGAGTTTTTCGACCTTTGCCGCGGTGTGCACGTGCCGTCGACTGGAAAAATCAAAGAGTTCAAGCTGCTCAGCATCTCGGGGGCCTACTGGCGCGGCGACAGCAACAACAAAATGCTGCAGCGCATCTACGGCACGGCCTTTTTCAAAAAGGAAGACTTGGATCGTTATTTGCGCCTGCTTGAAGAAGCGAAAGAGCGCGACCACCGGAAGCTCGGCAAAGAGCTTGAGCTGTTTACGACATCGCAACAAGTCGGACAAGGCTTGCCGCTATGGCTGCCAAAAGGAGCGACGATCCGCCGCATTATCGAACGGTACATCGTCGACAAAGAAGTGGCGCTCGGATACGATCATGTCTACACACCGGTGCTCGGCAGCGTCGAGCTGTACAAGACATCGGGCCATTGGGACCATTACAAAGAAAACATGTTCCCGCCGATGGAGATGGACAACGAAGAACTTGTGCTTCGTCCGATGAACTGCCCGCACCATATGATGATTTACAAAAGCAAGCTGCACAGCTACCGCGAGCTGCCGATCCGCATCGCCGAGCTCGGCACGATGCACCGCTATGAAATGTCTGGAGCGCTTACCGGCCTGCAGCGCGTCCGCGGCATGACGCTCAACGACGCCCACATTTTCGTGCGCCCGGACCAAATCAAAGACGAGTTCAAGCGCGTCGTCAACTTGATTTTGGAAGTCTATAAGGATTTCGGCATTGAGGAATACTCGTTCCGCTTGTCTTACCGCGATCCGCATGACAAAGAAAAATATTATGATGACGATGAAATGTGGGAAAAAGCGCAACGCATGCTGCGGGAAGCCATGGACGAGCTCGACCTCGATTACTACGAAGCGGAAGGGGAAGCGGCGTTTTACGGGCCGAAGCTCGATGTGCAAGTGCGCACGGCGCTTGGCAAAGACGAGACGCTCTCGACGGTGCAGCTTGACTTCCTGTTGCCCGAGCGCTTTGATTTGACATACATTGGCGAGGATGGGAAGCCGCATCGTCCGGTCGTCATCCATCGCGGCGTCGTCTCGACGATGGAGCGGTTTGTCGCGTTCCTCATCGAGGAGTATAAAGGCGCGTTTCCGACATGGCTCGCCCCGGTTCAAGTCAAAGTGATCCCCGTGTCGCCGGAGGCGCATCTCGATTACGCGTATGACGTGCAACGGACGCTGAAAGAACGCGGCTTCCGCGTCGAAGTCGACGAGCGCGACGAAAAAATCGGCTATAAAATCCGCGAAGCGCAAATGCAAAAAATCCCGTACATGCTCGTTGTCGGCGATAAAGAAGTGTCTGAGCGAGCGGTCAACGTCCGCCGCTATGGAGAAAAAGAAAGCCGGACGATGGGGCTTGACAAGTTTATGGCCTTGCTCGCTGACGATGTGCGGGAAAAACGGACAAGATTAGGGAAAGCGCAATAAACCGTTGACAGGCGACATAAACGTTCAAGCGCTACAAGGAAGCAACGGTGGCGATGGCCCATGTCATGGGCGGTTTTTCAAAGAAATGGCGGCGTGAACAAGATTTTCTCTTGCCAATTGAATGTTGATCCGCTATAATAAAGGACGTTGTGTTTATCAAGATCCGCTCCTTGACATGCCATCGCCAAGGTGGTATAGTGTATAAAGTGGAATGATTGCTTGTTTGTAACAAAAGCAGAAGCACCCCGCTTCTCACCTGACCGACGCCAAGACGGCTGTTGGCAGGTTGTTACGGTTCGTCAATGCGAGTGTAAGGACGTACTGCGCGGGTGCTTTGTGCATCTGCGCTTTTTTTTGGGCTGGAAGTGGGGCTCTGCTGGCAAACAAGCCAGTCGGAAAAAACCTTGGAGGTGGCTCATTATTAGCAAAGATTTTATTATCAACGAACAAATTCGTGCCCGTGAAGTGCGCTTGATCGACCAAAACGGCGAACAGCTTGGCATCAAGTCGAAGCAGGAGGCGCTTGAGATTGCGGCAAGACGCAACTTGGATCTTGTGCTTGTCGCGCCGAACGCCAAACCGCCCGTTTGCCGCATCATGGACTACGGCAAATTCCGCTTCGAGCAGCAGAAGAAAGAGAAAGAAGCGCGCAAAAAACAAAAAGTGATCAACGTCAAAGAGGTGCGCCTCAGCCCGACGATCGAGGAGCATGACTTCAACACGAAGCTGCGCAATGCGCGCAAGTTTTTGGAAAAAGGCGATAAAGTGAAGGCGACGATCCGCTTTAAAGGTCGGGCGATCACCCATAAAGAAATTGGGCAACGCGTCCTTGACCGCTTCTCGGAAGCGTGCGCCGACATTGCCGTTGTCGAAACGGCGCCGAAAATGGACGGGCGCAACATGTTTTTAGTGCTCGCACCGAAAAACGACAACAAGTAAGGAGGAACCTGCGATGCCAAAAATGAAAACTCACCGCGGCTCGGCGAAACGGTTCAAAAAAACGGCCAGCGGCAAATTAAAACGCGGTCATGCCTATACGAGCCACTTGTTTGCCAATAAAACGAAAAAACAAAAGCGTCATCTCCGCAAAGCGACGCTTGTCTCGCCTGGCGATTTCAAACGCATCCGCCAAATGCTTGACAACTTGAAATAACGACCGACTATAGGAGGGAACGATTATGCCACGCGTAAAAGGTGGACCAGTGACGCGCAGACGTCGCAAAAAAGTGTTAAAACTCGCAAAAGGCTATTTCGGCGCGAAACACGCATTATATAGAGTCGCGAACCAACAAGTGATGAAATCGCTCATGTATGCGTATCGCGACCGCCGTCAACGGAAGCGCGACTTCCGCAAACTGTGGATTGTCCGCATCAACGCGGCGGCTCGCCAAAATGGCTTGTCCTACAGCCGTTTGATGCACGGCTTGAAGCTGGCCGGCGTGGAAGTGAACCGGAAAATGCTCGCCGACTTGGCGGTGAACGATCAAGCCGCGTTCGCCCAACTCGCCGACTTGGCGAAAGCGAATTTGAATAAATAACAACGATGGCCATCCTTGATCAGGGTGGCCATTTTCTTATCAAGGAAAGGGATCGATATGGTACAATACGGGATAGCGATCAACCTTCTCGCTTTTTTCGTGATGGGGGTCGACAAATACAAGGCGAAGCGCCGCCGCTTTCGCACCGCCGAGCGGACGCTTTGGCTGCTGGCGTGGTTGGGTGGAGCTCTGGGGGCAATGGCGGGCATGTACACGTTTCGTCATAAAACGCGCCATCGGACGTTTCGCTATGGTTTGCCGCTGTTGGCAGCGGTGGAGCTGTTTCTCTATTGGCGATGGATGAGGTAGAAAGGGGAGGAGAGAGTCAACTACTCCCACTTAGCTAACGCTTGAAGTGGGGGCTTGCAACTCCCCAGAAGTGCAAACGGACTTCGTCCTCCTTCCTTGACTTGGGGTTGCATCAGGGGGCAGGTTGACGACTACCCAACGACGCAGGTCATGCCTGCATCGTTACCGATTCTCTCGGTGTGTCTGTTGGCAGTACTTGGCTTCCACACACAACAGACGGACCTACGCTCGATGTTTTACGGTTACAACGTTTCCTGTAACCAACTCCATACATCGAGTAGCAGTTATTGGAGTGCCTTTATTGAACGGTTTTCTCCACGCCTTTATTATATCATACACAAAAGAAAGGGGGAACGCGCATTCCTCTCCCACTTACTCCCTTTGGTCGTTGAAGTGGGAGTCTCCTGCGCGAAATAGGATGAATTGGCCTTTGCTTTACGATATGCAGCGCATGTTGGATCGGCGCATTGAAACGGAGCATGGCTTGATGGAGGAAGATTTGTTTGCCCGCAAGCAGCTCGCCTTTCTTGTGGAGCTGGGTGAACTCGCGAATGAGACGCGTTGCTTTAAATTTTGGAGCATCAAACCGCCCGCGCCAGCCGAGCGAGTGCTTGAGGAATATGTTGACGGCTTGCATTTTTTATTGTCGCTCGGGCTGGAGTGCGGCTTGTTTTATGAAGAAAACGAAGCTCCGTCGGCGGGACGGCCGCTTGTCGAGCAGTTTCTTGCCGTGTTTCGCGCCGCCGAGCGGTTCGGGGAGACGAGAGCGCGAGGGGAATATGATGCGCTGTTTGCGGAGTATTGGCGGCTTGGCGTGGCGCTCGGTTTTTCTTCCGACGACATCGAGGCGGCGTATCGGCGGAAAAATGAAGTGAACCACAAGCGGCAAAACGAGCGCTATTGATCTTTTTTTCGGGTGGCGAATGATTCATTTTGCCAATCGTCAGCCTTTTCAAGTATAATAAAAAAGTGGACAAAACCGGAAAGGGGTGCCAAGATGGCGAAGTTGGACGAAACGTTGACGATGCTGAAAGCGCTGACCGATGCGAAAGGCGTCCCGGGCAATGAGCGGGAAGCGCGCGATGTGATGAAGACATACATAGCTCCGTATGCGGATGAAGTGACAACGGATGGCCTCGGCAGCTTGATTGCCAAAAAAGAAGGGAAATCGGGCGGGCCGAAAGTGATGATCGCCGGCCATTTGGATGAAGTCGGCTTTATGGTGACGCAAATCGACGACAAAGGATTCATCCGCTTCCAAACGCTTGGCGGATGGTGGAGCCAAGTGATGCTCGCCCAGCGCGTGACGATCGTGACGAAAAAAGGCGACATCACCGGCGTCATCGGTTCGAAGCCGCCGCACATTCTGCCGCCGGAGGCGCGCAAAAAACCGGTGGAAATCAAAGATATGTTCATCGACATCGGCGCGACAAGCCGCGAGGAAGCGATGGAGTGGGGCGTCCGCCCGGGCGATATGATCGTGCCGTATTTTGAATTTACGGTATTGAACAATGAAAAAATGCTGCTCGCGAAAGCATGGGACAACCGGATCGGCTGTGCGGTCGCCATCGATGTGCTCAAGCAGCTGAAAGGCGTCGACCATCCAAACACGGTATACGGCGTCGGCACGGTGCAGGAAGAAGTCGGCTTGCGCGGCGCGCGCACGGCCGCCCAATTCATTCAGCCAGATATCGCGTTTGCTGTTGACGTCGGCATTGCCGGCGACACGCCGGGCGTGTCGGAAAAAGAAGCGATGGGCAAACTCGGCGCCGGCCCGCACATCGTCTTGTACGACGCAACGATGGTGTCGCACCGCGGCTTGCGCGAATTTGTCATCGAAGTGGCGGAAGAGCTGAACATTCCGTACCATTTTGATGCCATGCCAGGCGGCGGTACGGACGCGGGAGCGATTCACTTAACCGGCATCGGCGTTCCGTCGCTCACGATTGCCATCCCGACGCGCTACATCCACTCGCACGCCGCCATTTTGCACCGTGACGACTACGAAAACACGGTCAAGCTGCTTGTTGAGGTGATCAAACGGCTTGACGCCGACAAAGTGAAACAACTGACGTTTGACTAATGAAAACACCGGCCGATTCGGCCGGTGTTCGTCATTGTTTAACCGCCTGCTCGAGTGTTGTGAGCATCATGTCTTTTTGCTGCTCATTGGCATGCGTCCAAATGGCTTCAAAGAGGACACCGAGGCCGGGCAAATATTTTTCCTCGCCTCGTTGGATCGCATCTTCGATCGTATGTTCCAGCTGCTCTTTCGAGTTGTTGGCTACGTTGTGCATAATGGCTTCCCGCAAGTTCAAATCCATTTGTCTCACCTCGTTGGCCGTATTGTACACCGTTATCGTTTGCCAATGGCGGCGGATTTATACATGGAGCGGCTCTCGTATATGGTATAATAGAGGAAAAACTAGACCGAAATGAGTGATGGCGGCGATGGACGAGAAACCGCTCTATGGATTGGAACGAACGGTATTTCGCCAACTGCTCCATCTATTTTCCCGTTATGCTGATGTCATTGAAAAAGTCATTTTGTTCGGCTCAAGAGCACGAGGCGATTACAAGGAAGGATCGGATATCGATTTGGCGATCCAATTTCGAAAACCGGGAGGCCCGCTGTACCTCCTGCAATCGGACTTGGATGAACTTCCGATCATTTATCCGATCGATGTTGTTGATTACAATCAAATTCACAACGAACAGCTAAAAATGAATATTGACCAAGAAGGAAAGACGATTTTTCAAACGAACGAGCACGGGAAGGTGATGGTCACAATGAGCCGGCTGATGGATCGATTTTACGATTTCGAACGGGCGCTCTCCAAACTCCGGCAAAGTGCCGCAAGAGACGCCCAAACGGATGACCTTGTTGTTGATGCGACCATTCAACGCTTTGAATTCACGTACGAACTAGCATGGAAATGGATGAAACTTTATTTGGAGCATCAGGGATACGCTGAAGTGACGAGTCCGAGGAAAACGATTCGCGAGGCGTTTCGGGAAGGGTTGATTCAAGACGGAGAGACATGGCTTCGCATGCTCGAAGACCGCAACCGGACGTCCCATACGTATGATGAAGAAACTGCCATGGACATGTATGAACGCATTCGCACCCACTATATCCCGCTGTTTGACCGCTTGCTTGACGAAATGAAACAACGGCTTGACTCGGCGACATGAGCGGCCGGCGTGCGGAACGGAACGCGCTTGGCTTTGTGAAGGAACTTGGCTTTGGTCGTGAAAGATGACAACGGCACACATTTTGCTATAATCAAAGGAAGAAACTTGACGCATGAGGTGACGACACAATGGAGAAAGCGACATTCGCCGGCGGCTGCTTTTGGTGCATGGTGACGCCGTTTGAGGAGCTCGATGGCATTTACGGCATCGTCTCCGGCTATACAGGGGGACATGTGGAAAATCCAACATACGAGCAAGTGAAAACCGGCACGACCGGCCACTACGAAGCGGTGCAAATCACCTTCGACCCGGACGTCTTTCCGTATGAGCGGCTCTTGGAGCTGTATTGGCGCCAAATCGACCCGACCGATGACGGCGGCCAGTTTCACGACCGCGGGCCGCAATACCGGACGGCGATTTTTTACCATAACGAAAAACAGCGCCAGCTCGCCGAGCAGTCAAAGCGGGCGCTCGAGGAAAGCGGGCGCTTCTCCAAGCCGATCGTGACGAAAATTTTGCCGGCCACCACGTTTTATCCGGCGGAAGAGTACCACCAAAACTACCATAAGAAAAATCCGGAACATTACAAGCAAGATCGAGCCGCCTCGGGGCGTGACGAATTTATCGCCAAACATTGGGGGACGAAGCGGTGAAGCGGATCGAATCGCCGAAAAATGCGCGCGTCAAACAATGGAAAAAGCTGCTGACAAAAAAAGGGCGCGATGAGACTGGATTGTTTTTGCTTGAAGGGTTTCATCTTGTCGAAGAGGCCATAAAAAGCAACGCGCCCCTTGTCGAGCTGATCGTTGATGAGCGGACGGCCGTCCCGCCCGGCTGGAACGTCACAGGTGTCCCGGTTGTGATTGTGACTGAAACGGTGATGAAAGCGATCAGCAGCACGGAGACGCCGCAAGGCATCGCCGCGGTGTGCCGGCAGCTGTCGACCGAGCTTGAAGGCGTGAAGACCGCCTTGCTTATTGACGCCGTGCAAGATCCGGGCAATCTTGGGACGATGATCCGCACCGCCGATGCCGCTGGGATCGATGCCGTCATCCTCGGTGAGGGATGCGCCGACTTGTACAATCCGAAAGTGGTGCGGGCGACGCAAGGGTCGCTGTTTCACCTTCCGGTTGTCAAAGGCGATCTGGCACAATGGATCGCGCGTTTCAAGGAGCAGGGCATTCCGGTGTACGGCACCGCCTTGGAGAACGCCGTCGATTACCGCACCGTTCCACAATCGTCTTCGTTCGCCTTGCTCGTCGGCAATGAAGGAAGCGGCGTCCGACCCGACCTGCTGCGCCTAACGACAGAGAACGTGTACATCCCGATTTACGGCCGCGCCGAGTCGCTGAACGTCGCCGTTGCGGCCGGAATTTTGCTTTATTCCTTGCAGGCGGTGCGGTAAAATAGAATCGAAAATCAATAGGACAAGGGAGCGGAGACAGATGGATGGCGAACTGCGGGCGTTATTGAACGCTGTGCTCGAGCGTCTTGATGTTCAAGGGGCCTACATCGAACAAATGCGCATGGATATCGTCAAGCTGCAAGGAAGCGTGAAACAACTCGAAGACAAAGTCGATCGCCTTCAAAGTGATGTGGACGCCATGAAAAAAGACATGGACGCCATGAAAAAAGACATGGATGCCATGAAAAAAGACATGGATGCCATGAAAAAAGACATGTTGGGGGTCAAAAAAGATGTCGCCGCGCTCAAGGAAGGGCAAGTGCGGCAGGAAAAAATTATGGAGCGCCTTGCCATCCGCTCGATTGAACAGGAAGCGGAAATCGATGAGCTGCGCAAAGAAATTTCGGCCTGACCTTGCCTTTGCCCACTCATTTGCGTATAATGAATAGCGACAATTTCCCATACGGACAACAACGATGACGGAGAAAAGTAGCTTGCTGTTCGCCATCCAGGGAGAAAACGCCATAGACTGGGAGCGTTTTTATGGCCGACGCAAGTGAAGTTCACCTCCTGAGTTGACACCGGGACCATCCCGACGAGGGATGTAAAGGTGTTCCGGCTTTCGGCCGTTATCGCAATGAAGTGAACAGCACGCTTATGCTGTTAACAAGGGTGGTACCGCGAGCAACAACTCGTCCCTTACCGGGGCGGGTTTTTTTTTATCATCTTAAACCGAGAAGCCCCCCGCTTCTACGCGTGAGCGTAAGTGGGAGAGCGTTCAACTGAAATGAGGAGGGATTGATGTGAAAGAACGGCTGTACGAGCTGAAACGCCAGGCGCTCGAACAAATCGGCCAAGCCCGCGACTTAAGAATGCTAAACGACGTGCGCGTCGCCTATTTAGGCAAAAAAGGGCCGATCACCGAAGTGCTGCGCGGCATGGGGGCATTGCCGCCAGAAGAGCGCCCGAAAATCGGCGCGCTGGCCAATGAAGTGAGAACGGCGATCCAGCAGGCGCTCGAGGCGAAACAAGCGAAACTGGAACAGGAGGAAGTCGAGCGGAAGCTGGCTGCCGAGGCGATTGATGTGACGCTGCCGGGCCGGCCTGTGAGTCTTGGCAACCCGCATCCGCTGACGCGTGTCATTGAAGAAATTGAAGACTTGTTTATCGGCATGGGCTATACGGTCGCCGAAGGGCCGGAAGTGGAGACCGACTATTACAACTTTGAGGCGCTCAACTTGCCGAAAGGCCATCCGGCCCGCGATATGCAAGATTCGTTTTACATCACGGAAGAGATTTTGCTTCGCACCCATACGTCGCCGATGCAGGCGCGGACGATGGAAAAGCACCGCGGGCGCGGCCCAGTGAAAATCATTTGCCCGGGCAAAGTGTATCGCCGCGACACCGATGATGCGACGCATTCGCACCAGTTTACGCAAATTGAAGGATTGGTTGTTGACCGGAACATCCGGATGAGCGATTTGAAAGGGACGCTGCGCGAATTTGCCCGCAAGCTGTTCGGGGAAGGGCGCGACATTCGCTTCCGGCCGAGCTTTTTCCCGTTCACGGAACCATCGGTCGAAGTCGATGTGTCCTGCTTCCGCTGCGAAGGGCGGGGCTGCGGCGTCTGCAAAGGCACCGGTTGGATCGAAATTTTAGGAGCCGGCATGGTGCATCCGAACGTGCTTGAGATGGCCGGTTTTGATTCGAAAACGTACACCGGCTTTGCGTTCGGCATGGGGCCGGAGCGGATCGCGATGCTGAAGTATGGCATTGATGACATCCGCCATTTCTATCAAAACGATCTACGTTTCTTGCGGCAATTTTTGCGTGTGTAACAGAAAAAGGAGGAGTTGGGAATGCTCGTTTCTTACCGTTGGCTAGGGGAATACGTCGATTTGACGGGCATCACCGCCAAAGAGCTCGCGGAGCGGATTACGAAAAGCGGCATTGAAGTCGAGCGGGTCGAAGCGCTTGACCGGGGAATGAAAGGAGTCGTCATCGGTCATGTGCTCGAGTGCGAGCCGCACCCGAACGCGGATAAACTGCGGAAATGCCTTGTCGACTTGGGAGAGGACGAACCCGTGCAAATCATTTGCGGCGCCCCGAACGTCGCCAAAGGGCAAAAAGTCGCCGTCGCCAAAGTCGGGGCGGTGCTGCCGGGCAATTTCAAAATCAAACGGGCGAAGCTGCGCGGGGAAGAATCGAACGGCATGATTTGTTCGCTCCAAGAGCTTGGCGTCGAAACGAAAGTCGTGCCGAAAGAATACGCGGACGGCATTTTCGTCTTCCCGAGCGACGCGCCGGTCGGCGCCGATGCCATCGAGTGGCTCGGCTTGCATGACGAAGTGCTTGAACTGTCCTTGACGCCCAACCGCGCCGATTGTTTAAGCATGATCGGCGTCGCCTATGAAGTCGCCGCCATTCTCGGCCGCGATGTAAAACTGCCGGAAGCGGCGGTCAAGGAAAACAGCGAACATGTCCATGAATACATTTCCGTGCGCGTTGAGGCGCCGGAAGACAATCCGCTGTACGCCGGGCGGATTGTGAAAAACGTCCGGATCGGCCCGTCGCCTCTTTGGATGCAAGCGCGTTTGATGGCGGCCGGCATTCGCCCGCACAACAACGTCGTCGACATTACGAACTACATTTTGCTTGAGTACGGCCAGCCGCTTCATGCGTTTGACTACGACCGCCTCGGTTCGAAGGAGATTGTCGTCCGCCGTGCAAAAGCGGGCGAAACGATCATCACCCTTGATGATGTCGAGCGGAAGCTGACGGAAGAACATCTCGTCATCACCAACGGCCGCGAGCCGGTCGCCTTAGCCGGCGTGATGGGCGGGGCGAATTCGGAAGTGCGCGACGACACGACGACCGTGTTCATTGAAGCGGCGTACTTTACAAGCCCGGTCATCCGCCAAGCGGTGAAAGACCACGGGCTGCGCAGCGAGGCGAGCACCCGATTTGAAAAAGGGATCGATCCAGCGCGGACGAAAGAAGCGCTCGATCGCGCCGCGGCGTTGATGTCGGAATACGCCGGCGGCGAGGTCGTCGGCGGCATCGTCGAAGCGAGCGTGTGGCGCCAAGACTCAGTGGTGGTGACGGTCACGCTCGAACGCATCAACGGCGTCCTCGGCACGGCAATGTCGAAAGAGGAAGTGGCCGCGATTCTTTCGAACTTGCAATTTCCGTTTACGGAAGACAACGGAACGTTCACGATCCACGTCCCGTCGCGTCGGCGCGACATTGCAATTGAAGAAGATATCATTGAAGAAGTCGCCCGTTTGTACGGCTACGACCGCCTGCCGGCGACGCTGCCGGTGGCCGAGGCGAAACCGGGCGGACTCACGCCGTACCAGGCGAAGCGCCGCCGCGTCCGCCGCTATTTGGAAGGAGCCGGCTTGTTCCAAGCGATCACGTATTCGTTGACGAGCCCGGACAAAGCGACGCGCTTTGCGCTTGAGACGGCCGAACCGATCCGCTTGGCGCTGCCGATGAGCGAAGAGCGGAGCGTTCTTCGACAAAGCTTGATTCCGCATCTGCTCGAAGCGGCGAGCTACAACCGCGCCCGCCAAGTCGAGAACGTCGCCTTGTACGAAATCGGCTCTGTCTACTTGTCCAAAGGAGAACACGTCCAACCGGCGGAAAACGAGCGGCTTGCCGGCGTTCTCACCGGCTTATGGCACGCCCATTTGTGGCAAGGCGAGAAAAAAGCGGCTGATTTTTACGTCGCCAAAGGCGTTCTTGACGGGTTGTTCGACTTGCTTGGGCTGTCCAAGCGCATCGCGTACCGCCCGGCGAAACGCGCCGATTTGCATCCCGGACGGACGGCGGACATTGTGTTTGACGGCCGGGTCATCGGCTTTGTCGGCCAGCTCCATCCGGCCGTGCAAAAAGAGTACGATTTAAAAGAAACGTACGTCTTCGAGCTCGCCTTGGCCGAGCTGTTGAACGCCGAAAGTGAAGCGATCCGCTACGAGCCGATTCCGCGATTCCCGTCCGTCGTGCGCGACATTGCCTTGGTCGTCGACGAAAACGTCGAAGCTGGCGCCCTCAAGCAAGCGATCGAAGAAGCCGGGAAACCGCTTGTCAAAGACGTCTCCCTCTTTGACGTCTACAAAGGCGACCGCCTGCCGGACGGGAAAAAATCGCTCGCCTTCTCGCTCCGCTACTACGATCCGGAGCGGACGCTCACGGATGAAGAAGTCGCCGCCGTCCACGAGCGGGTGCTCGCCGCGGTCGAGAAACAATTTGGCGCGGTGCTGCGCGGGTAAAACGAAAAGCTGTTCCAAAAAGCGACTCGCTTTTGGAACAGCTTTTTTTGGATGGATGGCATAGAATCGGAGCAAGGAAATAGGATTTGGAAGGTTCCGCTGAATCATCGCCTGATGTCCAAAACATGCATATAGATGCCATTTGAAGCTTTAAGATTCTTCGCTTTTCCTAAGCATTGGATCGACTGCCAAGACGTGATGGAGGCAAGCCTTGGCAGTCGAAAAAATGGACAAGCGGCTTTTCCGTTAAGGAGATGGTAAACGTTTTCGTTGCGTCGATACAGATGCGGTTGTGCTGCCCTGTCAGCCGCGTTCGGCGATGATTTGCCCGGTTTGCGACACATCGTATCCGCCAAGCGCTTCGAGTTCGGTGCGGAACGAATCGGAGCGAAGCACGTTCAAGACGGCGGCGATGAGCGGTTCGTTCTCCCGCGTCCGCAGCATGACGACATCATACTGCTCTTTCATCAGCGGAATGAACTTGACGCCGGCCATTCGCGCCACTTTTTCCGTGCCGATGCCGACATCAGCGAGACCCGCCGCCACCGCGGAGGCGACGCTCAAATGGCTTGTCTCCTCACGCTCATAGCCGCGAATAGCGGACGGTGACAGCCCATGCAGGCGCAGCTGTTCATCCAAGAGCACACGCACCCCCGCTCCTTTTTCCCGGTTGACGATCACGACGTCGCTCCTTCCTAAGTCGCTCCACGTTTGAATGCCGCGCGGATTGCCTTTTTGCACGTAAAACCCGATCGGCCTGCGCATCAAGTTCACCATGATGTACGCATGGCCTGTCAACAGCTTTTCAACATAGGGACGGTTGTACTCACCCGTTTGCCCGTCAAACAAATGCACGCTGACGATGTCACATTGCCCTTTGTATAGAGCGATCAATCCGTTGAGGCTGCTCGTATAGGTGCGAAGCGATTGATAAGGGCCGCCTTTCTCGAGATGGACGCCAAGCAAATCGAGGGCCATATCTTGACCGCTGATGATGATGGAGCGAAAAGCGGTTTCGATCGGCCGTGAAACGGCGGGGGAAACGGTGCTTGCCTCCCCTTTTTGCCCGGCGATGTACCGCTTGAGATCATCCGCGGTGATCCGCATTTGCCGCCCAACGCGAAAGGCGGGCAGCTTCCCTTTTTTCACTAAATCGTACACCGTTAGTTTTGACACTTTTAGTAAGGAAGCGATTTCTTCAATCGTGTATGACTGCGGCTCCGGCATCATGCAATCCTCCTTTCTTCCATTGTAGCGCAAAGAAAGGGAGGTGAAAAAATTTTTTCTTTCATAACTATTTATCATTATTTATAATTAGATATCATTACATATAAAAATCTAAATGGAGATAAGGGGGATGTAGATGCGAAAAATGGCATGGCTTGTCGCGGTGGTCTTGTTGTTCGGCTTGTATGGCTGCGACAGCGGTTCGAAAGAGGGGGCTGGGCAAACGAAATCGGCGGACAAAGTGGAGCTCACTATCTCCGCCGCGGCCAGTCTGCAAGAAGCGCTGGAAGAAGCGAAAACGGCGTTTGAACGAAAGCACCCGAACATCCGCATCCAATATAATTTTGGCGCGTCGGGCGCCTTGCAAAAACAAATTTCCGAAGGGGCGCCGGTCGATCTCTTTTTCTCCGCGGCTGCCGAGCCATTTGAGGAACTGAAAAAGGAAGGGCTGATCGATTCCAAACACGAAAAAACCGTGCTCGCCAACGAGCTGGTGCTCATCGTTCCGAAACAAGGAGAAGAGGCGATTCAGTCGCTCGATGACATCACCCGCGCCAAACGAGTGGCGATCGGCATCCCCGAGTCGGTGCCGGCCGGCATGTACGCCAAACAAACGTTGGAGAAGGCGGGGCTGTGGGAGCAGGTGAAAGCGAAGCTTGTTTACGCGAAAGACGTTCGTCAAGTGCTGACGTACGTGGAAACCGGAAACGTCGACGCCGGGTTTGTGTACCGGACGGACGCGCTCGTGTCGGACAAAGTCAAGATCGCCGCCTCCGTGCCAAGCGGCATGCACGACCCGATCGTCTATCCGCTTGGTGTTGTCAAGACGAGCAAACATCTCAAGGAGGCGCGGGAGTTGTATGATTATTTGACGAGCGAACAAGCGCTCCAAATATTCGAACAACACGGGTTCCGACCAAGCCGTTGAATCTGCTTCCCATTGGGAGGGGATATATGGTAAAATAAAGGCGATGCCAATCGAATAGGCGATGGAGTTCGCCATAACCGCCGGCTTCCGGCTGATGACTCCTGCTGCAAATTGAAGCGGCAGGAGTCTGTTCATTTTTGGAAGGAGGGGTCCTTATTGGTCTATCTCGCTGTCGGCATCGCCGGCATGATCGGCGCGCTTGTCCGCTATGGCCTCGGTTTGGTTGTTCCCGCCGCCGCCGTCGGCGGCTTTCCGCTCGGGACGCTTTTCATCAACTGGACAGGCTCGTTTTTGCTCAGCTGGCTCACGGTTTTCTTCACCCGCCTCCCTGCATGGCCGCCATGGTGGAAGACCGCGGTCACAACCGGCTTTGTCGGCTCGTATACGACGTTTTCGACGCTCAGTGTTGAATGTGTGGAATTGATGGAACAAGGGCGCTTTGGCATGGCGGCCGTTTATATCGCTGCCAGCCTGTTTGGCGGGTTGCTCGCCTCATGGGCTGGATATGCCGCCGCTCAACCGGAACGGAAGGAAGGGATTGGATAATGTACGCACCGCTGTTTGTGGCGATCGGCGGTTTTTTCGGCGCCATGGCCCGCTATCTCGTCAGCCGCTGGGCGGCTCGGCGTTCGCCGCGTTTTCCGCTCGGGACGCTCATTGTCAACTTGCTTGGGTCCTTCTTGCTCGGCTGGCTCGCCGGAAGCGGCGCCGCCGATGCCGCAAAACTGCTTGTTGGCACGGGCTTTATGGGCGCGTTCACCACGTTTTCGACCTTAAAATGGGAAAGCGTGCAAATGATGCAGCAACGCCAATGGGCGAAGGTTGTCGTTTATTTGGCGGCTACGTATTTGTGTGGCGTGTGGCTCGCGTGGCTTGGCTATCACGTGGGGCGGTGACCGCAGCGCCGAAAAACAAGCATTGTTTCTTAATTAGTTGATTGTGAAAAAGAACGTTCTTGGCTTGCTTTTAGAGGGCTGGTGATTGAATGAAAAATGTGAATCAACAACAGTGTTTTTCAATTTGATAAGCCTTGTAAAATCTGTTTTTCTCTTTGATCAAAAATGACCGATTTGCAGGAATGATTGTTTTTTCACCGCCCTTCTAGGCAATCAGTATGGATGAATGGATAGAAAAATCTTCCCCGCAAACGATTCGTTCGCGGGGAAACGGAGATCGATGAAGGACAACGTTCGAAACACGGATGGCGTTATCTTCTGCTTTTTCCAAACAATAATTGTTCGAGAATGTCATGAATGCGCGTATTTTCATAAATGCCGGTGAATCGCTCCGCTCCCGGGCCCATGGCAGTCAGCGGCACATCGGCGGCGGTGTGGCCTGTTGTCGTCCAGTCGAGGGCGAACGTTTGCGTAGAGCGGGCAATTGGAAACGGACCGTCTTCGCCGGAGATCGTTTTGCCGTCTCCTGACTCATCCGTGCCGCCCGGCGTTTCGATCGTCAAGCCGCCGCATTCATGGTCAGCGAGCACGAGGACGAGCGTATCCCGATGGCGCTTGTCGTACTGTTTCGCTACGGCGACCGCTTCGTCAAGCTGCTGGCCCGCTTTGATCATGAGCGATCCGTTGTTTTCATGGCTCATTTCATCAATGGCTTCTTCTTCGACAACGAGGAAAAAGCCCTTTTTATTTTGCGACAGCACGTCAAGCGCTTTTTTTGTCATATCGGGCAGCGGCACGACGGGATTGTACACATCTCCTTCTCCTTCGGGGCGCTGCTGGAACATTTCTTCGTTGGCAAACAGTCCAAGCAGCTTGCGGCCGGACGCTTGTTTCAGCTCATCGGCGGTGCGGACGTACGTGTAGCCGAGCTGCTTGGCGCGTTCAACCAAGTTTCCTTGCGTGCCTTTGCTTGCTTCTTCCGGATCTTCGGCTGGATGGTCGGGGTAATAGCCAGGATTTCCAGCAGGATACCAGTAATCTTCCCCGCCGCCCAAAATGACATCCACTTTCGTTTGTTCGATGTATTGCTTGGCGATGTCGCTTTGGGCAGAGCGATTGGCGGTGTGGGCGGCAAACGCAGCCGGCGTGGCGTCCGTCACTTGGGCGGTCGTGACAAGCCCTGTTGCCTTGCCGGCTTTTTTTGCTTGTTCCAAAATCGTTTCCACCGGTTTTCCTTGCAGATCAACAGAGATGGCGCCGTTGTACGTTTTCACGCCTGAGGCGATCGCGGTCGCCGCCGCAGCGGAGTCGGTGATGAATGACTTCGAGTCGGCGGAGTTCGTATGGACAAGCCCGCTGTATGGCATATCGTCCATCTCCAATTCTCCAGCGATCCCTTTTGTGGCAAGGCGAATGGCGTTGCGATGCGCTGTGCCCATGCCGTCGCCGACAAAAAGGACGACATTTTTCACCTCAGACGGCTTCGATTGTTTCGCTGGGGCGGCCCATGCATCTTGTCCGGCTTGATGCAGCGCCAGTCCGGCGCTCAGCCCGGCGATGAGCAAAGCCGTGCGGCGTTTCGATTGGAACATCGTTCTCCTCTCCTTTTTCAGATGATTTTGTCATTTTTATTGTACAAGCTGGATGTTAAGTGTTCGTGAATGCCATGTAATCGTTTTGAAAACATTTCCTTATTATTCGAATGGGGCGACAGAATGGGTTCTCTTTTGCCAACATTCCTCGTTGACTTTTTCTTTTTTCCTTGGTATCGTTACTAATAGTTCAACAGTTGAACTAAATGGACAAATGCCGCCGTGCAAGAGAGCATCTGGTTGATTGTGCAATCATGAAACAAACGGAGGTGAATCAATGCCGGGACGAAACATCGATGAGTGGATTGACCGCTATTTGTCCGTGTCGTTTCTCGTGATGAAACGCGGAGCGGCGCTTGTCAAAGGCAGTCTTTGCGAAGAGATGACGCACGATCAATATTATTTGCTTCGCTACATCCGCAGGCGGGGGGCGTGCACGTCAACGGAGCTCGCTGCGATGTTTGGCGTGAACAAAAGCGCGGTGACGGCGATGACAAATCGCCTCGTCGACAAAGGCTGGCTGCGCCGCGACCGTGACGAGAACGACCGGCGCGTCATCGTCTTATCGCTGACGGAGCAGGGGGAAGCATGGGTAGAGGAAATGGACCGCAGCGTCTATCGGCTCGTCGAAGAAGTGATCGCCCGCTTTCCAGAGGAGGAGATCGAAACGTTCATCCGTACGTATGAACGGTTGGCCCGCGTGCTGCAGGAGGTGGAAGAAGCGAAATGAGGGCGATGATCAAAGGAAGATGGTTTGTGCTTGCGGCGTGGATCATCATGGCGGCGGTGCTTGTGATGACCGCGCCGAACATGGGCGAGCTTGTCAGGGAAAAAGGGCAGCTGAGCGTGCCGGACGGCTACTCGTCGTCATTGGCGGCAAAATTGATCAAAGAGGCAAACGGCCAGGAAAACAAACAAAATGAACGATCCGCGGTGCTTGTCTTTTACCAAAAAGGCGGGCTGACGGCGGGCGATAAAAAAGAGATTGAACGGGCGGTAAACGCGCTCGAAAAGAAAAAAGAGGAACTTCATGTCACGAACATCGTCTCGCCGTTTGCCAGCCGGGAGTTGGAAAAAGAACTCATCTCCAAAGATGGAACGACGATGCTCATTTCCGTCAGCATCGACCCGGCCGGGCGGACGGCGAAGCAATTGACCGACGCCCTGTATAAAGCGGTCGATGGCGTCAAGGTCGAGCATTATTTCACCGGCGGCTGGATGATCGATGAAGATGTCGTGACGAGCTCGCAGGAAGGCGTGAAGAAAACGGAAGGGATCACGGTCGTCTTTATTTTAATTGTGTTGCTCGCCGTGTTCCGCTCGCCGGTGGCGCCGCTCATTCCGCTGCTCGCGGTCGGGGCGACGTATGTCGTCTCGCAGTCGGTCGTTGCGTTTTTAGTAGATAAAGTGAATTTCCCGCTGTCGACGTTCACGCAAACGTTTTTAGTCGCGGTGTTGTTTGGCATTGGGACCGACTATTGCATTTTGTTGCTGAGCCGGTTTAAAGAAGAACTGGCGAAACGCGGCGATCGGGTGGAAGCGATCGTCGCCACGTACCGGACGGCTGGGAAAACGGTGGCCGCAAGCGGCATTGCCGTCATGATCGGCTTTGCGGCGATCGGTTTGTCGACGTTTAAGCTGTACCAATCGGCGGCGGCCGTCGCCGTTGGGGTAGCGGTGCTGCTTTTGGCGCTCGTGACGCTTGTGCCGTTTTTCATGGCCGTGCTTGGCGAGAAGCTGTTTTGGCCGGTGCGGGGGAAGCTCGAGCATGGGCAAAGCCGGCTTTGGCTCGCGGCTGGCCGATTTGCGTTCGCCCGTCCGCTTTTGGCGCTGGCGATTGTCGCCGTCGTGACCGTGCCGGTGTTGGCGACGTATGATGGCAAACTGTCGTTTGATTCCATGGAAGAGATCGGCGATCATTATCGTTCCGTCAAAGCGTTTGACATCATTGCCGATCATTTCAATCCGGGAGATGCCATGCCGACGCAGGTGGTATTGAAAAGCAAAGAGCCGCTTGATTCGGAAGAAGGGCTGGCGTTGATTGAGAAAATGAGCCGTGAGATCGAAAAAGTTGATGGCGTGGCGAGCGTCCGCTCGGCGACGCGTCCGACGGGAGAGCCGATTCAGGAGCTGTATGTCACCGAACAGGCGAAACAGCTGAAAAGCGGCCTTGGCGCCGGCAAAGAGGGCATTGAGAAAATCGGCTCCGGCCTTGAGGCGGCAAGCCAAAAGTTGTCCTCGTCCGCTCCGCAGCTGAAGCAGGCGTCATCCGGCGTCGGCCAGCTCGTCTCCGGAACGGAGCGGCTTGAAGACGGCCTGCGCCAGCTGCAAACCGGTCTCAGTCAAATTGAACAAGGGGTGCGCCGGGGAGCAATGGGCGCCGGTGAGTTGAAAAACGGCTTAGTGACGCTTCGCGACAATGCGAAAAAGCTGCAGGAAGGCGCCACGCAGCTGCTTGACGGCTACAAGCAGGCGGAACAAGGACTGTCGGCGCTAAGCGGCCAGTACCGGCAAATCGAAGCGGGATTAAAAGCTGTCGCCGCTCAGCTTGCCGCCGTGCAGACGATGCTCGGGCAAGTCGAACAGTCGCATCCGGAACTCCGTCAAGATGGACAATACCAACAAGCGAAAATGACGGTCGCCGCCTTGTCCGGCCAGACGAAACAAATGGCGGACGGACTCACGCAATTGAACGGGGCGCTTGAGCAGGCGCGCGCCGGTTTGGCGAAAGCGAACGAATCGTTCGCCCAACTCGCGGCTGGTCAAGCGGCGGTCAACGGCGGCTTGGACCGGATCATCGCCGGGCTTTCGGAGCTCGAAGCCGGGTTGACGAAAGCGGCCGACGGCCAGAAACAGGCGGTCGACCAATTGCCGCAATTCTCCCGAGGGCTTGAGCAAGTGAACGGCGGCCAGCGCCAATTGCTTGAGCATTTCTCCGCGCTTGGCGGCCAGCTCGGCCAGCTTGTAAATGGCTTGGACCAAAGCGCGTCCGGCCTTCAAAAAGTGGCGGACGGCCTCGGAACGGCGGAAACGTATTTAGCCGATTTGTCATCGGCCCCGGAGAAAGAAATGGCCGGCTGGCACATGCCGAAAGAGGCGCGCGAAAGCAAAGACTTTGCGCAGGCGAAAGACGCGTATATGTCGAAAGACCGCCACATCGTGACGTTCGACGTCGTTTTAAAAGAAAATCCGTATTCAACATCGGCGCTCGGCCGCATCGATGACATTCGCGCCGCGGCCGAACGGGCAGTGAAAGGAACGAAGTGGGAAGACGCGACGATCGCTGTCGGCGGCGTCACCAGCACGTACGCCGATTTGCAGGCGATTTCGAACGCCGACTATAAACGGACGGCCGTGCTGATGTTGATCGGCATCGCCATCGTGCTCGCAGCGCTCCTTCGTTCGCTTATCATGCCGCTCTATTTGATCTTGTCGCTCGTGTTGACATATTACACATCGATGGCCGTCACCGAACTCATTTTCGTCAACGGCCTCGGCTATGCCGGCTTGAACTGGGCGGTGTCGTTCTTCGCCTTTGTGTTGCTGTTGGCGCTTGGCATCGACTACAGCATCTTCCTCATGGATCGGTTCAACGAATACCGCGGCCGGCCGGTGAAGGAAGCGATGCTGTCGGCGATGGGCCATATGGGGACGGTCATCATCTCGGCCGCCGTCATTTTAGGCGGAACGTTCGCCGCGATGTATCCGTCCGGCGTCTTGTCGCTCTTGCAAATCGCGACGATTGTGCTGACGGGGCTTCTCCTTTACGCCCTCGTCGTTCTGCCGCTGTTTGTGCCGGTCATGGTCCGCACGTTCGGCCGCGCGAACTGGTGGCCGTTTCGGCAGCCGGCAAGCGAGACAGCTGGACTGGAACAACAAAAAATCAGTTAAGAAGGCGAGTCAACAAGGGTGTCCTAAGAGACCGGGACACCCTTTCTTGTTCCTGTATGAAGCAGCAAAATGGTCGATAAAAATCAATATGTTGTGTTTGGTTTAAGGGGCATTACCCTCTTGGGTCAGCTCCTTTTTCCTTAGTCCTTTACGCACGCATAAAAAGAAAGCAAGGCGCTCTGTTTGATTCAACAGAAACGTATATTCCACGTGCTCTGTATAGTTGTTTTCCTTGATTCTTTCCCCGTGAATGTGGATCGTATGGCGCATGGAGAAAAGAGTTTTTGTTTGAATATATTGAATGTTATTTATTTTTTTTGTTAACATAGTTACAAAATATTGAATGTTGGAGTGATGAAAATGAAGTTGAGGAAAATCGCCGTCCCATTCTCGGTAACGTTAGCTATTTTGATAGCTCCCTTAATGGTGCGCGCCTATGTTTTAGAACCTTACTATTGGAAGGATGGAGTAAGCGGCCTCACGTATAAATGGGGAAGCAATCTTCAAACGTCCGGCACGGTGATTCGGACGGCTTTTGAAAATGCCCTCTCCGATTGGAATGGAACGCCAACCCCTGTTTGGTTTTCCTACAGCAGCCGTTCTTCCAACACGCTCAACTCCTACTATGTTTCCGATTCTTCCGAATATGGTGTTTGCAACATCACGTATTCAGGCAGTGAGATACTCCATTTTACAGCTATGGTTAACGCAGGGAATATTAATATCGGAAAAAGCAACGTGGCTCGAAGTGCAGCCGGGCATGAATTAGGGCACGGAATTGGATTGGATCATTCGACAGCGATAGCGATCATGAATTCGAATCGTGATCGGACGCGCATCTATACTCCACAGCAGGATGACATTAATGGCGTAAATGCAAGATATTAATGGGTTCATCTATCCAAGGGGAGGAAAAAGAGGATGAAAAAAATGGTGCTGTTCGCCGTGACGATTGGTGTTATATTTGTGGGCGGAGCCGTCTATTTCATAAAGGATGAAGGGAATATCCATAAACAAATAGGAACTGCCAAAGTAACTCGGCATATCCATACCATCAGTCATTCTGATCGTCCAAAATATACAAATATAAAGGATTTGAGCAAGGCGTCTGACTGCATCTTTATTGGAATCGTCGAAGGAGTGGCTGGTACGCGAAATCTTGCGCGTAATCCGAACGATCCAGCACAAGAAGATCCGAATATTTATATCGAAGGAGTCGACTATGATGTAAAAGTGATTGAAGTTTTAAAAGGACACGCAAATGCTCATGTTCTTGTCACTGAGCAAAAGCAAATGCGGTTAGACAAAGATGGGCCCATGGTTCAAGATGAGCATTACATCGGTTTGGCATCCGGACAAACCTATATCTTTTTTGTCAAAAAATCGAATTTGACCGGCCGTTATTACAGTGTTGGAGATCCGTTTTTCTTTGTCCTTGAGAACAACCAAGTGGTGCTAAAGACGAAAGAAAAGGATTTGCTGGAGATTTATAAACCTGAAGAAGTAAAGGCGTTCAAAGCGAGAGTGAAAGCAGCAGTGGAGGAATGATGTTTTCGTTTCCTCCACTTATTTTTATCAAGAGCGATTCGATTTCACAAGCATATTTTTTCCGCTTTTGCCCAATGTAAAGTATGATGAATGGTAGAGAACATGCTAAAACCTAAAGGAGGAATGCGGGCATGACGAAACGAGTGCTCATGGTGGTGACAAACCATACGACGATCACCGACGACCATAAAACCGGGCTTTGGCTTGAGGAGTTTGCCGTACCGTATTTGGTATTTAAAGAAAAAGGGTATGACGTGAAAGTGGCGAGCATTCAAGGCGGCGAGGTGCCGCTTGACCCGCGCAGCATCAATGAAAAAGACCCGTCTTGGGCGGAGGCGGAAGCGGCGCTGAAGAACACAACACGTTTAAGCAAGGACGATGCACACGGGTTTGACGCCATTTTCCTTCCCGGTGGACACGGGACGATGTTCGATTTTCCCGACAACGAAACGCTGCAATACGTCTTGCAGCAGTTTGCCGAAGACGGGCGCATCATCGCCGCTGTCTGCCACGGTCCGTCAGGGCTGGTGAACGCCACATACAAAGACGGCACGCCGATTGTGAAAGGAAAAACGGTCACGTCATTTACGGATGAAGAAGAGCGTGAAGTCGGGCTTGATGTGCATATGCCGTTTTTGCTCGAGTCGACGCTGCGCCTGCGCGGTGCGAATTTCGTCCGCGGCGAGAAATGGACCGATTTCTCGGTGCGCGACGGCAACTTGATCACTGGGCAAAACCCGCAATCGAGCCGAAGCACGGCGGAGAAAGTCGTCGCCGCGCTGGAAGAGCGGGCGTGAGTAATATCGGCTGAACTTGTGACAAGACGCTGCTTTTTTGGCGCGTCTTGTTTTTTTGCACGATTTTCTGGCCGTTGTCCGGAAATGAATCCCGGTCAGTCAAGAGTTTGTTGAGAACTCTTCTCGGCTCACCACGCATGTTGTCGACCACCAGTTAGCAAACCATCTGTAAACCGAAACAGGTGAAAAGGACGGAAAACGGTGGCGTTTCGCTGCTGCGGGCCGACCTTTGCAACGGAGCCAACGCTACCGTTTCCCATGGGTGTGATGGAAACAATTACCGGCGCTTGGCGATGGCCAGCGCCTTTTTCGTATTGGCGAAATGAAGCTTGGCGCACGTCTCAAGCGCTTCAGCCCCCCGCGCGCGGATGATCCGGGCGGCGGCTTCATCGGCCATGGCGCCGGCGCCTTTTGGAAGCGGGAGGCCGATGGCGCGGGATAATCGCTCCATTTCGTCTAAAAACACATAGCGGGCGATGATCGAGGCGGAGGCGACTGATACGTGGGCACTTTCTGCCTTTGGAAGGCAGTGCACCCGCTCGCTTACGATGCGCGCTTCCCCTGCGAGGCAGCGGAAATACGAGTCACGTTCTAAAAATTGATCGATAATGATTGCTTCCGGTTCGATAGGCGCGATTTTGTCGAGCAGCTTGGTGAGCGTCCGGTTGTGAAGCAGCGCCTTCATTTTCGTCTGCGGCATGCCGCTTCGCTGCCAGCGGTTGTATTGGGGGTTATCCAGCACGGTGACCGCATGCGGCACGGTTTCCATGATGGCTGGTGCGATCCGTTTGATCGCTTCATCGTTCAATTGTTTCGAATCTTTCACGCCAAGCGCCGCGATTTTGGCGATATGCGACCGCTCAACGTAGGCAGCGGCGACGACGATCGGGCCGAAATAATCGCCGGTGCCGACTTCATCGGAACCGATGGCGGAAAGAGACCCGAGTTGATGAGCTGCCAAAGCGGACGGCTGGTGGTCAGCTGTTTCGTTTGAGGCGCTCGCCCCTGATATCCATTTCGCTGCTTCTTGCTCCGCCGCTTTCCCTTGAAACAGCACTTTGCCTGAGCGGTAGGCGGTGATCACGACATCCGGGCGCTTGACGGCAAACAACGCTCCAGCCGGAAGCCGGTCGGACAAGGCGTCTTGGTAGTGAGCGCGCAAGGCGTCAAGCAGCTGTTGGTCGGCTTGAATCACATAGTTTGACAACGTTCGATCGCTCCTTTATCTTCTCTATCGTTGCTGTGTGTCGCTTCTTTCCATTATACCAGCGTTCATGATATGATAAACAGTAGGATTTGGCGAAATGGGGGAGAAAGCTTGACAGAACAGCCAAAAACGCGGGTGAGCGTCCGCATCTATGGACAAGACTACACGATCGTCGGCGCGGAAAGCCCGGCCCACATCCGGCTCGTGGCGGCGTTCGTTGACGATAAAATGCATGAATTCAGTGAGAAAAATCCGCTGCTCGATGTGCCGAAGCTGGCCGTGTTGACGGCCGTCAACATCGCCAGTGAGTATCTCAAACTGAAAGAAGAATATCAACGGCTGGCGGAAAAGCTGAAACAGGAAAAGGACGGGAAACAGGATGATTGATGTCGTGCTGCTGTTTGTCCTGTTGCTGGGGGCGATGATCGGGCTGAAGCGCGGCTTTATTCTCCAGTTCATTCATATGGCCGGGTTTTTCATCGCCTTTTACGTCGCTTACCGGTATTATGAACGGTTGGTGCCGACATTGCGCCTTTGGATTCCGTATCCGACGTTTGGCGATCCGGAGACGATGAAGCTGCTGTTTCAGAGCACCCATTTAGACGATGCCTATTATCGGGCGATTTCCTTTGCACTTTTATTTTTTGTGGTGAAAATCGTGCTTCAAATCGTCGGCTCGATGCTCGATTTCGTCGCCCAGCTGCCGCTGTTGCGCAGCGTCAACCGCTTGGCCGGGGCGGCGCTCGGATTTGCGGAAGTGTATTTGCTTGTCTTTTTGCTTTTGTATATCGGTGCGCTCGTGCCGATTGACAGCGTCCAAGAACAGCTGCAGCGTTCGCTCATGGCGACCGTGATTGTGAAACATACGCCGGTGTTGTCGGAGATGCTTGGCAACTGGTGGATTCATGGCCGCGTTTGACGGAGCGCGGCCGCGGTTTTTCGGGAAAGGGAGGGACGGGGATGAGCGTCCATAAAAAAGAGGTCATCCGCCTGCTTGAAACGATCGCACTGTATATGGAGATCAAAGGAGAAAATCCATTTAAGGTCAACGCCTTCCGCAAAGCGGCGAACGCCTTGGAAACGGATGAGCGGAGCCTCGCGGAAATTGGCGATTTCACCGCCATTCCCGGCATCGGCAAAAGCACAGCGGCGATCATCACCGAGTTTGTCGAAACCGGTTCATCATCGGTGCTCGAGGAATTAAAGCGCGATATTCCGGAAACGCTTCTTTCCTTGCTTAAGATCCCGGGGCTTGGCGGCAAAAAAATCGCCAAGCTGCATCAGGAGCTTGGCATTGTCGATATGGACGGATTGAAAGAAGCGTGCTTGGCTGGAAAAGTGCGCGCGCTTGCCGGTTTTGGCGCGAAAACGGAAGAAAAGCTGCTTGCGGCCATTGAAAAGGCAGGCAAACGCCCCGAGCGGCTGCCGCTCGCTCGGGTGCTCGCGATCGCGGCGGACATTGAACGCCAGCTCGCTTGTCTTGATGGCGTCATCCGCTTCTCGCGGGCCGGCAGCTTGCGGCGCTTGAACGAAACGGTGAAAGATTTGGATTATGTCATCGCCACCGACCGTCCGGCTGCGGTGCGCGACGGGCTGCTCGGCTTTGAGCGCGTCCGCGGGGTGCTCGCCGCTGGGGAGACGAAAGTGTCGCTTCTTTTCCAGTATGAGGATGAAGTGGCCGTTGACTTTCGGCTGGTCAGCGAGGCGCAATTCGCGACCGCGCTTCATCATTTCACCGGATCGAAGGAGCATAACGTGCGCATGCGCCAGCTCGCCAAAGAGCGCGGCGAGAAAATCAGCGAATACGGCGTGGAAGACGAAGCGACAGGCGAAGTGAAAACGTTCCGCGATGAAGCGGCGTTTTACGCCCATTTCGGGCTGCCGCACATTCCGCCGGAGCTGCGTGAAGATGGCACGGAAATCGAGCGGTTTTCCGCTGATCGGCCGCTTGTGCGCCTTGAAGACATTCAAGGCGATTTGCATATGCATTCGGCGTGGAGCGACGGGTCGTGTTCGCTTGCGGAGCTCGCTGAGGCGTGCCGCCGCCGCGGCTACCGGTATATCGCCATCACCGACCATTCGCACTATTTGAAAGTCGCCAACGGCTTGACCCCGGATCGGTTGCGGCGCCAGCGCGAGGAAATTGAGCGGCTGAACGCGCGCTATTCGGATTTTACGATTTTGGCCGGCATTGAGATGGATATTTTGCCGGACGGGACGCTCGATTACGACGATGACGTGCTCAAGGAGCTTGATTTTGTCATCGCCGCCATTCACTCTGCGTTCAAACAGCCGCGCGAGACGATCATGAAACGGCTTGAGGCGGCGCTTCGCCACCCGTACGTCGATGTCATTGCCCACCCGACCGGGCGGCTGATCGGCCAGCGCGACGGCTATGACGTCGATATCGAGCGGCTCGTGGAGCTCGCGGCGGAGACGAACACGGTGCTTGAGTTAAACGCCAACCCAAACCGGCTCGACTTGTCGGCGGCCTACGTGAAAAAAGCCGAGGAAGCGGGGGCGTATATTGCCATTAACACGGACGCCCACCATTTGGACATGCTCGAGGATATGGCGATCGGCGTAGCGACGGCAAGAAAAGGTTGGATCCATAAGGAAACGGTCATCAACACATGGCCGCTTGAAAAGCTGCAACAGTTTTTGCGCGACAAACGAAAGAAATGAATCAGCTGGGGGTCAGATACGTGCAACGAAAAGTGCTTCACACCTTGGAGTTCGATAAAGTGAAAGAGCAGTTGGCAGAGCATGCGTCCTCGCCGCTCGGTTTGGAAAAAATCGACGCTCTCATACCGTCTTCTGACTTGGAGGAGGTGGCCGCCTGGCTTGACGAAACGGATGAAGCCGCCGCTGTTTTGCGGCTTGCTGGCTATGCGCCGCTTGACGGAGTAGTCGACATCCGTCCGCATCTCAAGCGGGCGGCGATCGGCGGCACGCTCAGCCCGCAAGAGCTGCTTGAAGTGGCGGCCACCTCGGCCGCAAGCCGGCAAATGAAGCGGCTGATTATGGATCTTTATGAAGAGCACGGGGGATTGGACCGTCTGTCCACTTATGCCGATGAGCTCGTGGAGGTGCCGGCGCTTGAACATGACATTCGCCGCTCGATCGACGACCATGGCGAAGTGTTGGATGCCGCAAGCGACCGCCTCCGCTCGCTGCGCGGGCAAATTCGGTCAGTGGAAGCGCGCATCCGCGAGAAACTCGAGAACATCATCCGCTCGCCGTCGGCGCAAAAGCGGCTGTCGGACGCCATCATTACGATCCGCAATGACCGATATGTCATCCCGGTGAAACAAGAGTATCGCGGCGCCTACGGCGGCATCGTCCACGACCAGTCAGCGTCCGGGGCGACGCTGTTTATTGAACCGCAGGCGGTCGTAGAGTTGAACAATGCGCTCCGCGAAGCGCGGGCGAAAGAAAAGCAAGAAATCGAACGCATTTTGCGCGAACTTTCGGCAAAAGTCGCTGAGCAGGCCGAGCCGCTTGCGCGGGCGGTTGAGTCGCTTGCGGCGCTTGATTTTGCGTTTGCCAAGGCGAAATACGCCCGCCGGCTGCAAGCCGCGAAGCCAGCGGTCAATAGCCGAGGCTATCTTCGCTTTGTGCAGGCACGCCATCCACTGCTGGATCAAGAAAAGGCGGTGCCGAATGACATTGAACTCGGCGGCGACTATACGACGATCGTCATCACCGGGCCGAACACCGGCGGGAAAACGGTGACGTTGAAAACGGTCGGCTTGTTGACGCTCATGGCGCAAGCGGGGCTGTTCATCCCGGCGGCTGATGGATCGGAAGCGGCGGTGTTCCGTTCCGTTTTCGCCGATATCGGCGATGAGCAGTCGATCGAACAAAGCTTGAGCACGTTCTCGTCCCATATGGTCAATATCGTTGACATTTTGCGCCATGTCGATGGTGAAAGCCTTGTGCTGTTTGACGAGCTTGGGGCTGGCACCGATCCGCAGGAAGGGGCGGCGCTCGCCATCGCCATCTTGGATGAAGTGCATGGGCGCGGAGCGCGGACGGTGGCGACGACGCATTATCCGGAGTTGAAAGCGTACGGCTACAACCGCCCCGGTGTCGTGAATGCGAGCGTCGAGTTTGACACCGAAACGCTCCGCCCGACGTATAAACTGTTGATCGGCATCCCCGGCCGCAGCAACGCCTTTGACATCTCGCGCCGCCTTGGGCTTGATGAACGCATCATTGAGCGGGCGAAAGCGCAAGTGAGCGCGGAAAGCCATAACGTCGAAAACATGATCGCGTCGCTTGAACGGAGCAAAAAGCAAGCGGAGGAAGAGGAAGCGCGGGCGCGGGCGGCGCTGGAGGAGGCTGAGCGTCTGCGCGCCGAATGGGAACAAAAATGGGAAGAGCTCGAAGAAGAAAAAGCGGAGCGGCTGGCGGAAGCAACGCAAAAAGCAGCCGACATCATCCGCGCCGCGGAACGCGAAGCCGAGCGGATCATTCAAGAGCTGCGCCGCTTGCAAAAAGAAAAGCAGGCGGAAGTGAAAGAGCATGAGCTCGTCGAGGCGAAACAGCGGCTCGCTGCTGCGCTGCCGAAAGTGGAGAAGCGAAAAAAAGCGAAAAAGGCTGCCGCACGTCATGTGTTCCAGCCGGGTGATGAAGTGAAGGTGACGAGCCTCAACCAAAAAGGCTACTTGATCGAAAAAGTGTCGGACGACGAATGGCAAGTGCAGCTTGGCATTTTAAAAATGAAAATCCGTGAACGCGATTTGGAGTATATCGGCAGTGCGCCGGCGAAAGAAGTGACGCCGATTGCGACGGTGAAAGGCAAGGACGCCCATGTGAGCCTCGAGCTTGACTTGCGCGGCGAACGGTACGAAGACGCTCTCCTTCGGCTTGAGAAGTACTTGGATGATGCTGTGCTCGCTGGCTATGCGCGTGTTTCGATCATTCACGGCAAAGGGACGGGCGCGCTCCGCCAAGGAGTACAGCAGTTTTTGAAGCAGCATCGGGCGGTGAAAAGCTTCCGATTTGGTGAGGCGAATGAAGGCGGCACTGGGGTGACGATCGTGGAACTGAAATGATGGGGGCGATGGCAATGGCGTCGTTTTGGGAGCACGACATGGTGAAAACGGCGGCCAATTTCAGCGTCGCCGTGCTGTGCATCGTCGTCTTTTTAGCCGTATTTGAATTGGTGACGAAATACAAAAACTGGGAAGAGATTCGCAAAGGAAATGTGGCGGTGGCGATGGCAACCGGCGGAAAGATTTTTGGCATCGCCAACATTTTCCGCTATGCGCTCGCCCGCCATGAATCGCTGCCGTCGATGATCGGCTGGGGGCTGTACGGGTTTTTGCTTCTGCTGGCCGCGTACTTTATTTACGAATTTTTGACGCCGAAATTCAATATTGATGACGAAATTGCCAATGACAACCGGGCCGTCGGCTTGATTTCCATGGTGATTTCCGTCGGTTTGTCGTTTGTCATCGGCGAAGGGATTCAGTAAAGGGGAACAACGAATGAACGCAGTAGTCAAATGGTTGTTGATCGCAGTCGGACTGCTTTTGATCGCCGGCATCGTCTATATGGCGGTGCGCAACCGATCGGTTGATGTGTTGGCGAAAATCTTGTTTGTCATTTGCGCGTGCTTTTTCTTCATTGGTTTGGTGTACTGGTTTTGGTAACGCTCGGTTCAAGCCTGGCGTTCTTTTTTTTTGATGAAAAATTAGAAAAAGTAAAATAAAATAGAAGCAAGGGGGGATTGCATATGGAAAAACCGTGGCTCGCTCATTATCCGCCGTCCATTCCTGCTACGCTCGACTATCCAAAGAAAACGCTTTCCGACTATTTGCGGGAGACGGCGGAACAATTCGGAGACCATGAGGCGATCGACTTTTTGGGCAAAACGATGACGTTTCGCGAGCTGTACGAGCAGGCTTTGACGTTCGCGCATTATTTGCGGACGATCGGATTGAAAAAAGGGGATCGGGTGGCGGTGATGCTGCCGAACTGCCCGCAGGCCGTCATCAGCTACTATGGGACGCTCCTAGCCGGCGGCATCGTCGTGCAGACGAATCCGCTTTACACCGAGTATGAGCTTGAATACCAGCTGAACGACAGCGGCGCCTCGGTGCTCGTGACGATGGATCTTCTGTATCCAAAGGCGGAAAAGGTGAAAGGGAGGACGCCAGTCAAACATTGGATTGTCACGAGAATGCAAGATTATTTGCCCACGGTGAAGAAATGGCTGTATCCGCTTGTGCAGCGGAAGCAAAACATGCCGATTGTCCGCATCGTGGAAAGCGAAACTGTTCATCTGTTCCGCACGATCATGAGCTGCAAAGAGACGGCGCCGATCGGGGAGGACATTGATCCGGTGGAAGATGTGGCGCTGCTGCAATATACAGGCGGCACGACGGGGCATCCGAAAGCGGCCATGTTGACGCATCGCAATTTGATCGCCAATACGCTCATGTGCGCTCATTGGGTGTATAAATGCGAAAAAGGAAAAGAAACGGTGCTCGGTGTGCTTCCGTTTTTCCACGTGTACGGCATGACGACGGTGATGAATTTGTCCGTGATGATGGCGAGCAAAATGGTGCTGCTCCCGCGCTTTGATGTCAAGCAAACATTAAAAGCAATCGAGCGCACCCGGCCGACGATGTTCCCAGGCGCGCCGACGATGTATATCGCTTTGTTGAATGAGCCCGACTTGGCCAAATATGATTTATCCTCGATCAACGTCTGCATCAGCGGCTCCGCTCCGTTGCCGGTTGAGGTGCAGGAGCAGTTTGAACGGGTGACGGGCGGAAAATTGATTGAAGGCTATGGGTTGACCGAGGCGTCCCCTGTCACCCACAGCAACTTCCTTTGGGATGGGGAGCGGGTGAAAGGAAGCATCGGCGTTCCGTGGCCGGATACGGACGCGAAAATCATTTCCTTGGAAACGGGTGAGGAAGCAAAGCCGGGCGAGCGTGGAGAACTCGTCGTGCGCGGGCCGCAAGTGATGAAAGGCTATTGGAACCGTCCGGAGGAGACCGAGCAAGTGCTGCGCGACGGTTGGCTGTATACAGGTGACATCGGCTATATGGATGAGCGGGGGTATTTTTATATCGTCGACCGCAAGAAAGATGTCATTATCGCCGGCGGTTACAACATTTACCCGCGCGAAGTCGAAGAAGCGCTGTACGAGCACCCGAAAGTGCAGGAAGCGGCCGTGATCGGCGTTCCGGATCCGTACCGCGGCGAGACGGTGAAAGCGTTCGTCGTGTTAAAGCCGGGGGAGATGTGCAGCGAACAGGAGCTTGACGCGTTTATGCGCCAGCGCCTGGCTGCTTACAAAGTGCCGCGCATCTACGAGTTCCGCAGCGAATTGCCGAAGACGGCGGTCGGCAAAATTTTGCGCCGCGTGTTGGTGGAAGAGGAGAAAAAGAAACTTGACAAATCGGCAGAATTGCCCGTAAAATGAAAATATGAATGATGGTTCATTCATTTGGCGGATGGAAAGTGAGAAAAGGAGAATCCATATTGCGGAGGGAAAAGCCGAAATTTAAGCAAATCATTGACGCTGCCGTCGTCGTCATCGCCGAGCACGGCTACCATCAAGCACAGGTGTCGAAAATCGCCAAGCAGGCCGGTGTCGCCGACGGCACGATCTACCTTTATTTTAAAAACAAAGAGGATATTTTAATTTCGCTTTTTCAGGAAAAGATGGGGGCGTTCATCGAGAAAATTGAACAAGAGACAGAAGGAATTTCAAGCCCCCTAGAGAAATTGTATGTATTGGTGAAAACTCATTTTTCCGCCCTCGCCGCTGATCCGCATATGGCGGTCGTGACGCAGCTTGAGCTGCGCCAGTCGAACAAAGAGCTGCGCCATCGCATCAATGAGGTGCTGAAAGGATATTTGCGGCTCATCGACCGCATCATCATGGAGGGGATGGAAAAAGGGGAGTTTCGCCAAGATTTAGACGTCCGGCTCACTCGGCAAATGATCTTTGGCACCCTTGATGAAACGGTGACGACGTGGGTGATGAACGAGCAAAAGTATGACTTGGCCGCCCTCGCCGATCCGGTGTACGAACTGCTCGTCAAAGGGTGCGCCGCCGGGCGTTAGGAAAGGCAGAAAGGGGAGAGGCTTCATGGAGCATTTTCGCATAGCGAAAGAGGAGTTCGTCGCCGTCGTGACGTTTTCGCGGCCGCCGGCGAACGCCCTTTCATCAGCGGTTTTGAAAGAGCTTTCAACCGTGTTGGACGAGCTCGAGACCGATCCGGAAGTACGCGTCGTGCTGCTTCATGGCGAAGGAAGATTTTTCTCAGCCGGCGCCGATATTAAAGAATTCACGTCCATCGCTTCCGCTGAGGAGGCATCCGGCTTGTCGCGCAACGGCCAACTCGTGATGGAGCGGATCGAACGCTTTTCCAAACCAGTCATTGCGGCGATTCACGGCGCCGCATTAGGCGGTGGGTTGGAGCTGGCTATGAGCTGCCACATTCGCGTGGTGGCGGAAAACGCCAAACTCGGCCTTCCGGAGCTGCAGCTTGGCATCATCCCTGGATTTGCTGGCACGCAGCGGCTTGTGCGCTACGTCGGCTTTGGCAAAGCGGCGGAAATGATGTGGACGAGCGAGCCGATCACCGGACTCGAAGCGGTTGAATGGGGGCTTGCCAACAAGGCGGTGCCGGAAGAGCGGCTTCTTGATGAAGCAAAAGCGTTGGCGAAAAAGATCGCCGCCAAAAGTCCGCTTTCCGTCCGTGCGACGATTGAACTGCTCAACGCCGCGAAGGAAAAATCGTTTGCCGAGGCAGTGCGCGAGGAAGCGGAATGGTTTGGCCGCGTGTTTGGATCCGAGGATGCAAAAGAAGGCGTGCAGGCGTTTTTGGAAAAACGGCCGCCTGTCTTTAAAGGGAAATGATCCCTGTAAATATCTGAATGTTGGAACATGAAACAATGTTCGACCAAACCGAGGAGGGGAACGACATGAACATTTTTGTGTTGATGAAACGCACCTTTGACACGGAAGAAAAAATCTCCATCGTCAATGGCAAGATCAACGAGGAAGGCGCTGAATTCATCATCAACCCGTACGACGAATACGCCATTGAAGAAGCCATTCAAGTCCGCGACAAACACGGCGGTGAAGTGACGGTCGTCACCGTCGGCAGCGAGGAAGCGGAAAAAGAGCTGCGCACGGCGCTCGCCATGGGCTGCGATAAAGCGGTGCTCATCAACATTGACGATGATGTCGAAGAACAAGACCAATATACGACGGCGAAAGTGCTCGCTGAATACTTAAAAGACAAAAACCCGGACTTGATTTTAGCCGGCAACGTCGCTATTGACGGCGGTTCCGGGCAAGTCGGCCCGCGCGTTGCGGAATTGCTCGGCATTCCGTATGTGACGACGATCACGAAGCTCGACATTGCCGACGGCGGCAAAGTGACCGTTGTGCGCGACGTCGAGGGGGATGAGGAAATCATCGAAACGTCGCTGCCGCTCCTTGTCACCGCTCAACAAGGGCTGAATGAACCGCGCTATCCGTCGTTGCCGGGCATTATGAAGGCGAAGAAAAAGCCGCTTGACGAGTTGGAGCTTGACGACCTGGATCTTGATGAAGAGGATGTCGAAGCAAAAACGAAAACGATCGAAGTGTTCTTGCCGCCGAAGCGCGAAGCGGGCAAAATTTTGCAAGGCGAGATCGCTGATCAAGTGAAGGAACTCGTTCAGCTGCTCCGCTCCGAAGCGAAAGTGGTATAAGCGGAAACCGCTGTCGGCGTTCGGATGAAGCACAACGGGGAATCAAAGGATAGGGGGACTGAAACATGGCACGTAAAGTATTGACCTTAGCAGAAGTGCGGGATGGATCGCTGCGGAACGTTTCGTTTGAAGCCATTGCAGCGGCCAAAACGATCGCCGAAGGCGGGGAAGTCGTCTCGGTGCTCGTCGGCGACCAAGTGCAGGCGCATGCGAACGAACTCATTTACCGCGGTGCCGACCGCGTCGTCGTCATCGAACATCCGAATTTGAAATTTTATACATCAGATGGCTATTCGCAAGCGTTAAAAGCCGTGATTGACAAAGAGCAGCCGGAAGGCATCGTCTTCGGTCATACGGCGCTCGGCAAAGACTTGTCGCCGAAGCTCGCCATCAAATTGGATGCCGGCCTTGTGTCCGACGTCGTGGCGGTCGAAGAGGCAGGCGGCAACATCGTCTTTACCCGTCCGATCTACTCCGGCAAGGCGTTTGAAAAGAAAATTGTCACCGATGGCATCATCTTCGCGACCGTGCGTCCGAACAACATCGCGCCGCTTGAGCGCGACGAGTCGCGCACAGGCAGCGTGGAAGCGCTCGCCGTCGAGATTAAAGACTTGCGCGCGATTGTCAAAGAAGTCGTCCGCAAAACGGCGGAAGGCGTCGACTTGACCGAGGCGAAAGTGATCGTCGCCGGCGGCCGCGGCGTCAAAAGCGCCGAAGGCTTCAAGCCGCTCAAAGAGCTCGCCGAAGTGTTGGGCGGCGCGGTCGGCGCTTCGCGCGGGGCGTGCGATGCCGGCTATTGCGACTACTCGCTGCAAATCGGACAAACGGGAAAAGTCGTCACGCCGGACCTTTACATCGCCTGCGGCATCTCAGGCGCCATCCAGCATTTAGCGGGGATGTCCAACTCGAAAGTCATCGTCGCCATTAACAAAGACCCGGAAGCCAACATCTTTAAAGTCGCGGACTACGGCATTGTCGGCGATTTGTTCGAAGTCGTTCCGCTCCTCACCGAAGAGTTCAAAAAACTGAAAGTGCATTCGTAATGAACAACACGGGCGGCTGCAGCCGTCCGTTTTTTGACGGATAAATTCCGCGGCAAAAGCGAATAGTAGAAACGAAGCAAAACATTCGCGCCGACTTGCATTCCATGGTATACTTTGCTTGCAGCATTCAAGAAGATGGGAGGGAATCCATATGGCGATTGTCAACGCCACTGACCAAACGTTCGCCGCAGAAACGAAAGACGGCCTCACGCTCGTTGACTTTTGGGCGCCATGGTGCGGACCGTGCCGCATGATCGCTCCGGTGCTGGAAGAGCTTGACCGCGAAATGGGCGACAAAGTGAAAATCGTCAAAGTGAATGTCGATGAAAACCAAGAAACAGCGTCGAAGTTCGGCGTCATGAGCATCCCGACGCTGCTCGTGTTCAAAAACGGCGAACTTGTCGATAAAGCGATCGGCTATCAGCCGAAAGAGGCGCTTGCTCAGCTTGTCGGCAAACATGTGTAGTGATGGCATAGGAAAAATCCAGAGGCCTCTTCCTCTGGATTTTTATTTTTTGTTGAAAAATGGTTGACAGATGGCAGATAATTCTTTATATTTATAACCAACAATTCCTAGTGGTTAAGTTTGTTTTACACCTATTATTCATACTTTTCCTGTCTATTTAGTCATAATTAAGAAGGAGATCAAGAATGACGATCACGTACGTGTGTGAAAGCATTGCAAGAAATGAGCAAAGGAGGAAAAAGCGATCATGAAAAACAAAGTATTCTGGAAAACATTGGGCGGAATGTTAGCAGTCACTTTATGGCTGGCGATGGCATCTGGATGCGGAATACATAACGAGCCTGCGAACGCCAAATCATCGTCATCCTCTCCGCCATCTAGCAAAGTCATCCGCATCGGCTATCAAAAATACGGGACACTCAACATGTTAAAAGCGCGTGGTGACTTGGAAAAACGGCTGAAAAAATTAGGCTACACCGTACAATGGGCGTTATTTCCGGGAGGTCCTCAACTGTTGGAAGCGATGAATGCCGGAAGCCTCGATTTTGGCCATACCGGTGAAGCGCCGCCGGTATTTGCTCAAGCGGCTGGTACACCGCTCTTGTATGTAGCGACGTCACCTCCCAATCCTGTGTCCGAGGCCATTTTAGTCAAAAAGGACTCGTCCATTCAGACAGTGGCGGATTTGAAAGGGAAAAAGGTGGCGTTAAACAAAGGATCGAATGTCCATTATTTGCTTGTGCAGGTGCTCAAAAAAGCGGGATTGACACTTTCTGACATTCAGCCGGTCTATTTGCCACCAGCCGATGCTCGCGCTGCATTTGAGCAGGGGAGCGTTGATGCGTGGGCCATTTGGGACCCGTTTTACGCCGCCGCTGAAAAGGGAGGAAAGGCTCGAGTGCTCGCTGACGGCCAAGGATTGGTAGCGAACCGTGAGTTTTTCTTCGCTTCGCGTTCGTTTGCGCAAAATCATGCCGATGTCGTGCATGTCATCTTAGAGGAGCTGAAGAAAGTCGACCAGTGGGCAAACCGCGATCCGAAAGGAGTGGCAAAGTTTTTGGCGCCGGAACTCGGCATTGATGAAGCGGCGCTTGAAGTCGCATCCAAACGCCGGACATATGGCTTGGAACCGATCACAAACGAGGTCATCACCCAGCAGCAAACGATTGCAGATCAATTTCGCCAGCTAGGGTTGTTGCCAAAGAAAATCGATGTAAACGAAGCGGTTTGGCGTGAAGCCAAATGAAGCGGAGACGGAATGGGAAGGGAAAACGGGGGGTGATTCGTGACAAAAAGTCATCGGCTGGCTTCGTTCGCAGCGTCATCCGTCAACAAGGACGCAGGACGGCGGCAGCTTGGATGAGAAACCACACTAGGAATGCGGAGGGGGAACGCGATGAAATCGTCGAGATGGACAGAATGGACTTGGGGGAAGGCGGTGCCATGGGTGTTGCCTGTTGCTCTGCTTGTGGCATGGCAAGCGGCTGTAGAAGCTGGTTGGTTGTCTTCGCGGGTGCTGCCGGCACCGACCGATGTGATCGCTGCTGCTTGGAATCTCGCATCAAAAGGAGAGCTATGGCAGCATTTGTCCATTAGTTTCTGGCGAGCTCTGACTGGATTTGCGATCGGGGGATCAATCGGATTTCTGCTCGGCTTGCTCAACGGGGTGTTTCGTCCGGCGGAACGTTGGTTGGATACATCGATTCAGATGATTCGAAATATTCCGCATTTATCGATGATTCCACTCGTCATTTTATGGTTTGGCATCGGGGAGGAGGCGAAAGTATTTCTTGTTGCGCTAGGTGTGCTGTTTCCGATGTATGTCAACACATTGCATGGCATCCGCAATGTCGATGCTGGTTTGCTTGAAATGGGGCGCGTCTATGGACTTGGACCATGGCAGCTTTTTTGGCGCATTTGGCTGCCGGGCGCGTTATCGTCGATTTTGGTCGGGCTGCGCTATGCGCTGGGCATTATGTGGTTGACGCTCATCGTCGCGGAAACGATCGCTGCTGACCGCGGCATCGGGTATTTGGCCATGAATGCACGTGAATTTATGCAAACAGATGTCGTTGTGTTCAGTATTTTGCTTTACGCGCTGTTTGGCAAGCTCGCAGACAGCATTGCCCGTTTTTTGGAAAAACGTTGGCTTCGCTGGAATGTCAACTATCAAAATCGGTAACTGACATAAACGGAGTGGGAAAGGAGAGCGAGAGATGGAAACAGGACGAGGAGCAGAGCTCGTATTTGCGCAAGTGGCCAAACAGTTTGGCGATCAACAAGTGTTGCGCCGCATTGATTTAACGGTCAAACCGGGGGAGTTTATCGCCATTATTGGTCGCAGCGGCTGCGGAAAAAGCACACTATTGCGCTTGGCTGCTGGATTGGAGACGCCGACTTCCGGCATGATTCAGCTGGATGGACAGTTGCTTCATGGGTTGAATACAGCAGCTCGCGTCATGTTTCAAGACGCTCGTCTGTTGCCATGGCGGCGCGTCATCGACAATGTCGGCCTCGGCTTGAAAGGTGACTGGAAAGAACAAGCAATCACAGTGCTCGAACAAGTCGGTTTGGCAGACCGCGCGAATGATTGGCCATCGGTGTTATCCGGCGGCCAGCGTCAACGGGTGGCGCTCGCCCGCGCATTGATCAGCCGTCCACAGTTGTTATTGCTTGATGAACCGCTCGGTGCGCTTGACGCGTTAACGAGAATTGAAATGCAGCGGCTGATCGAACGATTATGGAGGGAACAACGCTTTACGGCTTTGTTGGTCACGCATGATGTTGATGAAGCAGTGATGTTGGCGGACCGCGTCGTGCTCATTGAGGACGGGGAATGCGCGCTTGATTTGCCTGTGCGCTTGCCGCGGCCGCGTCAGCGCGGCGATGCGGCGTTTGCTGATTTGGTCGATACGATTTTGCGCCGCATTTTAAGCGCAGAATCTGATGAGAAAGTCATCGCCGCGTCTTCGATGAGTGAAAAAAGGAGGGCGCTATAGACAGTGAAAAGAAGGCTCCTTTTGTTTTCGGTGTTGAGTGCATTCCTGTTGTTGGCAGCTTGCGGCCAAGAACGTTCTGCTTCCTTGTCTTCTCCTAAACAGTCGGCATCGACGGATTCTTGGCCGAAAGAATTGCACGTTGGCTTTCAAAAATCATCATTTTCTCTCTTTTTGAAAGAGAAGGGGTACTTGGAAAAACAATTGCAAAAGCATGGCGTTCAAGTAAAATGGTTTGAATTCCAATCCGGTCCCCCCCTTCTTGAAGCGTTGAATGCAGGACAGATTGACATCGGCTATGTCGGAGGAGCGCCCGCTGTGTTGGCGCAGGCCAATCCGGATTCACAGTTGGTGTATCTTGCCTATGAACCGGAAGTCGCGCGGGCGATCATCGTGCCGAAAACATCGTCGATTCATACGGTGGCGGATTTGAAGGGCAAAAAAGTGGCTTTCGGCAAAGGGTCAAGCGCCCATTATACGTTATTGACGGCGTTGGAGACAGCTGGATTGACACTCAACGACATTACCCCCGTGTATTTGCAACCGTCTGAAGCGCGAACTGCGTTTGAGCGAGGTGATGTTGACGCTTGGGTCATTTGGGATCCGTTCTTGGCTGATGCCGAAGTGAACGGCGGGGCGCGCATTTTGATTGATGCGAAAGGACTTCCAAAACAATATGGATTTATCGTGGGGCGGAATGAGTATGTGAAACAGTATGCCAATGTAGCTCAGACTGTCATTGCACAGCTGAACAAAGTCCATCAAGAAATTCACTCTTCTCCAGATGAAGCCGCCAAACTATTGGCCAAAGAAACGAAAATTGGCGAAGAAATTTGGAAACGGACGTTGAGCCGAAGAGGATATGGTGTGTTTCCGCTGACGAAGGAGGTGATCGACGCCCAGCAGCGCATTGCAGATCGTTTTTATGAAGCCGGGTTGATCTCAAAACGGGTCAAAGCGAAAGATGCTGTGGTCGTCATAAAGGAACAATAAAGTAATCCAGTAACATTAACAGTTCATGAATACAAGCCGTTCTACTGAACATGACGGGGCGTTGTAAAAGCCGGATCCCCTTGAACAACGCCCGCCAAAGGGGCAAAAGGGATGTCAAGGACGACGGGGGCAAAAAAAGAATGTGGGAGGGAAACAAATGACAACGGTGGCCATTATTTCTGGAAGCCCGTCGCACACCTCGAAAACGAATCGGGTGGCTGAATGGGTGAGCGAGCAATTGCAACAGCTCGGCCACACGGTGCATTTCATCCGATTGCGCGATTTGCCGGCTGAAGATCTGCTTTATGCTCATTCATCGAGTGAGCCGATCGCCGAAACACATGATTGGATCCGCCAGTCGAGAGCGGTCATTGCGTTAAGTCCAGTGTATAAAGGGAGTTACACCGGCATTTTAAAAGCGTATTTGGATTTGCTTCCGGAAAAGGCGTTTGCAGGGAAGCTGGTTGTGCCGATTGTCACGGGGGGAACCATTGCTCATCTGTTGGCTCTCGAATACGCGCTCAAACCGATTTTCTCCATTTTGGGCGCGCGGGAAATCTTGCATGGCGTCTTTATTTTGGATTGGACGTTGGGGCATGATGACGAAGGTCGCCTTGTGCTTTCTGACGATTTGTTGTCGCGGATGGAAGAGGTCTTTCAATCCATTTCCTGTGCAACCGAAAAAACCGTGATTGGATAAGGAGGAAAAAAGATGGAGTTGCTTTGGTTTATCCCTTCTCATGGCGACGGCCGATATTTAGGGACGACAAAAGGTGGTCGCTCCCCAGAATACAGCTATTTCAAACAAGTCGCCCAAGCAGCCGACCGCTTAGGATATACGGGCGTGCTCATTCCAACCGGCAAATCGTGCGAAGATCCTTGGCTGCTCGCTTCGGCATTGGCGGCTGAAACCGACCGTTTGCGCTTTCTTGTCGCTGTCCGTCCCGGATTGATGACGCCGACGTTGGCTGCCCGCATGGCTTCCACATTCGATCGGATTTCCGATGGCCGGCTGCTCGTGAATGTCGTCGCCGGTGGCGATCCCGTTGAGCTGGCAGGGGATGGGTTGTTTTTGTCCCATGACGAAAGATATGAGGCAACGGACGAGTTTTTGACGATTTGGCGTCGATTGCTTGCAGGAGAAGAAGTGACGTTGAGTGGAAAACATGTGTCGGTCAAGGGAGCCAAACTGCTATTTCCAGCGGTGCAAAAGCCGTATCCGCCCATCTTTTTTGGCGGATCGTCGGATGCCGGCCAACGGGTTGCGGCGCGCCATGCGGATGTGTATTTAACCTGGGGCGAGCCTCCTGAACAGGTGAAAGACAAAATCGAACGGGTAAGGGAGCTTGCTCGTCAAGAAGGCAGAAAAATCGAATTTGGCGTTCGTCTCCATATTATCGTTCGTGAGACGGAAAAAGAAGCATGGGAAGCGGCAGAGCGATTGATTCGATATGTCGATGACCGGACGATTGAAGAGGCGCAACGGGTATTTGCTCGTTACGATTCGGTGGGACAGCAACGGATGCGACAGCTGCACGGCGGAAAGCGGGATTCGTTGGAGATCAGTCCAAATCTATGGGCTGGGGTAGGATTGGTGCGCGGGGGTGCGGGCACGGCTCTCGTCGGCGATCCGGAAACCGTGGCCGAGCGTCTTCGCGAGTATGAGCAGCTGGGCATCCGCTACTTCATTTTGTCCGGCTACCCGCATCTGGAAGAGGCGTATCGAGTGGCGGAGCTGTTATTCCCGTTGTTGCACTTGAACACTCCTTCCTCTTCCTCCATTCAGGGAGAGGTTGTGGGCCACGAATTTTTCCCTAATGTGATTAAAGTTTGATTGATTGCGAAAGAGAGGACCGGCAACGAGGGAGTCCTCTCTTTTTCATCATGTGTTGACATTGAAATTCATTTTCTCTTATAATCTTATTGTATTGATATTGATTATCATTTTTTGGATGTGTGAACGGGGGGATACATAATGTCATTGAAATGGAAGTGGCTCGCCGTGTTTGCCGCCGCGGCGTTGGCGCTTGGCGCGTGCGGCCAGAGCAAACAGACGGCGGGAACAGAAAAAGAAAGCAGCAACCAAACGGCTGTGGAAAAACAAGAAAAGCCGAAAGAGGAAGAGAAGGCGGAGAACGAGAAGGAAGAAGCGGAAGCGGAAGTCGATTATGCGGGAGCGTTCAGCGAAGCGCTCGCGGAGCTTGAGAAGGCGAAGCAAGGCGGGGCGGTCGACTTCGGCAAAGTGGAGAGCATCTACAAAGAAAAGCTGCAGCCGCTTGTACAAAAACGTGACGCGGAATTTGAAGATACGCTTGACCAACATATTACCAACGCACTGGCCGCCGGCAAAGACGGGTCGCTTGAGCCGTTGGTTGTCAAGCAAATTTTTGACAAGCTGATGCAAAAAGTGTTTTACACGACGATCAAGCATGAGTTTACCGAAGCAGAAGAACATTGGGCCAATAAGGAAGAAGTAAAGGAAGAGCTTAAGGAAGCCAAAACCTTTTACGCGATTTTGCAGTCGACCGTGGAAAAGCGCGATGCGGCTTACGGAACGAAGTTGGTTGACGCGATCAACGGGGCGTTTGCCCAAATGGAGCAAGCGGTCCAAAACGATGATGCGCTCTCATTTGCCCTCGGCAAGCAAGTCGTGGACAAAACATTGATGAAAACATTCTATTTAGCGAGCGGAGCGCTGCCGCACGGCTATGCGGCGAAGGCGGCGGCTGCGGCCAAGGAAAACGCCGAAGAAGCCAAAGTGGAGCAGGCGGAAGGCTGGGCGTTTTATCAGTCCGTCTATCCGTATATGAAACGGCATGCCGCGGAGGAGGCGGACTACATTTTGAAACAGTTTGACCTGCAAACCGATGTCAAAACGCTCGATCCGAAAGCGGTGAACCATGCGTTCGTGCGCGGATGGGCGAAAGTGGCGCTTCACGAATATGAAGAAAGCAAAGAAAATTGGGGGCAAGACAAGTCGGTGATCACCGCCTTAGAAGGCGCGCTCTTTATTAACATGATCGAACAGGATATCAAAACGCTGCTTGGCGACAAAGCATACACCGACTTGAACGAACAGGCGACACGTTACCTAGAGGCGGCAAAGGCAAAAAACAAAGCTGAGGGTGACAAATGGCTGCCGCAAATTGAAGCCGCCCTGCAACAAGTGATTGAAAAAGCGAAATAACCTAGCAAACAAGGGGATGACCCAAAAGGGTAATTTTCCTTAACAAAGCACAACATATTGTTTCTTAATGATTGTTTTATACCTATATACGTAATAAGAAAGGGTGTCCCGATCCTTTTGGGACACCCTCTTGTATGACGAAGGAGGCAGCGGATTTGATGTCGGCAGAGTGCTCGATGGTGGATGTCAGGCAGCTTGTGTGCCTTCAGGGCAGCCGTCTGTCCGGAAACGTTTGGTTTTTTTCATGGCGCCGCGACTTTTCCGAGCGGCTGTGGTAAGATGCTGATGGATAGTCCATTTTGTAATGGGGTGAAACCGTTGAAAATTGTTGTCACTGGAGGAGCCGGATTTATTGGCAGTCATTTGGCCGCTCGTCTGCATGAACAAGGTCATGAAGTGGCAGCGATCGATTGTTTTCATCCGTACTATCCTGTTGAGCGGAAGGAGCGGCAGTTTCACGCGCTCACCGGCGGCCGGGTGCCGCTTGCCCGCTTCGACTTGCTTGATGGGGAAGCGACGAAGCGTTGGTTCAGCCAGTTTCGCCCCGATGTCGTCTACCATTTGGCGGCGCTGCCGGGCGTGCCGTATTCGTTGGCGCATCCGCTCGCTTACATCGATTATGACATTAAGGCGACGGTGAACGTTTTGGCGGCGGCGGGGGAAGCGGGGGTGGCGCATGTGCTGTTTGCCTCATCGTCATCGGTGTACGGCGACCGCGGCAACGTCCCGCTCCGGGAAGAGATGGCTGACGGCCGCGTCGTTTCGCCGTATGCGGCGGCGAAATACGGAGCGGAGTCGTTTTGTCATGCTTATGCTCATTTATATGGTTATCAAATGACGATTTTTCGCTATTTCACCGTTTACGGGCCGTGGGGTCGTCCGGATATGGCGATCGGCACGTTTTTGCGCCGATTGCTGGCGGGCGAGGAGATTGTCGTATATGGCAAAGGAACGGCGCGTGATTATACGTACATCGATGATATTGTGGAGGGCATGATCGCAGCACTTCACCGCAGCGGTGGGCGAAGCGAAGTGTTCAACTTGGGCGCCGGGGCGCCCGTCACCATGGAGCAGCTGCTCGCTGAGTTGCGGAAGCACTTTCCCGATCTGAAAATCGTGCACGCGCCGGAGCGGAAAGGCGATGTGAAAGCGACATGGGCGGACATCACGAAGGCGGAGCGGGCGTTTGGTTACAAGCCGAAGGTGGCGTTTGCCGAAGGGCTCGCCCGCACGGTGGCGTGGGCGCGCGAATATGAGCGGTAAACCGGCGGCTAAAGCGGCGTTGCAAGCAGCTGGGCTCGCGCTTCTTTTCTTTTCCGCTTGGTTGACATACCGCTGCTTTGACGGCCGGCAGATGCTCCATCATCTATCCAGGCTAGTCAGCCGCCCGATCGAGATGGCTGCCGCTGCTTTCGTATATGGCTTGTCGTTTTGGCTGCGGGCGTGGGCGTGGAAGCGATATGTCGGAAAGCCAATCGCCTTCTCTGTTTATTGGCGTGCCGTGCTGCTTAGTTTGTTTGTTAACCATCTAGCCCCAGTGAAAATCGGTGATGCTGTGCGTATGGCTTTGCTTGCCCGCCAGCCCGGTGTTTCAGCCAGCGAGGCCATTGAATCGGTGGCGGTGATGCGGCTCCTTGATATGGCGGTGCTTGGTGGATTGACTGTCATTGGGATGTATGCGTATATGCATTACATTCCCCGCATTTCTCTCTTGGCAGCGGCCGTTGCGGCCGGGTTCGTGCTGACCGTGATCGTGTTTCGCCGTCCGCTCCGCCTCGATCGGTTATGGCGGCGATGGCGGAGCGTATTTCACGGCTGGAGCGGCGCGGCGATGGTCGGGGCGGTGGCGGCGAGCTGGCTGTGTGAGGCGGCAGTCATAGGCGTGATCGCCAAAGCGGTCGGTATACCGCTTTCTTTTGGACAGGCGGTGTGGGCAAACAGCGCGACCGTTTCCGGACAAATTGCCCAAATCGCTCCCGGTGGACTCGGAACGTATGAGGCGGTGATGGGGTTTGCCTTAACTACGGTTGGTGCACCGTGGGATGTGGCGTATATGGCCGCGGTGTTGACACATGCCTTTAAATTTCTGTTTTCTTACGCCGCTGGTGCCGCGGTATTGTGGTTTTGGCGGTCCGACTGGCAGGCGGTGCGGAGCGTATGGAGAAAGGAAAGGGAGAGGCGATGAAAGAAGCATCACGATTCGAAAAAATCGCGGCGCGCTGCTGGAATTTGCTGAATGAAGGAAAGCCGTTCACGCCGATTTTTGTCGTGGGAACGATGAGCATCTACCATGCCGCTGATCTTATGGGCGGCCATGCATGGACATGGCTGATTGGCCTGACGGCGGTGCTGCCGTTGTTTGTTGTCTATTATGTGTACGATTATCCACTGTTTTTGCGCAATTATTTATGGATCCCTTATGTCGTGTTTCTCATCGTTTGGTCGTTCGCTGATGCGTCGTTGTTGTTGTTGGCGTCGGGGCTTTACTTTTTCTTTACCGTCTTTTTTTGGGGGACGCTGTATTACCATTTGCGCATCGGCACGTCGTGGTGGAATTTCACCCGCTTTTGGAAGCTGGTGCTGAAAAACAGCGATTCGACGAGCGGCAACGCCCAAGAGCAGCTGCCAAAATGTTTTCTTCTTTTGTCCGTATGGGAATACGCTTCGCAGCAGATCGATCAAGGAGCGGCTTTGGCGCCGCTGTGCGGGGCGCTTTGGCTGTTTGCCGCTGGGGTGTGGCTGTTTTCATGGATTTTGCATCGGAATTTGTTCGACTGGCAGCCGGAGATCATTCCGACTTATACGAACAATGTGCCGAGTCCCACCGCGCCGGTCAGTGACAAAGTGTATGTCATCGTGATTGATGGGATGCGCAAAGACCGGTTTGAAGCGGCCAACGCCCCGTTTTTAAAGCGGCTGCGCGCGCAAGGGACGGAATTTGCGCAAATGGAAACCGTCTATCCGGCGCGCACGGTCGTCTGCTTCACCTCGATGCTGACGGGGACGTATCCGTTTGAGCACGGCATCCGGTCCAATATGGTATGGAAGCTTGGGGCGAAAGTGGAGACGATTTTCGATTCGCTCCGGAAAATCGGAAAAACCGGCCGCTTGCTTGGCATCGCTCATTTGGTCGATTCGTTCGGCGACGATGTCGAAACGGTGACGGCCGTCATGCCGAACGACCTCGCCGACCGTTATATCATCGAGCGGGCGAAACGCATTGTGGAAGAGCAGCACCCGGACTTGCTTGTCGTGCAATTGATCGCCACCGACCAGACCGGCCATAGCCGCGGTGTGCTGTATGACGAGTATATCGAAAAAATTGAAGAAGCCGACGCGTTGATCGCGGAGTTTGTCGGCTGGCTTGAGGAACGGGGCGAGCTCGAGCGCGCGACATTGATTGTCTGCGCCGACCATGGCCAAGCGGATGGCATCGGCGGCCACGGCCATCTCGATGAAGGGGAGCGGTATGTGCCGTTTTTCATGTACGGTCCGGCGATTGAGGCAGGGAAACGGGTTGATGAGAAAAGAAGCCTCGTCTCGCTGGCGCCGACGATCGCCTATTTGCTCGGCGCGCCGTATCCGAGCCATAGCCGTGGTCCGGTTTTGATCGAGGCGATGAGAAAGGAGGAGAGCGATGAAGAAGCAGCGCGTCATCGTCTTTTTGCCGGCGCACAATGAGGAAGGGGCGATTGGGGACGTGATTCGCCGCATTCCGCGTCATTTCCATCCCGATGTAGAGGTCAGCGTCTTGGTCATTGATGACGGGTCGACCGACCGGACTGCTGAAGCGGCGCAAGAAGCGGGGGCCGATATCATTTGCCGCCTGCCGGAAAACCGCGGCCTCGGTGCGGCGGTGCGGCGAGGGCTTGAAGAGTGTGTCCGTCTTGGCGCGGATATCGGCGTGATGATCGATGCTGACAACGAATATCCGCCGGAACAAATTCCTGACCTTTTAGCGCCGATTTTCACCGGTGAAGCGGACTATACGATCGGCTCGCGCTTCCTTGGCACGATTCGCGGCATGAAATGGCATCGCCGCCTTGGGAATTATTTGTTCACTTGGCTGCAGTCGCTTCTTCTAGGACAGCGGCTGTATGACGGACAGTCGGGGATGCGCGCCTTTTCGCGCCACGCGATGGAGGAGGCGGAAATCATCCACGATTACAACTACGCCCAAGTGCTGACGCTCAACTTGGTGCGCAAAGGGTTTCGTTTGAAAGAAGTGCCGATCCGCTATCAAGTGCGGACGACCGGCCGTTCGTTCATCAAATTCACCGCCTATATGACCGCGGTCATCCCGGCCATCTGGAAGGAAATGCGCCGTCCGGTGAAAAAGGTGGCCGTCGATCGAGAAGCGCATGGGCGCTCCCAAGAGCGGGCGCGCCATTGCTCGTAAGGCAGTTCGTGCTTAGAAGGCAGGCGAAAAACTGCATTCACGCGCCAATCGGCGGCATTTTCATCAGAAAAGAAAGCTGATTCTGCGAAGTTTCTCTAATTGAGAAATAGATGGAATCAGCAGTATTTTGCACTAAATCATCAGCCTTTTAGAAGGCGGGTGATGTCATAAGACATGCGGATCTACTTCTCAACTTGAGGAATCCTGTTTTTCTCTCTAATCGCGAACGATGGATTGAGGAAGATGATCGTTTTTTCACCAGCCTTTTCGACGATGGATGATTTTTTATTGACAATAAGTATGATAATGATTATCATTGATCTTGATGGAGGGAGAAGGGAACGTGAAATCGTTTCGTTTCTTTTTTTACATAGCAGTGATCATTATTCTCAATCTCATTCCGCTGAAAGCGTTCGCCTATTCGTATGGAGACCCGAACAAAGAGGCGGTTGCTGAGGCGTATAAAGAGATGAAAGAAAAGTTGAACGAGCAGCCGCCGAACTTTGCCGCAGCGAAGGAAATTTTCGAAACCGTAAAAGAAGAAATCGACATGCATATGGGACCTGAGCCGTCCAAGGCGGTGCTTGCGGCCATCGAAGCGAAGGACCGTCAAACGGTGATCAAGGACATGGAAAACATTTTAGTGCTCAATATCGCTCGCCGTTTGGACAATATTGAGGCAAACTTTGATCAGTACGACACGAGCAAGCGGCTGTTGGCGAAGGCGTTTGCGACGTATGAAGCGCTGTCGCCGGTCATCCAAGGGAAAGACCCTGCACTTGATAAACAGCTGCGCACCGAGTTTGACAAGGCGCTTCAGTCGCTTGGCAACCCGGGGCTGTTCGGTGTCGGCGAGAAAAAATCGGATATCAACGTGTTTAAGAAAAGCAAAGAGACGATTTTAACAACGCTGCAGAAGCAATTCGGCCTGAAAAGCCTAAAAGTCGGCCATTTTTCGGAAAACGCTGCAGAAAAGCCGGATGCAGTGCAAAAGAAAGAGTGGACCGATTTGTCTAAAGTAAAAAACTGGATTCCGCTCGTTGTCATCGTTATTGTGGTTCTCGGCGCGGCTCTCATTTATGTGCGGCGTCGGAAACGGGCTTAGTCCAAATATAAGGGGAGGCGGAGACATGGAAGTCCAAGCGCTGCTCATTACGTTTCGTGAAGCGCTGGAAGCGCTGCTGATCGTCGGCATCATTACATCGTATTTGAAACGTGTCGATCACCGCGAATACACGAAGTACGTATGGCTTGGTGCTGGTTTGGCCGTGTTGGCGAGCATCGGGGCGGCCATTTTGTTTCAAGTCGTGTTCACGGGATTTGCCGCGATGGGCAGTGAAATCTACTTAAAAATCGGCATCATGATCGTCTCCGCGTTGCTCTTGACGCAGATGGTGTTTTGGATGGCCGAGCATAGCCGGGACATGAAACAAAACGTTGAAGGGAAAATGGACCAGTTTATTACCGCCGGCAATGTCGCCGGCATGGTCATTCACTCGTTTTTAGTCGTGCTGCGCGAAGGAGTGGAAACCGTTTTTTTCTTCGCTGCCATCACGCACGGCAACATCGGCGCGGCCATACAAGGCTGGGGAGCGGCGACAGGCATTGCCATTGCCGCTTTGGTCAGCTACTTCTTCTTTAAAGGAACGATGCGCATTCCGCTGAAAGCATTCTTTAAAGTAACCGGAGCTTTTATCGTCTTGATCGCCGCTGGCCTGCTCGTGCAAGCCATTTCGATGATGCAGGACATTGGGCTCATCGGCAGCGTCATGCCGCACGTATATGATTTGACATGGCTGCTTCCAGAACATCCGATTGACTACGAACATTACGTGCGCGATCATGGCGTCGCCCCCGTCTTTTCCGGCGAAGTCGGCGTCTTTTTAAAAGCGTTGTTTGGTTATTCAGCGATGCCGTCGCTTGAAGAAGTGATCGCCTATATCGGCTACTTCGCCGTCGTGTATTTGCTGGTGACGAGCCGCCGCGGTCAAAAGAGCGCTGTGGTCGAGAAACCGGCGATTGCCGCTTTGGAGGAAAAAGCAAAAAACGTCATGTAACGTACAAGGCTGCTGCGCCTTGTACTTTTTCTTTGGAGGGGAACACGGTGAACAAACGGTTCGGCGACCGCTTTTGGATTGGCTTTGGTGTCGGAACGGCCTCTTTGTTGGTTGGCGCCTGTTTGTATTGGGCGAGCCCGTATGCGGCCACATGGGATGAAGTTGATTTTGCCTTGGCGCTTAGGCGCTATGATGTGTTAGCCATGCAGCCGCATTTCCCAGGCTATCCGTATTTCGTCCTCGGGGGCATGGCGGTGCACGCTTTCATTGCCAATCCGGCCAAAGCGCTTTCGATCTTGAATGTGCTCGTGTTGTTTTCCGCCGCCTTTCCCATCGTTTTGCTGCTTGCTCGGCATATGCCGCGTCCAGCGGCGTTATGGGCGGCGCTTTCGGTGCTTTCTTCAAGCTATGTGCTTCTTGCCTCCGCCCGACCGATGTCAGACGGTGCGGCGCTCGGCGTGCTTTGGTGGTACATCTGGGCCGTGGAATGGGCGCGGCGGCGAATGGCATGGACCGCGCAGCTGCTGCCGATGGCGTTATTCAGCATCCTCATGGGGGTTCGCCTATCGTACATCCCCTTTGCCTCGGCGTTATTGTTGCTTTGGCATGAAGACTGGAAAACGCACCGCCGCCTCGGCCGCGTGGCGGCATCGCTGTTGGCGGCGGCCGCCTTTCAATTTGTTTGGGTGGCAGCGGTCGCGGCGACGGAAGGCGGCCTTTGGCCGTTTTTCAAGCTTGGCTTTGCGTTTGTTGTCGGTCATTTCAGCGACTGGGGGGGAACGGCGGCGGCGAGCCCTCTTCCATTTTGGGAGCGGGTGTGCCGCTTTGTCCTTGACAACTTTCTTTGGACCGGCATGGCCAGCCGAAATGCTTGGCTGCTGGCTGCCTATGCAGTGGTCGGCGCCATCGCCTGGCGCGCGGGGCGGTTGGGGCTTCCGCGCCCGCTTGTCGTTTCCGCGTTGCTGTATGCTTTGTGGGCGCTTTTCGGACAAAACATTGACAAGCCGCGTCATCTCCTTCCGCTCGTTCACATTGCGCTCGTTTTCGTGTGGGGGCGGCTGCTGGCCGCGCCCCGGACATGGCGGTTTGTTCTTGCCGCGGCAGTGGTGATGCTGCAGTCTACAATCGGCATCGGGCTGTTGCGCGAGCAGGCAAAGACGCCGCCGGCAGTGTATCAGCTTGCGGACGATTTGCGTGACAAACGGCAGCCGTTTGTGGTATATACGTGGGAAGAGACGCGCGTCCTAGACTATTTGAACGTGCCCTTTCCACATAAAGACGTGCTCCATTTTTCCTTCTTTTTGCAAGACAAAGAAAACTACCGCCATGCTGCGATATATATGACCAATCACGTTGTCCAAGGGTTCGAGGCTCAAGGGATCGATGTTTCCTGCCATGTGCGCAAAATGAAAACGTATCGTTCCAGTTTGCTTGCTGATCCGGTGTATGGGACGATTACGCTGTACGAATGGGTTGATGGAGCAGTGAGGTGATGGCCAATGAACGAGCGGCTGAAAGAAAAATTGGCTGTGCTGCCGGAGCAGCCGGGCTGCTATTTGATGAAAGACAAACACGGAACGGTCATTTACGTCGGCAAAGCGAAGTCGCTGAAAGCGCGCGTCCGCTCGTATTTTACCGGGACGCATGACGGCAAGACGCAGCGGCTTGTTGAGGAGATCGCTGATTTCGAATACATCGTCACCTCGTCAAACGCCGAGGCGCTCATTTTGGAGATGAATTTGATCAAAAAGCATGATCCGAAATACAACGTCATGCTGAAAGATGATAAAAGCTACCCGTTTATTAAAATCACCGCAGAAAAGCATCCGCGCCTGCTTATCACCCGCAAAGTGAAAAAAGACGGCGGCAAATATTTCGGCCCGTATCCAAACGTGCAGGCGGCGAACGAAACGAAAAAGCTGCTCGACCGCTTATATCCGCTCCGCAAATGTTCGACGCTGCCTTCGCGCGCCTGTTTGTATTACCATATGGGCCAATGCCTCGCCCCGTGCGTCCACCCGGTGTCGGACGAACAAAATAAGGCGATGGTTGAACAAATCGTCCGCTTTTTAAACGGCGGGTATGAAGACGTGAAGCGGGAGTTGGCCGAGAAAATGCACGAGGCGGCGGAAACGCTCGAGTTTGAACGGGCGAAAGAATACCGCGATCAAATCGCGGCGATTGAGATGACGATGGAAAAGCAAAAAATGATGCTCAACGACTTCATCGACCGCGATGTATTCGGCTATGCGTACGACAAAGGCTGGATGTGCGTGCAAGTGTTTTTCCTTCGCCAAGGGAAGCTGATTGAGCGCGACGTGTCGATCTTCCCGCTTTACCAAGACCCGGATGAGGAAATGCTTACGTTTTTGGGTCAGTTTTATGCGAAAGCGCATCATTTGAAGCCAAAAGAAGTCGTCCTCCCGTCCGACATTGACGGCGAGCTCGCCCGCGAATTGCTCGGCGTTGCCGTCGTCCAGCCGAAAAAAGGGAAGAAAAAAGAGCTTGTTGAGCTGGCGAGCAAAAACGCGGCCATTGCTCTGAAAGAAAAATTTTATTTCATCGAGCGGGACGAAGAACGGACGATCAAAGCAGTCGAACGTCTCGGAGAGCGTCTTGGCATTCCGGCGCCGCGCCGCATCGAGGCGTTTGACAACTCGAACATTTACGGGGCCGATCCGGTCTCGGCGCTCGTCGTTTTCCTCGATGGCAAGCCAGCGAAAAAAGAATACCGGAAATATAAGGTGAAAACGGTCGCAGGCCCGAACGATTATGAAACGATGCGCGAAGTCGTGCGCCGCCGCTATACGCGCGTGTTGAAAGAAGGATTGCCGCTTCCCGATTTGATCATCATCGACGGCGGCAAAGGCCACTTGTCGGCGGTGCGGGATGTGCTCGAAAACGAACTTGGACTGGATGTGCCGCTGGCTGGATTGGCGAAAGACGAAAAACATCGCACATCAGAGCTTTTGGCCGGCGACCCGCCGGATGTCGTGCCGCTTGACCGGCAAAGCCAAGAGTTTTATTTATTGCAGCGCATCCAGGATGAAGTGCATCGGTTTGCCGTTATGTTTCACCGAAAGACGCGGCAGAAAACGATGTTCCATTCCGTGCTTGATGACATCCCCGGCGTCGGGGAAAAGCGGAAAAAAGCACTCTTGAATTATTTCGGCTCGGTGAAAAAGATGAAAGAGGCGACGGTGGAAGAGTTGCAGCGGGCGAACATTCCGCGAGCGGTGGCGGAGAAAATCTATGAAAAACTGCATGAATAATGGCTGAACGGGCGCCCGTTTTGCGAGCGGGCGCCCGTTGCCTACATTTCATTCGATCGCCTGCTTCCGATCCCATTTCACCAAAATGCGCGCTTTGCCGTCCCGCTTTGGCGGCAGTTCGACCGCTTCGGTGACGAACCGCTTTTGTTGTTCGATTTGCTGGGCGAGAAATCCAGCCTCAAGCTGGAACGAGCAGCTGCCGTACAAGGAAAAGCGGGCGGCGATGATGGGGCCTGACAGCTCGATATATAGTTCGTCGTTTCGCTCTTCGCCGGTTGATAGCTCCCCCCAGCCCGCCCGTTCAAAAAATACGGCGACGTCATCGAGCGTTCCGAGCGGGTAGCGCCGTGCCAGCTGTTTGCCGGCCCAGTACAGCAGCGAAGCGGCATCTTTGCCAAGCAGCTCGGGAAGAAGCGAATGGCGAAGCAGCTCAGCCCCGAATGCGGAAAGCGCAATCGACCCAAACATTTGATATTGATCCTCTAATGGTGGCTGTTTCATCGTTTTCCCCTCTTTCTATCCATTTCCCCATTATAGCTGAATTGCTGCCGGAGTGCATCCTCTTTCCTAAGGTGGCGCAACTATGAGAATGTTTGAACATTTTGTGGCAGTGTTTTCTTGACGCTTGTACAATGTGGGAGTACAATGAATGTGACAAAGCGAATAAGGGAATGGAAGGCGTTTCCGTTTCCGCATGGCGAGCGAGAGGGACATATTTTTTATTCAATTGAAGGGGGTTTACATAATGGCAGGGAATCGCGAGTTTTACTATCGCCGGCTCCATTCGCTGCTGGGGGTTGTTCCCGTCGGCATCTTTTTAGTGCAGCACTTGGTCGTCAACCATTTTGCGACCCGTGGGTCGGAAGCGTTTAACCGGGCGGCGGCGTTTATGGAAAACTTGCCGTTCCGCTATTTTCTTGAAATTTTTGTTATTTTCCTTCCATTGTTGTTCCACGCTGTATACGGCATTTATATCGCGTTTACAGCCAAATTCAACACTCGCCAGTACGGCTATTTTCGCAACTGGATGTTCATGCTTCAGCGGATCACCGGCATCATTACATTGATTTTTGTCGTCTGGCATGTGTATGAAACGCGGGTGCAAGCCGCATTCGGCGCCGAAGTGAACTACGATATGATGGCCAACATTGTCGACAATCCGTTTATGCTCGGATTTTATATTGTTGGAATCTTGTCCACTGTCTTTCACTTCGCCAACGGCTTATGGTCGTTCTGCGTCAGCTGGGGGTTGACGGTGTCCCCTCGTTCGCAGCAAGTATTTACGTACATTACGATGATCATTTTCATCGCGCTTTCCATTGTCGGCATTCGCGCCATCTTAGCGTTTGCGTAAGACAAGCGTTCCATTCTTAGGGAATGATTCGACGATGAACTGCTGCGTTGGCTCGTGACAGATCGCGTCTTAGCCGTTCGCCGAACGATCGCTTGGTCGATGGCGGGCCGGCAAGGCAAAACGTGCGGCATGCAAGCAAAAGCAGCAATCTATTAGGGAGTGAGTAGCTATGAAAAAAGGGAAAATCATCGTTGTTGGCGGTGGGCTGGCCGGTTTGATGGCCACGATTAAAATCGCCGAAGCAGGAGTGCCTGTCGAACTGTTTTCGCTCGTTCCGGTAAAGCGTTCTCACTCCGTCTGTGCCCAAGGCGGCATTAACGGAGCGGTCAACACGAAAGGGGAAGGCGACTCGCCGTGGGAGCATTTTGACGACACCGTCTATGGCGGGGACTTCTTGGCGAACCAGCCTCCGGTCAAAGCGATGTGTGAAGCGGCGCCGGGGATTATTTACATGCTCGATCGGATGGGCGTCATGTTCAACCGGACGCCGGAAGGGTTGCTTGATTTCCGTCGTTTCGGGGGGACGCAGCATCACCGGACCGCCTATGCTGGAGCCACGACTGGCCAACAAATTTTGTATGCACTTGATGAACAGGTGCGCCGCCATGAAGTGGCCGGGCTCGTCACGAAGTACGAGCATTGGGAGTTTTTAGGCGTCGTTTTGGATGACGAGCAAATCTGCCGCGGCATCGTCGCACAAGATTTGCGGTCCATGGAAATCAAAGCGTTTCCAGCCGATGCCGTCATTTTGGCGACCGGCGGCCCGGGGATCATTTTTGGGAAATCGACGAACTCGGTCATCAACACTGGTTCAGCGGCTTCGATCGCCTATCAGCAAGGCGTTTACTACGCGAACGGCGAGTTCATCCAAATTCACCCGACCGCCATTCCGGGCGATGACAAGCTCCGCCTTATGAGCGAATCGGCGCGCGGGGAAGGCGGACGCATTTGGACGTATAAAGACGGGAAACCGTGGTACTTCCTTGAGGAAAAATATCCGGCTTACGGAAACTTGGTGCCGCGCGACATCGCCGCACGGGAAATTTTCCACGTCTGCGTCGATTTGAAGCTCGGCATCAACGGCGAAAACATGGTGTATTTGGATTTGTCACATAAAGATCCGAAAGAGTTGGATGTTAAGCTCGGCGGCATTATCGAAATTTACGAGAAGTTCATGGGCGAAGACCCGCGCAAAGTGCCGATGAAGGTGTTCCCGGCCGTTCACTACTCGATGGGCGGCTTATGGGTCGACTATGACCAAATGACGAACATCAAAGGGTTGTTTGCTGCCGGCGAGTGCGACTATTCGATTCACGGCGCGAACCGCCTCGGGGCAAACTCGCTTCTGTCGGCGATTTACGGCGGAATGGTCGCCGGCCCGAACGCCGTCCGCTACATCCGCGGCCTCGAGAAATCGGCGGATGCGATGCCGTCGACGTTATACGACAGCTATGTGAAACGGGAGCAGGAAAAATGGGAGAACATTTTGGCGATGGACGGCACGGAAAACGCCTATGTGCTGCATAAAGAGCTCGGTGAATGGATGACGGCGAACGTGACGATCGTCCGCTACAACGACCGGTTGCTGAAGACGGATGAGAAAATTCAAGAGCTGATGGAGCGGTACAAAAACATCAGCGTCACCGACACGTCGAGATGGAGCAACCAAGGAGCGACGTTTATCCGCCAGCTGTACAACATGCTGCAGCTCGCCCGCGTCATTACGCTTGGCGCTTACCATCGCAATGAAAGCCGTGGGGCGCACTACAAGCCGGAGTTTCCGGAGCGCAATGACGAAGAGTGGCTGAAAACGACGATGGCCCGCTACACGCCAGATGGTCCGGCGTTCCATTATGAAGACGTTGACGTCTCGTTGATTAAACCGCGCAAGCGCGACTACAGCAAAAAGAAAGAGGAAGTGAAGTAAGATGAGCGAGAACAAAACGGTTCGTTTGATCATCACGCGCCAAGATCGTCCGGATTCCGCGCCGTATGAAGAAGAGTTTGTCATTCCGTACCGCCCGAACATGAACGTCATTTCGGCGCTCATGGAAATTCGTCGCAATCCAGTCAACGCCAAAGGGGAAAAAACGACGCCGGTCGCTTGGGAAATGAACTGTCTGGAAGAAGTATGCGGAGCCTGTTCGATGGTCATTAACGGCAAACCGCGCCAGGCGTGCGCCGCGCTCATTGACAAACTCGAGCAGCCGATCCGCCTTGAGCCGATGCGCACATTCCCTGTCATCCGCGACTTGGTCATCGATCGGAGCCGGATGTTTGACGCGTTGAAGCGAGTGAAAGCATGGATTCCGATCGACGGAACGTACGACTTGGGTCCGGGGCCGCGCATGCCAGAGCGGAAGCGGCAATGGGCGTACGAGCTGTCAAAATGCATGACATGCGGCGTCTGCCTCGAAGCGTGCCCGAACGTCAACAGCAAGTCGAACTTTATCGGCCCGGCGCCGCTGTCGCAAGTGCGGCTGTTTAACGCCCACCCGACCGGGGCGATGCATAAAGCCGAACGGCTGCGGGCGATTATGGGCGACGGCGGACTGGCCAACTGTGGCAACTCGCAAAACTGCGTGCAATCGTGCCCGAAGGGCATTCCGTTGACGACATCGATCGCGGCGTTAAACCGCGAAACGACGATTCAAATGTTCCGCGATTTCTTTGGCAGCGACGAAGTGTAGCGGCAGAATCAAAATCCCCTTCATTCGAATAGACATGAGGGGGATTTTTTGTTTTTCTGGACAAGCGGCAGCCAACCGTCTCCGGCGAACCGAAAGATGAAGAAAAAAAAAGACCCATTTTTCTATTAGATAAGCAAATTTTCGTCACCGCCGCTCTTGCTCTCACATACGATATGGCGAGGAAATACCCATCCGGCAGTTCGGGCCCATTGAGAGCAAGGAGGGTTACAACCGTTGAAGGACAAATCGTTTCAATCGAAGCCGCTTTTGACAAAAAGAGAAAAAGAAGTCTTCGAATTGCTCGTGCAAGACAAGACGACGAAAGAGATCGCCAAAGAGCTGTTTATCAGCGAGAAAACGGTCCGCAACCATATTTCGAATGCGATGCAAAAGCTTGGGGTCAAGGGGCGCTCGCAAGCTGTCATTGAATTGCTTCGAATGGGCGAACTTGAACTATAAACGATGCCGGCTTTCCTTGTTGGACAGCCGGCTGTTATGTTCCCTTGCGGCCGGACGAGGCTTGGCGCCCGTCCGGCCTTCGTCCGCGGCGGCCGCCGCATTTTTTTGTTGATTATCTTTGCCGGTGTTGTAAAATGAAAAGTAAGAATAGCTGTCGGCGCAAGCCGCCGTTTGAGGCTGGCCGCGGAAACGATCAAGGAGAGATGGTATGCCGTCTGCGATGAATGAAAGAACGGTCGCCGAGTTGGAAAAATTGCTTCGCTATATCGCCGCAAATTTGAAACAGCGCGGCCGTGAAATTTTAACCAACTATCCGATCACCCCACCGCAATTTGTCGCCCTGCAGTGGCTGCTTGAAGAAGGGGACTTGACGGTCGGCGAGTTATCGAACAAAATGTATTTGGCGTGCAGCACGACGACCGACTTGGTCGACCGCATGGAGCGGAACGGACTTGTCGCCAGAGTCCGCGATGAACACGACCGCCGCGTCGTCCGCATTCGCCTTCTTGAAAAAGGGGAGCGCATTATCGAAGAAGTGATTGAGAAACGCCAGCGCGATCTAGCGAGCGTGCTTGAAAGCTTTTCAGACGAGGAAATCGTCGTCTTTGAGCGTTGTTTGCGCAAATTGCATCAAGAAATGACGAAAGAATGAGGCGATCACTTGGAAAGAGCAATTGGTGTCATTGACTCAGGAGTCGGCGGTTTGACCGTCGCCAAAGAAATTATGAGGCAGCTGCCGAAAGAACAAATTATTTACTTAGGCGACACCGCCCGTTGCCCGTACGGGCCGCGGCCGGTGGAAGAAGTCCGTCGATTTACGTGGCAAATGATTGATTACTTGCGGCAATATCCGTTGAAAATGCTTGTTATCGCCTGCAACACCGCGACGGCGGTCGCGCTTGACGACGTGCGGGCGAAGCTTGACATTCCTGTGCTTGGCGTTATTCATCCCGGCGCTCGCGCCGCCCTGAAAGCGACTAGGCGCGGGCACATCGGCGTCATCGGCACGATTGGCACGATCCGAAGCCGGGCGTATGAAAAGGCGCTTCAATCAATCAATCCGCGCGTCCAAGTCGAGAGCTTGGCCTGTCCGAAATTCGTTCCGCTGGTGGAAAGCGGCGACTTTGAAGGGCAGGAGGCGATGGCGATCGTCGCCGAATCTCTCGCTCCGCTCCGACCGTTGCCGATCGATGTGCTGATTTTAGGCTGCACGCATTATCCGTTGCTCGCGCCGCTCATTCGCACGTATATGGGCAAACGCGTGAAGCTCATTTGCTCAGGCGGTGAGACAGCTCGTGAAGTGAGCGCGATTTTGCATCACAGCCAGCTCCTTTACACCGGCGAGCGCGAACCGGAGCATTTGTTTTTCACGACTGGGCCGAAAGAGCTGTTTGAAAAGATTTCCGGGAAGTGGTTTGGCAAGCCGATCGGCACGGTCGAAGCGATTCGGCTGTAACCAACAAATCCTTTAGCGTCCATGCGCTAAAGGATTTTTTTTATTCTATTTTGGAAAACGGCTCGTATACATAGTAGTACAAACTACGAGTAGGAGGGAACGTCAATGAAACGGACGACTCACATATGGGCGGCGCCGCTGCTCGCCTCGCTGTTGTTGCTTGGCGGCTGCGGTTTGTTTGGGCGAGATGAGGCGGTGAAGGAGATCGATCCGCCGCAAGAGACGAGTTATGTCAAAGACGGCCAAGCGCTTCAGGAAGCGACGGAAAGCCAAAAGGAAGAGAAGGAGAAAGCGAAGGCCACCGAGACGGTGAAAAGAGAGCTGTACTTGATTGACAAAAACGGCTTTGTCGTGCCGCAAACAGTGGAATTGCCGAAAACGCAGGCCGTGGCGAAACAAGTACTCGAATATTTGGTTGAAGACGGACCTGTGTCAGAAATGTTGCCGAACGGCTTCCGCGCGGTCATTCCGGCCGGAACGACGGTGCTTGGCACAAAATTGGAAAAAGACGGAACGTTGATCGCCGACTTCTCTCCGGAATTTAAAAACTATAAGCCGGAGGACGAAAAACGAATTTTGCAGTCCATTACGTGGACGTTGACGCAATTTGACAATATCAAGCGCGTCAAAATCCGCATCAACGGCTACGATCAAAACGTGATGCCGGTCAATAAAACACCGATTCAAGATGGGGTAAGCCGCGCCGACGGCATCAATATGGAAGCGAGCGGCGTGCCAGACATTACGAATACGCATCCAGTCACCGTTTATTTTGTCGCCCAACAAGGGAACAGCACATACTATGTGCCGGTGACACGGCGTGTGTCCAATAAGGAGAAAGATGATATTGCCGCGGCCGTCAACGAACTGATTCAAGGACCAGAGCAAGGGAGCGGGCTTGTCGGCGTCTTTCAGCCGGACGCGAAGCTTGTCGATGCCCCGAAATATGAGGATGGCAAAGTGACGCTCAACTTTAACGAAGGCATTTATGGAAGCAACAAGAAAAATGTCATTTCCGACGTCGTGTTGAATTCCCTCGTTTTGTCGCTCACTGAGCAAAAAGGAGTCGAAAGCGTGGCGATCACAGTCAATGGCAAAGCCAATCTTGTCACGGAAGACGGCAAGCCGCTCACCAAACCGGTCGCTCGGCCGCAAAACGTCAATACCGGGACATTTTAACCGGTTGGTGCTGACAGGCTGGAAACGAATAGGACGTTATGGTATAACAAAGAGGTGGAAACGTATTCCGCCTCTTTCTTTTTTTCGCTAGGCGGAAAGAAATGCGGCGTCTGGCATTCCGTTGAAGATGGAGAAAAGGAGGACTCAGTTGATGAGAGCGGACGGACGAAGCAGTTGCGAGCTGCGCCCTGTACATATACACCCGCATTACATGAAGCACGCTGAAGGGTCGGTGCTCATTGAAATCGGCGACACGAAAGTCATTTGCACGGCGACGGTCGAAGAGAAAGTGCCGTCGTTTATGCGCGGCGGCGGTAAAGGATGGATTACGGCCGAATATGGGATGCTGCCGCGGGCGACAGAGCAGCGGAATGTGAGGGAAGCGAGCAAAGGAAAAGTGTCGGGGCGGACGATGGAAATTCAGCGCTTAATCGGCCGTGCGCTTCGCTCGGTTGTTGATCTTGAACAGCTTGGCGAGCGGACCATTTGGATCGATTGCGACGTCATTCAGGCGGATGGCGGAACGCGGACGGCGTCGATCACCGGTGCGTATGTGGCGCTTGTGTTGGCGCTTGCCAAACTGGTGGAAGAAGGGAGGCTCGAGGCGCTTCCGATCCGCGATTTTCTCGCCGCTACCTCGGTCGGCATCGATCCGGAGCATGGGGTGATTCTTGATTTAGATTACAACGAGGATGCGCGGGCGAAAGTGGATATGAACGTCGTCATGACCGGAGCCGGTCAATTTGTTGAGATTCAAGGGACCGGAGAGGAAGCGGTTTTTTCACGCGCCGAGCTCGATGAATTGCTTGAAGCGGCGCAAATAGGCATCGAGCAGCTCATCGCCGTTCAGCGCCGCGCATTGGGCGAGTGGGCGGCGCGCATCGGCGAAAAAAAAGAAGCGGCAGAGGAGGACACAGAGTGAAGGAGATTGTCATCGCGACCAAAAACGCTGGCAAAGTGCGCGAGTTCGCCGCTTTGTTTGCCAAGCGGGGCGTCGAAGTGAAATCGCTGCTTGACTTTCCGGACGCTCCGGATGTCGCAGAAACGGGAAGCACGTTTGCGGAAAATGCCGTGCTCAAAGCAGAAGCGGCGTCGCGGCGTCTAAAGCGGCCGGTGATCGCCGATGATTCCGGGCTCGTGGTCGATGCGCTCGGCGGCCGGCCGGGCGTTCATTCGGCCCGTTATGCCGGGGAAGATAAAAACGATGCACGCAACATCGCCAAGCTGCTTCGCGAGCTTGACGGGGTGCCGATGGAGCAGCGCACGGCTCGTTTTCATTGTGCGCTCGCCGTCGCGATCCCAGGGCGGCCGACCGCCGTTGTCGAAGCGACATGCGATGGTTATATCGCCGAAGCGCCGCGTGGGGAGGGGGGCTTTGGCTATGATCCGGTTTTTTACCTTCCGGAGCGGGGAAAAACGATGGCGGAGCTTGCGCCGGAGGAAAAAAATCAAATCAGTCATCGCGCCAAGGCGCTGACGAAGCTCGATGAGCAGTGGGAGGAGATCGTCGGTGGAAAGGGGCGGACGGAATGAAGGCGGTGATTGTGAGCGACAGCCATGGGCTGACTGCCGAACTTGCTGCAATTGTCAACCGTCATCGCCATGAAGCGGATTTGTTTATCCATTGCGGCGACTCGGAGTTGGAGGTGGGGGCGGACGAGATTGCCCCGTTTGCCGTCGTGCGCGGCAACTGCGATTTCGCCGCGTTTCCTGCTGAGCGCATCGAAGAGGTGGGCGGCGTTCGGTTGTTTGTCACCCACGGCCATTTATACGGGGTGAAAACGTCGCTTTTGCGTTTATCCTATCGCGCGCAAGAAACAGGGGCTCACGTCGTTTGTTTCGGCCACTCGCATTTGGCCGGTGCTGAACAAATCGATGGGTTGCTGTTCATCAATCCCGGCAGCATCGCCTTGCCGCGGGGAAGAAAAGAAAAAACGTACGCGGTGCTGACGGTCGACAGCGGACGGGCGCACGTCCAGTTTTATGAAGTGGATGGACAGCCTATTCTCAAAATGGAACAAACGTTTTCTATCTAAGCCGGCAAAACCGCCGGCTTTTTCACGGTAAGCAAGGCCGCTTCAACAGGTTCGCTTTCAAAATGGAAGTGCCATATAGCGTGTTTGGAAAGGGGGCCTGTGTTTGGGCCGCCTTTTTTCGTTTTGGGGAGATGAAGTGGAAAAAGGCGCATCGTTTTGATTCGTCATTTTCATGTCCGAGTGAGAAGCGAACGTTGCTTACGGATCTTTTCTATCAGAAAAATGAGCGCGCCTTGAGCCCGTTATGTTCATATCGAATGAGGAGCGAACTGCGCTCAAGGGCGTTTTCTATGAGCCGCCAAGAAAAAAATTTTTTGAATCGGCAAAACCTTGATTCTATCATAATGTAAGCGCATTCAAATAGTTTGACCAATCGGAATTTTCAAAAAACGTTATTGACGGCGCAAAGGTTTCGGATTATTATAATTTTCAAATAAGAGAAACGACTCAATACAATGATCGAGCCGTTCAAAGCAACTGCTGACTGATCAAGGAAGAGGGGAACCGAAGTGGGCGAACAATGGATCTTTTTAAACGGAGAATTTGTGACAAAAGAAAACGCCAAAATTTCCGTGTATGACCATGGGTTTTTGTATGGCGACGGGGTATTTGAAGGCATTCGCGTCTATAGCGGCAACGTATTCCGCCTCGAAGAACATATAGATCGGCTATACAATTCAGCGAAGTCGATTTTGCTCGACATTCCGTACACGAAGGAAGAAATGATTGGCCACGTGCTCGAAACGATCCGCCGCAACGGCTATCAAGATGCATACATCCGCCTGGTCGTTTCGCGCGGGGTCGGCGATTTAGGACTGGATCCGTACAAATGCAAAACGCCGCAAATCGTGATTATCGTCGAGCCGCTCGCGCTCTTCCCGAAACATTTATATGAAATCGGCATCGAAGTGGTGACAGTGGCGACGCGCCGCAACCGCTCTGATGTGCTGAGCCCGAAAGTCAAATCGCTCAACTACCTAAACAATGTGCTTGTCAAAATCGAGGCGCATTTGGCGAACGTAAGCGAAGCGCTGATCTTAAACGATCAAGGCTATGTCGCGGAAGGTTCGGGAGACAATGTTTTCATCATCAAAAACGGCGTCATTTACACACCGCCTGGGTATGTCGGGGCGCTTGAAGGCATTACGCGTCAAGCGATCATCGAAATCGCGGAGGATCTCGGCTATACGGTGAAAGAGGAGCCGTTTACCCGCCATGATGTCTATGTCGCGGATGAAGTGTTTTTGACGGGGACGGCGGCCGAAGTCATTTCGGTCATTAAAGTCGATGGCCGGACGATCGGCGACGGGACGCCGGGACCGCATACCAAGCGGTTGCTTGAAGAATTTCGCCGCCGCGTGGTCGTCGAAGGAGTAAAGGTGTATCCGACGAACGCCAATGTCGGTTGATCGTCCATGACAAGTGGATAGCGAAAAAGCGTTGACGAGGATAAGTAGTCAGCGGGGTCAACATCCACAGAGAGCCGGGGGAGCTGCGAACCGGTGATGTTGCCGCTTGATGAACTCACCTCTGAGCGCCAGCCTGAACGCCGGACGGCTAGTAGGGCTGGACGAGTGGAGACGCGCGCTTCACTCGTTACCAAAATGAGCGGCCGGCTTCGGCTGGCCGCTCCTGAGGCGGCCGTCACGGCCGTGAAGAAGGGTGGTACCGCGGAAAGGAAACCTTTTCGCCCCTTTGGCTGGAAATGACAGCCATCGTGGGCGGAAAGGTTTTTTATATGGATGACAAATCACAGGGAGGATCGACGATGACAAAAATGAAAGTCGAGGAACAAGAAAAAGCGAGGACGAAGGCGAGAATGAGCGGGTCGCTGATGCTCATTGAAGCGCTCAAGGAAGAAAAAGTCGAAGTCATCTTCGGCTATCCGGGGGGGGCGGTGCTCCCGCTGTATGACGAGTTGTATAAAGCCGGCGTGTTCCACGTGCTGACGCGGCATGAGCAAGGGGCCATCCATGCGGCGGAAGGATATGCGCGCATTTCTGGAAAACCAGGGGTCGTCATCGCCACCTCCGGCCCGGGAGCGACCAACATCGTCACCGGGTTGACCGACGCGATGATGGATTCGCTGCCGCTCGTCGTCTTTACCGGGCAAGTGGCCACGAGCGTCATCGGCTCGGATGCGTTTCAGGAGGCGGACGTTGTCGGCATTACGATGCCGATTACGAAACACAACTACCAAGTGCGCGACATCAGCGAGCTGCCGAGAATCATTAAAGAGGCGTTTCACATTGCGACGACCGGGCGCCCCGGACCGGTGTTGATCGATATTCCAAAAGACATTACGACGGCCGAAGGGGAGTTTGATTACGATCAAGACGTTCATTTGCCTGGCTATCAGCCGACGACGCAGCCGAACCATTGGCAAATCCGCCGGCTTGTCGAGGCGGTCAGCCAATCAAAGCGGCCGGTCATTTTAGCCGGCGCTGGCATCTTGCACGCCAATGCGTCCAATGAATTGCGGCAATACGCCGAACAGCAAAACATTCCGGTCATTCATACGCTCCTTGGCCTTGGCGGTTTCCCGGCCGACCATCCGCTGTTTTTAGGCATGGCCGGCATGCACGGTACGTATACGGCGAATATGGCGCTGTGTGAATGCGATTTGCTCATCAACATCGGCGCCCGCTTCGATGACCGGGTCACCGGCAATTTAAAATATTTCGCGCCGAAAGCGACCGTCGCCCATATCGACATCGATCCGGCGGAAATCGGCAAAAACGTGCCGACGAAAATTCCAATCGTCAGCGATGCAAAAGCCGCCTTGCAAGAGCTGATCGCCCAGCAAGGCAAGCCGGCGGACACGGCGGCGTGGCTCGCGCAGCTTGATGAATGGAAGCGGCGCTTCCCGCTCCATTATGAGCCGGAAGCCGGCACGATCAAACCGCAAAAACTGATCGAGATGATCTATGAAATGACAAACGGCGAGGCGATCGTGACGACGGACGTCGGCCAGCATCAAATGTGGGCGGCGCAATATTACAAGTTCAACCGGCCGCACCGGTGGGTGACGTCCGGGGGGCTCGGCACGATGGGCTTCGGGCTTCCGGCAGCGATCGGCGCCCAGCTCGCCGATCGGAGCGCTACGGTCGTTTCGATCGTCGGCGACGGCGGCTTCCAAATGACGTTCCAAGAACTGTCGGTCATCCAGGAGCTACGGCTGCCGATCAAAATCGTCATCGTCAACAACCAGGCGCTCGGCATGGTGCGGCAATGGCAGGAGCTGTTCTATGACAAACGGTACTCCCATTCGCTCATTCCGAACCAGCCGGATTTCGTCAAGCTTGCCGAAGCATACGGGATGCCAGGTCTGCGGGCGAAGACGGAGGCGGAAGCGGCCGAAGTGTTAAAACAAGCGTTTGCGATGGATGGGCCGGTGCTGCTTGATTTCCATGTCCGCGCCGACGAGAACGTCTATCCGATGGTGGCGCCCGGCAAAGGGCTTCATGAAATGGTGGGGGTGAAAGCATGCGAAGAATCATCACGATGACAGTCAACAACCGCCCCGGCGTCTTAAACCGCATTACCGGGTTGTTTACAAAGCGGCATTACAATATCGAAAGCATTACGGTCGGGCATACGGAAATCGAGGGCATTTCGCGGATGACGTTCGTCGTCAACGTTGACGATGAACGGACGGCGGAGCAAATCATTAAGCAGCTGAACAAGCAGATTGATGTGTTGAAGGTGAATGACATCACTGACCAAGCGATCGTCGCCCGCGAGCTGGCGCTCATTAAAGTTGCCGCTCCTCCGGCGGTCCGCCAGGAAATTTACACGCTCATCGAGCCGTTTCGCGCCTCGATCGTCGACGTAAGCAAAGACAGCCTCGTCATTCAAGTGACCGGCGAGCCGGAGAAAGTCGAGGCGTTGATTGAACTATTGCGCCCGTACGGCATTAAGGAAGTGGCGCGCACGGGAACGACCGCGTTCACCCGCGGGGCGCAAAAAGCGACGACGAATCAGAAAACGGCGTTCATTATTTAACAGCTATCATACAAAACAGCGCTGATTGCTTCATGGAACCGCCAAACAAGGGGCGGCCAAGCGTAGGGATTGTCAAACTACAGAACAAAGGAGAGGGTAATCATGGCAAAAGTCTACTATAACGGGGATGCAAACGAACAATATTTGCAAGGGAAAACGGTCGCGATCATCGGCTACGGCTCGCAAGGCCACGCCCATGCGCAAAACTTGCGCGACAGCGGCGTTCGCGTCATCGTCGGACTGCGAAAAGGAAAATCGTGGGAGCAGGCAGAACAAGACGGATTTGAGGTGTATTCAGTCCGCGAAGCGGCGAAGCAGGCTGATATCGTCATGGTGCTGCTGCCGGATGAGAAGCAGCCGGCCGTGTACAAAGAGGAAATCGAGCCGGAACTCGAGCCAGGCAATGCGCTTGTGTTTGCGCACGGCTTTAACATCCATTTCAGCCAAATTGTCCCACCGAATCATGTTGACGTCTTCTTGGTTGCGCCGAAAGGCCCAGGCCATCTCGTGCGGCGCACATATACGGAAGGAGCGGGCGTGCCGGCGCTCATCGCCGTCTACCAAGATGTGACCGGACACGCGAAAGAAACGGCGCTCGCCTACGCGAAAGCGATCGGCGCTGCTCGAGCTGGGGTGTTGGAGACGACGTTCAAAGAAGAGACGGAAACCGACTTGTTCGGTGAACAAGCGGTGCTGTGCGGTGGGCTGACGGCGCTCATCAAAGCCGGGTTTGAAACGCTCGTTGAAGCCGGGTATCAGCCGGAAGTCGCCTATTTTGAGTGTTTGCATGAGATGAAGCTCATCGTCGATCTCCTTTACGAAGGCGGTTTGTCGTGGATGCGCTATTCGATTTCCGATACGGCGCAATGGGGCGACTTTATCACCGGCCCGCGCATTATTAACGACGCTGTGAAAGCGGAAATGAAAAAGGTGCTCGATGACATTCAAACCGGCAAATTCGCGAAGAGCTGGATTTTGGAAAACCAAGCGAACCGTCCGGAGTTCAACGCCATCAACCGGCGTGAGAATGAGCATTTGATTGAGATTGTCGGACGCGAACTGCGAAGCATGATGCCGTTTGTGAAGGCAAAACAAATCGAGGCGGTGGTGCCAGGTGCGAAAAATTAAGTTTTTTGATACCACATTGCGTGATGGGGAACAATCCGCTGGTGTGAACTTGAATTTGCAAGAAAAGTTGGAAATTGCCCGTCAACTTGAACGGCTGCGGGTTGACATCATCGAGGCGGGTTTCCCCGCCTCATCGAAAGGCGATTTTGAGGCGGTCAAACAAATTGCCGAAACGGTGAGAACATGCTCGGTCACCGGGCTGTCGCGCTCGGTCCGAAGCGACATTGATGCGGCGTGGGAGGCGTTAAAAGGCGGCGCGGAGCCGCGGCTCCACCTATTCATCGCCACCTCGCCGATCCATATGGTGCATAAATTGCGGATGACGCCGGAACAAGTGATTGAAGCGGCGGTTGAGGCGGTGAAATACGCGAAGCGCTTTTTCCCGATCGTCCAATGGTCGGCGGAAGATGCGTGCCGAAGCGAGTTGCCGTTTTTGGCGAAAATCGTCGCCGAAGTGATCAAAGCCGGCGCCTCGGTGATCAACATTCCGGATACGGTCGGCTATATTACGCCGAAAGAATACGGGGAAATTTTCCTCTATTTGCAAAACAATGTTCCGAATATTGAAAAGGTTTCACTCTCCGCTCATTGTCATGATGACTTGGGCATGGCGGTGGTGAACTCGCTGTCGGCCATTGAACATGGAGCGACGCAGGTCGAGTGCACGATCAACGGCATCGGCGAGCGGGCCGGCAATGCGGCGCTTGAGGAAATCGCTGTCGCCCTTCACATCCGCAAAGACTACTATCAAGTGGAAACGCGCCTCAATTTGCAGGAAATTAAGCGCACAAGCAATCTTGTCAGCAAGCTGACCGGGGTCGTCGTTCCACCCAACAAAGCGGTCGTCGGCAAAAACGCGTTTGCGCATGAATCGGGCATCCATCAAGACGGCGTCTTAAAAGAAAAAACGACATACGAAATCATTTCGCCGGAGCTCGTCGGCGTGCCGTCGAATTCGATGGTGCTCGGCAAACATTCCGGCCGCCATGCGCTTCGCAACCGGGTTGAGGAGCTCGGCTACACGTTGTCCGATGAAGAAATCAATCAGCTGTTTGTCCGTTTTAAAGAATTGGCGGACAAAAAGAAGGACATTACCGACGACGATTTAATCGCGTTGATTTTCGAAGAGAAGTTCGACCACTTTAAAGATTTTTACCAATTGTCTTCCATTCAAGTGCAATACGGGACGAATCAAATTCCGACAGCGGTCGTTGTACTGAAAGACGGGAAGGGGAATGAAATCCAAGAAGCGGCGACCGGCGCCGGCAGCGTCGAGGCGCTGTACAATACATTGGAACGTTGCTTCCAAACGCCGGTGACGCTGCTTGACTACCGGATCGAATCGGTCGGCGGCGGCCGCGATGCGTTGGCCCAAGTGTTCGTCAAAGTGCGCGCCCATGACATCGAGACGAGCGGGCGCGGCACTGCACAAGACGTGTTGGAAGCATCGGCGAAAGCGTACATCAACGCCATCAACCGTGTGTTTATGATCGAAGCGATGCGCGGCGAAAACGAGAAAGTGGCAACACCATAAAAACGGGGGGATTCAGAATGGGAAACTATCGGATTGCCGTCTTGCCAGGGGATGGCATCGGCAAAGAAGTGACGTCCGGAGCGGTCGAGGTATTAAAAGCGGTCGGCATCCGGTTTGGCCACGAGTTTACGTTTGAATATGGATTGATCGGTGGAGCGGCGATCGATGAGGCGGGGACGCCGCTCCCCGAGGAAACGCTCCGCCTTTGCCGAGAAAGCGATGCGGTGCTGCTTGGGGCGGTCGGCGGTCCGAAGTGGGATGACAACCCTCCGCATTTGCGCCCGGAAAAAGGATTGCTTGCCATTCGCAAGCAGCTCGACTTATATGCCAACTTGCGGCCGGTTGTTTGCTATGACAGTTTGGTTTCCGCTTCGCCGTTAAAACCGGATCTCGTGCAAGGCGTCGATTTTGTCATCGTCCGCGAGCTGACCGGCGGCATTTACTTCGGCCAGCCGAGCGGCCGCGTCGTCGAAAACGGCGAAGAAAAAGCAGTGGACACCTTGTTATATAAAAAGGAAGAAATTGAGCGGATCGTCCGCATGGCGTTTATACTCGCACGCGGGCGGAAGAAAAAAGTGACTTCGGTCGACAAGGCGAACGTCCTTTCGTCAAGCCGTCTATGGCGGGAAGTGGCCGAAGAGGTGGCGAAGCAGTTTCCGGACGTCACGCTTGAGCATATGCTTGTTGACAATGCCGCGATGCAGCTCATCCGTGCGCCGAAGCAGTTTGATGTCATTGTGACAGAAAACATGTTTGGCGACATTTTAAGCGATGAAGCCTCCATGTTGTCCGGTTCGCTCGGGATGCTGCCGTCAGCCAGCTTATCCGCTTCCGGTCCGAGCTTGTATGAGCCGGTGCACGGTTCAGCGCCTGATATCGCCGGCATGAACAAAGCCAATCCGATTGCGGCGATTTTGTCGGCCGCGATGATGCTTCGACTGTCGTTCGGGCTCACCGCGGAAGCGGAGGCGGTAGAGCACGCGGTGTGGCAGGCGCTCGCCCTAGGTTTGCGCACCGCCGACTTGGCGCCAAGCGGCGGCCGCATCGTATCCACGAACGAAATGGTCGAAGAAATCAAAGCGGCGGTGCTGGATTATACGGCCATTGCTCAAATTATGACCGTTTATGCCTAAGACGTGCGAGGTGAAAGCCAATGAAGCCGAAAACGATCATCGATAAAATTTGGGAAAACCACGTCGTCTACCGTGAGGAGGGCAAACCGGATTTATTGTACATCGATTTGCACTTAGTGCATGAAGTGACCTCGCCGCAAGCGTTTGAAGGATTGCGGCAAAAAGGGCGGAAGGTGCGGCGGCCGGATTTGACCTTTGCGACGATGGACCATAACGTGCCGACCGTTAACCGATTTGTGATTACCGACGAAGTGGCGCGCAACCAAATCGCTGCGCTTGAGCGCAACTGCCGCGAGTTCGGCATTCCGCTCGCCGACCTACACAGCGAAGAGCAAGGAATCGTTCACGTCATCGGCCCAGAGCTCGGGTTGACCCAGCCGGGAAAAACGATCGTTTGCGGCGACAGCCATACGTCGACGCACGGGGCGTTTGGCGCCTTGGCGTTTGGCATCGGCACGAGCGAAGTCGAGCATGTATTGGCTACACAAACGCTTTGGCAGCATAAGCCGAAAACGCTGCAAATCTGCATCAACGGCCGCCTCGGCAAAGGAGTGACCGCCAAAGATGTCATCTTGGCCATTATCGGCCGCTATGGCGTTGGCATCGGCACCGGTTATATTATCGAATTTACAGGCGAAGCGATCCGACGCATGTCGATGGAAGAGCGAATGACGATTTGCAACATGTCGATTGAAGCTGGGGCGAGAGCCGGCCTCATCAGCCCGGATGAAACGACGTTTGCCTATTTGCGCGGCCGCAAATATGCGCCAAAAGGCGAGGAGTTTGACAAGGCGGTGGAACGGTGGCGGGCGTTAGCCAGCGATGAGGGGGCAAAATACGATAAAACGATTGAAATCGATGCGTCGACGATCGCTCCGATGGTGACGTGGGGGACGAACCCCGCGATGAGCACTTCCGTCGATGGCGTCGTGCCGCATCCCGAGCAATTTGAAAGCAAAACAGAGCAAAACGCGGTGCGCCGGGCGCTTGAGTACATGGGGCTCAAGCCGGGCACGCCGATTACGGATATTCCGGTGCAGCACGTCTTCATCGGTTCGTGCACCAACTCACGCCTCAGCGATTTGCGCGCGGCGGCGAGCATCGTGAAAGGGAAAAAAGTGGCTCCGGGTGTACGGGCGCTCGTCGTGCCTGGATCGCAGCAAGTGAAAAAACAAGCCGAAGCGGAAGGGTTGGCGCAAATTTTCATCGACGCCGGTTTTGAATGGCGCGACTCCGGCTGCAGCGCCTGTTTGGGCATGAACCCGGACATCATCCCAGAAGGCGAGCACTGTGCGTCAACGTCGAACCGCAACTTTGAAGGGCGGCAAGGAAAAGGGGCGCGCACGCATCTCGTCAGCCCGGTGATGGCGGCGGCGGCTGCGATTTACGGACATTTTGTCGACGTGCGCCAGCTTGAAGCCGAGCCGGTCTGTTAAATTGACGATCGTGATGGCAAAAGAGGCGGCGCGGCATCCTAGGAAGCCGAGCTCCTTTGCCATCAGCGACATCCATAACGGAAGGGGGAAAGGACGATGAAGCCGTTTACGATCCATCGCGGAAAAACCGCCGGCATCGATCGGGCGAATATTGATACCGATCAAATCATTCCAAAACAGTTTTTGAAACGGATTGAACGCACCGGCTTTGGCCAGTTTCTCTTTTACGATTGGCGGTATTTGAGCGACGGCACGCCAAATCCGGCGTTTGAGCTCAACCGCCCGGAAAACGAAGGGGCGACGATTTTAGTCGCCGATGAAAACTTCGGTTGCGGCTCATCGCGCGAACATGCGCCGTGGGCGCTGCAAGATTACGGATTCCGCGTCATCATTGCCCCATCGTTTGCCGATATTTTTTACAACAACTGCTTAAAAAATGGGCTGTTGCCGATCCGGCTGGATAAAGAGGATGTCCGCTACTTGCTGCGCCAAAGCGAGCGCGCAGACTATGAACTGACGGTTTCGCTTGAAGAACAGCGGGTATTTGACGATGAAGGATTTTCGCGTCCGTTTGACATTGACCCGTATCGAAAACAGTTGCTGTTAAAGGGATGGGATGAAATTGATTTAACGTTTGTCTATGAACCGTATATTCAAGCGTATGAACAACAGCATAGCCCGCGGCCGTAAGCGTCTATTTTTTGCGGTGCAGCGCGGCGGCAAAAATCGGCTGTTCCGCCGTTATTTTGGCAGGAACAGCCTCTTTGTTTTGCATATAGGAGGATGAAGAAAATGGACGGCGGCAGCAAGCGCCAAAAAGGGTTGGCTTGTTTCGGCTAAGAAAACTTGTTACACTTGTGGTAAACACATATAGGAGCGGGCGAAGATGGCCGGGAAAAAAGGAAAAATCATCATGTTTCCGCAAACGAAAGAACGGCTGATGGAAGAGGCGTTTGCTGCGCTCGAGGCGAAGCGGTATAAAGAAGCGCTCCGCTTTTTGCGCGCCGCCGAACAGCTTGGCGACCACAGCTTTCCGGTTCGGCTTGGGCTGGCTGTCTGTTGCTATGAGCTTGGGGAATATGATGAGGCGGAGCGGCGTCTTGCCGGTTTGCTTGACGAGCAACCGGGCAACGGTGAACTGTTGCAAATGTATATTGCCATATTGTTGCAAACGAATCGATACAGCAAGGCCGAAACCGTGATCCGCCACGCCTTGCGCCGTCCGTCGTTATCCGTTTCGCTGCGCGAACAGCTTCACCAGCTGCTTCGATTCAGTGAAAAAATGAATGCCCGCACGCTTCCGCCCGCGGAGTGGAAGCGGGTGAGACGGCTGCTTGAGTCCGGGGACATTGCTGAGCAGCTGCAACTGATTAAACAACTGGAAAAAGAAGACATCGAGCCGGTGCTGCCGTTGCTCAAGCAATATTTACGCGCACCGGAAAAAAGCCCGATGGCGAAAACGATGCTCCTTCGCCTGTTGACAGGGAAGCGAGTCAACGAAACGGTGACGGTTGAGAAATTTGGCCGTTGCATGGAGGTCGTCCCGTCAGCGTTGGACGAACAGACGGAAACGGAATTTGCTTCATCGCTGCTGGGTCGGCTTGAACAGCAGCTCGCGGCGGAAAGCCCGAGTTTGTATGAAACGGCGGCGGACATTTGGCTTCGCTATGCATATGTGTTGTACCCGTTTCCGCCAGAGCCGGCGGATGCAGCGGCCTGGCTTGCTGCTCTCCATTGGATGGCGAGCCGGTTTTTAGGCTTGGATGCTGACGCGACCGCCTTGGCCGACCGCTACGGTGTGGAGGCGGCGGAGATGGCAACGCTTTGCCAAAAGCTATACGAAATAGAGGAACTTTCCTCCCTCTAATGGCTCGTTCTCTGTTGAAACATGGCTGTTGTATGTTATAATATAATGGCTGTGCTATGTATCTGTTTTCGCATACTTGTCTACATAATTGGGCATCATAAAAAGATCTGGACAAGCGGAGTGCGCTATGGTCCGAGCAATGATTTCAGGTGGAGGGAACAAGGATGTCAGTCAAATGGGAAAAGCTTGAAGGGAACGAAGGCGTATTGACCGTTGAGGTCGACGCCGAGAAAGTGAACAAAGGCTTGGACGCCGCGTTTAAAAAAGTGGTGAAAAACATCACGCTTCCGGGCTTCCGCAAGGGGAAAGTGCCGCGCGTTCTGTTTGAAAAACGCTTCGGCGTCGAAGCGCTCTATCAAGATGCGCTCGACATTTTGCTGCCAGAGGCGTATGCCAAAGCCGTCGAAGAGGCAGGCATCGAACCGGTGTCAATGCCGGAGATTGACATTGAGCAAATGGAAAAAGGCAAAAGCTTAATTTTCAAAGCGAAAGTGACCGTAAAGCCGGAAGTGAAGCTCGGTCAATACAAAGGGCTTGAAGTGGAAAAAATGGATACAACCGTGACGGACGAAGATGTCGAAAACGAATTGAAACGTTTGCAAGAAAATTACGCCGAACTTGTCGTGAAAGAAGACGGGACGGTGGAAAACGGCGATACGGTCGTCATCGATTTCGAAGGGTTTGTCGACGGCGAGCCGTTTGAAGGCGGCAAGGCGGAGAACTATTCGCTTGAAATCGGCTCTGGAACGTTCATTCCGGGGTTTGAAGAACAGCTTGTCGGCATGAAAGCCGGCGAGGAAAAAGAAATCCAAGTCACATTCCCGGATGAATACCACGCGAAGCAATTGGCCGGCAAACCGGCGACGTTTAAAGTGAAAGTGCATGAAGTGAAAGCGAAGCAATTGCCGGCTTTGGACGACGAGTTTGCCAAAGACGTCGATGAAGAAGTCGAAACGCTTGACGAACTAAAGGCGAAAATTCGCGCCCGTTTGGAAGAGGCGAAAAAGAACGAGGCGGAGACTGCCTTGCGCAATGCGGTTGTCGAAAAAGCGGCAGCCAACGCCGAAATGGATATTCCGGAGGTTATGATCAAAAACGAAACCGACCGGATGCTTCGCGAATTTGACCAACGCCTGCAAATGCAAGGTTTGAACTTGCAGTTGTATTATCAATTCTCCGGCCAAGATGAAGCGTCGTTGCGCGAGCAAATGAAAGAAGATGCCGAAAAACGGGTGCGCGCGGCGTTGACGCTTGAAGCGATCGCGAAGGCCGAAAACATTGAAGTGACCGACGAGGAAGTAAACAAAGAGCTCGAAAAAATGGCGGAAGCCTACAAGCTGAGCGTGGACAAGCTGAAAGAGCTGCTCGGCAGCTTAGATGGCGTCAAAGAAGATTTGAAATGGCGGAAAACAGTTGATTTTCTTGTAGAGCACAGCAAGGTTGCGGCATAATATATCTTAAGGAAGGAACAAGGCGCGAGACTTCGTGCCTTGTTCTTTATCCACAACCATGGCGCCTGAACGGCAATTTTCAAACTTTTCCAAATGGACGACGGTTTTTTCATTCGCTTTCTCAGGAACATGTATGGTAAAATAGCGAATACATACGTTTTTACGACATAAGAGATGGCGGACATGGATACATAAGCAGGCGCGATTTCGTTGGCAAGGGGTGAAATGACATGTTTAAGTTTAATGATGAAAAAGGGCAATTGAAATGTTCGTTCTGCGGCAAAACACAAGACCAAGTCCGAAAGCTCGTTGCCGGTCCGGGGGTTTACATTTGCGACGAGTGCATTGAGCTATGCACGGAAATTGTTGAAGAGGAGCTCGGCAATGAAGAGGAATTTGAATTTAAAGACGTGCCGAAACCGTTGGAAATTCGGGAAATTCTAGATGAGTACGTCATCGGTCAAGATGAGGCGAAAAAATCGCTCGCCGTTGCGGTTTACAATCATTATAAACGGATCAATTCCGGCAGCAAAATCGATGATGTCGAGCTGTCGAAAAGCAACATTTTAATGATCGGGCCGACCGGGAGCGGGAAAACGCTGCTGGCGCAAACATTGGCGCGCATTTTGAACGTGCCGTTTGCCATCGCCGATGCCACCTCGCTTACAGAGGCCGGCTATGTTGGCGAAGACGTCGAAAACATTTTGTTAAAGCTCATCCAAGCGGCGGATTATGACGTCGAACGGGCGGAAAAAGGCATTATTTACATCGATGAAATTGACAAAATCGCCCGCAAATCGGAAAACCCTTCCATCACTCGCGACGTATCCGGCGAAGGGGTGCAACAGGCGCTGTTGAAAATTTTAGAAGGCACCATTGCCAGCGTTCCGCCGCAGGGCGGTCGCAAACATCCGCATCAAGAATTCATTCAAATCGATACGACGAACATTTTGTTCATTTGCGGTGGAGCGTTTGATGGCATTGAGCCGATCATCAAGCGCCGTCTTGGCAAAAAAGTGATCGGTTTTGGCGCGGAAATGAACCAGACGGATGTCGACGAGAAAAACTTGTTGTCGAAAGTGCTGCCGGAAGACTTGCTCAAATTCGGACTGATTCCGGAGTTCATCGGCCGTCTGCCGGTCATTACGACGCTCGAGCCGCTCGACGAACAGGCGTTGATCGACATTTTGACGAAACCGAAAAATGCCATTGTCAAGCAATACCAAAAAATGCTTGAGCTTGACGGCGTTGAGCTCGAGTTTGAAGAAGCGGCGCTCCGTGAAATCGCGAAAAAAGCGATTGAGCGGAAAACGGGCGCGCGCGGCCTTCGCTCGATCATCGAAGGCATTATGCTCGATGTGATGTTTGAGCTGCCGTCGCGCGAAGATGTGCAAAAGTGCATCATCACGCTCGACACGGTGCGCGGCACAAAGCCGCCGACGCTGATCCGTCATGACGGCACCGTCATCGAGCTGGAACGGAAAACATCTGCCTGATGGGAAAACCGCCTTTTTTCGGCGGTTTCTTTTTTTGCCGCCCATGCCCTGGGCGCCGGTCGGCGCTTTTTTTGTTTATTCCCGCCAGTTCGCGGAGATACTATCATACTACATACCATCTAAAGGCAGGAGGATATCGGGGCATGGATTGGACGAACATCGTACTGGTCATCCAGCTGTTTTTCGGGGTCATCATCGGCCTTTATTTTTGGAATTTGCTAAGAGGGCAACGTGTGCAAAAAGTTTCGATTGATAAAGAGTCGCGCAAAGAGATGGAACAGCTCCGCAAGCTGCGTTCGATTTCGCTCACCGAGCCGCTGGCGGAAAAAGTGCGGCCGAAAAGTTTTGACGACATCGTCGGTCAGGAAGACGGCATCAAGGCGTTAAAAGCTGCTTTATGCGGCCCCAACCCGCAGCATGTCATCATTTACGGCCCCCCTGGCGTCGGCAAGACGGCAGCTGCTCGGCTCGTGCTTGAGGAAGCGAAAAAAAATCCGCTCTCCCCGTTTAAGAAAAATGCGGTGTTCGTGGAGCTTGACGCGACGACGGCGCGCTTTGACGAGCGCGGCATCGCCGACCCCCTCATCGGCTCGGTGCACGACCCGATTTACCAGGGGGCCGGGGCGATGGGGCAAGCCGGCATTCCCCAGCCGAAGCAAGGGGCGGTGACGAACGCCCACGGCGGCGTTTTATTCATCGACGAAATCGGCGAGCTTCATCCGATCCAAATGAACAAGCTGCTGAAAGTGCTTGAGGACCGGAAAGTATTTTTTGAAAGCGCCTATTACAGCAAAGAAAATCCGCAAATCCCAAGCCATATTCACGATATTTTCCAAAATGGACTGCCGGCTGATTTCCGTCTTGTCGGGGCGACGACGCGCACGCCGAACGAAATTCCTCCGGCCATTCGCTCTCGTTGCCTGGAAGTATTTTTCCGTGAATTGGACCAAGATGAAATCGCCCTCATCGCGAAAAAGGCGGCGGAAAAAATCCGCTTGAACGTGTCAGAAAGCGGCATTCGCCTCCTTGCCGCCTATGCGCGCAACGGGCGGGAGGCGGTCAACATGATGCAAATTGCCGCTGGCCTGGCCATCACGGAAAACCGAGAAAACATTTTGGACAAAGATATTGAATGGGTCATTCAATCGAGCCAAATGACTCCGCGCTATGAGAAGAAAATCGCTTCCGCTCCGGCGGTCGGCGTCGTCAACGGTCTGGCTGTGTATGGACCAAACACCGGTGCGTTGCTCGAAATTGAGGTGACCGCCTTGCCGGCGAAAGGAAAAGGATTGATCAATGTCACCGGCATTGTCGAGGAGGAAAGCATCGGCAGTGCAGAAAAATCGGTGCGGCGCAAAAGCATGGCGCGCGGCTCGGCGGAAAACGTCATTACGGTGTTGCGGGCGATGGGCGTGCCAGCGGACCGCTACGACATTCATGTCAACTTTCCGGGCGGGGTGCCGGTTGACGGCCCGTCAGCCGGGGTGGCGATTGCCGTCGGCATTTATTCCGCCATCTACCAGCTGCCAGTCGATCATACGGTCGCGATGACCGGAGAAATCAGCATCCGTGGCTGCGTGAAACCGGTCGGCGGCGTGTTCGCCAAAATCAAAGCGGCCAAACAAGCCGGGGCGAAAAAAGTCATCATCCCGATTGAGAATATGCAATCGTTGCTAGGCGAAGTCAGCGGCATTCAAATCATCGCCGTCCGCCGCCTCGAGGAAGTGCTCGTCCATGTGTTCGGCGAAGAGGCGCTCCGCCGCGGCCCCGCGCTGCTGCCAGCGGCTATGGACCGCTCGGAGAAAAAGCTCGTCTAGCCAAAGGAAACGGCGGCAAGGCGAACGATTGGCAACGAAAGCGGGCGATCCGCTCGCAACCGAGTCGGGCGGTTCGCCCGGCCTCTCTTTTATGTACGGCTTCGGCGCAAGCGGATCGTCGCTGAAGTCGGTTTTTCTTTGCCTGCAGACGGAGCGCCGCGCGCTTTTTCGTTCGTCAAATTTTACAAACCCGGCTACCGTACTATACAATAAACGAATAGAAGCGAGAGATGGAGGTGTTCGGCGTGAACGGAAAGAAAAAGGAGACGGTCGTTCCGCTTTTGCCGCTGCGTGGGCTGCTCGTGTTTCCGACGATGGTGCTCCATTTGGATGTCGGGCGCGAGAAATCGGTCAAAGCGCTCGAACAAGCCATGGTTGAGGATCATATGATTTTGCTGACGTCGCAAAAAGACGTTGCCATCGACGAACCGGACATGGATGACTTATATAAAATGGGAACGATCGCGCGCGTCAAGCAACTTCTAAAACTCCCGAACGGCACGTTCCGCGTGCTTGTCGAAGGCGTCGCTCGGGCGCTCATTACGGAAGTGATCAGCGAGGAGCCGTACTTTCTCGTCAAAGTCGAAAAGTTTGCTGATCGGGCGGCGAAAGATTTAGAAGATGAGGCGCTCAAGCGGACGATGCTTGAATATTTCGAGCAGTACATAAACTTGTCCAAGCGGCTGTCGGTCGACATTTACGCCTCGATCGTCGACATCGATGAGCCGGGGCGAATGGCGGACATCATCGCCTCGCACTTGCCGCTTAAGCTTGAGGAAAAGCAGCGCATTTTAGAAACGATCGACGTGAAAGAGCGCCTCAATAAAATCATCCAAATTTTGCACAACGAAAAAGAAGTGCTCCAGCTTGAGAAAAAGATCAGCGCCCGCGTCAAGCAGTCGATGGAGCGGACGCAAAAAGAGTATTATTTGCGCGAGCAAATGAAGGCGATTCAAAAAGAGCTTGGCGAAAAAGAAGGAAAAACGGGCGAAGTCGAGGAGCTGAAAGAAAAAATCGAGGCGGCCGGCATGCCGGAGCATGTGAAACAAACGGCATTGAAAGAGCTTGACCGCTATGAAAAAATTCCGGCGACCTCAGCGGAAAGCGCAGTCATTCGCAACTACCTCGATTGGCTCATCGCCTTGCCGTGGTCGAAAGAAACGGAAGACATCCACGACATTAAGCGGGCGGAAGCGATTTTAAACGAGGAGCATTACGGGCTCGATAAAGTGAAAGAACGGGTGCTTGAATTTTTATCCGTCAAGCAGCTGACGAAATCGTTAAAAGGTCCGATTCTTTGCCTCGCCGGACCGCCGGGGGTCGGCAAAACGTCGCTCGCCCGCTCGATCGCCAAAGCGCTCGGCCGCCGCTTCGTCCGCGTTTCGCTCGGCGGCGTCCGCGACGAATCGGAAATTCGCGGCCATCGCCGCACGTATGTCGGCGCCATGCCGGGACGCATTATCCAGGGGATGAAAAAAGCAGGCACGATCAACCCCGTCTTCTTGCTTGATGAAATCGACAAAATGTCGAGCGATTTCCGTGGCGATCCATCGGCGGCCATGCTGGAGGTGCTTGACCCGGAGCAAAATCATACGTTCAGCGACCATTACATTGAAGAGCCGTACGATCTATCGAAAGTCATGTTTATCGCCACGGCCAACCATTTGGCGGCGATTCCGCAGCCGCTCTTGGACCGGATGGAAGTGATCCACATACCAGGCTACACAGAAGTGGAGAAGCTGCATATCGCCAAGCGGCATTTGCTGCCGAAACAAATCACCGAGCACGGGCTGAAAAAGGCGGCGTTGCAAATTCGCGATGACGCGATGCTCGATATCATCCGCCATTATACGCGCGAAGCCGGGGTGCGGGAGCTTGAGCGGCAGCTCGCCGCTATCTGCCGAAAAGCGGCCCGCCTCATCGTTTCCGGCGAGAAAAAGCGGGTTGTGATCACAGAAAACAATCTTGAGGAATTTTTAGGGAAGCGAAAATACCGCTACGGCCGAGCGGAGGCGGAAGACCAAGTCGGCGTGGCGACCGGGCTGGCGTATACGGCGTTTGGCGGCGATACGCTCGCCATCGAAGTGTCGCTCGCGAAAGGAAACGGCAAACTCGTTTTGACCGGCAAGCTCGGCGATGTCATGAAAGAATCAGCGCAAGCGGCGTTCAGCTACGTGCGGTCGCGCGCTGAGGAGCTTGACATTGATCCGAAGTTCCATGAGAAATATGATATTCACATCCACGTTCCGGAAGGAGCGGTGCCGAAAGACGGGCCATCGGCCGGCATTACGATTGCGACCGCACTCATTTCCGCTTTGACGGGCAAGCCGGTGAGCCGCTTTGTCGGCATGACCGGGGAAATTACGCTGCGCGGCCGCGTTCTTGCGATCGGGGGGCTGAAAGAGAAAACGTTAAGCGCCCATCGTGCCGGATTGAAAACCGTCATTTTGCCGAAAGACAATGAAAAAGATTTGGCTGACATTCCGGAAACGGTGAAGCGCGACTTGCGCTTTGTGCTCGTCTCTCATCTCGATGAGGTGCTGCCGCACGCGCTGGTGGGGTGGAAGCGATGAATGTGAAGAAAGCAGAGCTTGTGACCAGTGCCGTCAAGCCGGAACAATATCCGGACGGCGGACGGCCGGAGGTGGCGCTCGCCGGCCGTTCGAACGTCGGCAAATCATCCTTCATCAACAAAATGATCAATCGGAAAAACTTGGCGCGCACCTCCTCAAAGCCAGGTAAAACGCAAACGTTGAATTTTTATTTGATTAACGACTCGTTTTACTTTGTGGACGTGCCAGGTTATGGTTTCGCCCGCGTGTCGAAGCAGGAGCGGCAAAAATGGGGGAACATGATGGAGACGTACTTTACGACGCGCGAGGTGCTTAAGGCGGCGGTCCTGCTCGTTGATTTGCGCCATCCGCCGACGAAAGACGATGTGATGATGTACGAGTTTTTAAAACATTACGAGATCCCGGTGATCGTCATTGCGACGAAAGCGGATAAAGTGCCGCGCGGCAAGCATCAAAAACACGCGAAAATCGCGCGCGAGACGTTGCGGATGGCTGACGGCGACCCGCTCATTTTGTTTTCCGCCGAGACCGGACAAGGGAAAGACGAAGCATGGGCGGCGCTTTTGCCGTTTGTGGCTTCATGACGAAAACACCAGCGATTCCGCTGGTGTTTTCACTTCCAAGGCTATTTTCGCCTAGTCCATAATATATAGACGCCGATGGCGATGAGTCCGAGCGGCCAAAACTTCCAGACAGAGGAAAGTCCGGCTTGGACGAGGTGAAAGAATGGCTGGCCGCGCCCGGAAAACGTCAGCACGACAGCGAGAAGCAAAAAAAGCACGCCAAAGCCGGCCCCGCCTTTTTGTTTGCGGCTGCTGGCGAAAAAAGCGAGCGCGATGAGGAAAAAAAACATGTTCACGCCGCGGGGCCAGGCCGAAAATGCACTCGCAAGGAGCAGTTCAACGCCAAATCCGAGTAAAAGAAAGCCGGGGAAAAGGTAAGCATATTCGCGCGCTGAATGCGCCTGGCCAAGCAAAGCCGCGCCGCAAATGGCAAGCAAGGCCGGCCACCCTTGGAAGAAATGGAAAAGGGGGGATTCCATCTGTCCGGCGAGAAAATACAGTCCGAGGCCAATGAATAAGATGCCGGCGAATACCGTTCGGGTTTTCATGATCGTCGCGTCCTCCGTTTCCCTTTTGGACATGTTTATGATAGAATGATCACTGTCTACAGTTTAGCATAGCTTTGGAGGCATGTTCACAATTTTTTCAAACCGGAACGATGGACGGTTGTGATATAATGATAAAAGGGATTCGGTCAATAAGGGGGTTGGCATCGTGCAAATCGTAGTCGTTGGCGTCGACTATAAAACCGCCCCTGTAGAAATCCGCGAAAAGCTCGCGTTTGCGGAAGCGGAACTCGGTGCGGCGATGAAACAGCTCGCCAAGCAAAAAAGCGTGCTCGAAAACGTGATCGTCTCGACGTGCAACCGGACGGAAGTTTATGCAGTGGTTGATCAACTGCATACCGGCCGTTACTATATGAAAGCATTTTTAGCCGAATGGTTTGGCGTCAAAGTGGAAGCGATTGCTCCGTATTTGCGTGTGCTTGAAGGAGAAGCGGCCATCAAGCATTTGTTCCGCGTGGCGGCCGGCCTTGATTCGATGGTGCTTGGGGAAACGCAAATTTTAGGGCAAGTGAAAGACAGCTATTTGCTCGCTCAAGAGGTCGGGACGAGCGGCACGATTTTCAATCATCTGTTCAAGCAGGCGGTGACCTTTGCGAAGCGCGCCCACTCGGAAACGGGCATCGGCGCGCACGCTGTATCGGTCAGCTATGCGGCGGTTGAGCTGGCGAAGAAAATTTTCGGCCGCCTTGCCGGCAAGCACGTCTTGATTATCGGGGCCGGCAAAATGGGGACGCTGGCGGCGCAAAACTTGTACGGCAGCGGCGTCGGGAAGGTGACGGTTGTCAATCGGACGCTTGAAAAAGCGAAACAGCTTGCGAAGCAGTTTGCCGGCGAAGCGAAGCCGCTCGGCGAATTGTCATGCGCTTTGCTGGAAGCGGATATCGTCATCAGCTCGACGGGAGCCAAAGGCTATATTTTGACGAAGGAAATGGTGGCGCCGCTTGAGAAAATGCGCAAAGGCCGCCCGCTCTTTATGGTTGACATCGCGGTGCCGCGCGATTTGGATCCGGCGTTGGCTGATTTGGAAACGGTGTTTTTGTACGACATTGACGATTTGCAAGATGTGGTGGCGGCCAACTTGGCGGAACGGCAAAAGGCAGCGGCTCGCATTGAAACGATGATCGAAGCGGAACTTATGGCGTTCAGCCAATGGCTGCAGACGCTCGGCGTCGTGCCAGTCATTGCCGCATTGCGCGAAAAGGCGCTGGCCATTCAAGCAGAAACGATGAAAAGTTTGGAGCGGAAACTGCCGCATTTGTCGGAGCGCGACTGGAAAGTGTTGAATAAGCATACGAAAAGCATTATTAACCAGCTGCTCCGCGATCCGATTTTGCAGGCGAAGGAACTCGCCGCCGGCCCGAATGCCGAGGAGGCGCTTTTGCTGTTTATGAAAATTTTCAATATCGAAGATGCGGTGAAAGCCGAGCGGCATATAGAGCAGGCGAAATCCGTGCAATGCGATGAACAAGACGCGGAAGCGGTCCGTGCCGCCCGCCCATCATGGCAGCTGTAAGGTGGGATGGATGGTGGCGCTGTTGTATGAGTTGTCCATTTTGCTTTACATCGCTTCGATCCTATTCTATTTCATCGATTTTTTGCAACAAAACCGGAAGGCGAACGACATCGCCTTCTGGTTGCTTTCTATTGTATGGCTTTTGCAGACAGTGACGTTTGTTTCTCGCATCATGGAGACGAAGCGCTTTCCGATTTTAACGATGTCGGAAGGGCTTTATTTTTACGCTTGGCTGCTCATTACGCTGTCGCTCGTCATCAATCGGCTGCTGCGCGTCGATTTCATCGTCTTTTTTACGAACGTGCTTGCTTTTTTTATTTTGGCCATTCATACGTTTGCACCGTCTTCGCAGTCGCCGGCTGTTGCGGAGCGGCTCGTCTCGGAGCTGCTGATCATCCACATCACCCTTTCGCTCGGAGCGTATGCGGCGTTTACGCTGTCGTTTCTGTTTTCGGTGCTTTACATGTTGCAGTACAGTTTGCTGAAAAAGAAAAAGTGGGGGGCGCGCCTTTGGCGCATGGCGGATTTGTCGCGGCTTGATTTTTTGTCGTATGTTTTAAATGCGCTCGGCTTGCCTATGTTGTTATTAGGGCTCATTCTTGGCGTGATTTGGGCGTATATTCAAATCGACCATTTCCATTGGTATGATGCGAAAGTGCTCGGGTCGTTTGTCGTTCTTCTCGTCTATGGCGTCTATTTTTACAAGCGAGCCGTCCGGCAGATGCAAGGGAAGGCGATCGCGCTATGGAATATCGGTTCGTTTTTATTTTTGCTTGTCAACTTTTTCTTGTTTGGCAGTTTGTCAAAATTTCATTTCTGGTATTCGTAATCGAGGTGGAACGAGATGCGGAACATTGTCGTTGGCTCGCGGCGCAGCAAGCTTGCCTTGACCCAGACGAAGTGGGTGATCAACGAATTGAAACAGCTTGGGGCGCCGTTTACGTTTGAAGTGAAAGAAATCGTCACGAAAGGAGATCGGGTGCTTGATGTTACGCTCTCGAAAGTCGGGGGCAAAGGGTTGTTTGTGAAAGAGATTGAGCATGAATTGCTCGCCGGCGGCATCGATATGGCGGTCCATAGCATGAAAGATATGCCGGCTGTGCTGCCCAAAGGTTTAGTGATCGGCGCGGTGCCGCGCCGCGAAGATGCACGCGATGTGCTTGTCAGCAAAGGAAACCGGATGCTCTCCGACTTGCCGCCTGGGTCGGTCATTGGCACGAGCAGCTTGCGCCGTTCGGCGCAGTTGCTTGCCTATCGCCCGGATTTGACGATCAAATGGATTCGCGGCAATATTGACACAAGGTTGGCGAAGCTCGAAAGCGAAGAGTACGATGCGATCGTGCTGGCGGCGGCGGGTCTTGCGCGCATGGGCTGGAGCGATGAGGTGATCAGCGATTATTTGCCGCTTGACGTCTGCGTTCCAGCGGTCGGTCAAGGGGCGCTCGCCGTCGAGTGCCGCGAAGAGGATGAGGAATTGCGTGAATGGCTCAACCGACTGAACGACGAGCAAACCGAGCGGGCTGTTCGGGCGGAGCGCGCTTTTTTGCAACAAATGGAAGGAGGCTGTCAAGTGCCGATTGCCGGCTACGCGGAAGTGAAGGAGGGGACGGTGCGTCTTACCGCGCTTGTCGCCTCCCCGGATGGCAAAGAAATGTATAAAGAAATCGTCACTGGCGCCGATCCGGAAGCGGTCGGCCGACAGGCGGCTGCTGTCTTGATCGAACAAGGGGCGAAAGCGCTCATCGAGCGGGTGAAACAGGAGTTGAGCCAATCATGACACACAGCGCGCTCGCCGGCAAAACGGTGCTCGTGACGCGCGGCAAAGAGCAGGCGGCATCGTTTTCTGCCAAGCTGCGCGCTGTCGGCGCCGTGCCGGTCGAGATCCCGCTCATTGCCATCCGACCGGCGGCGCCGGAAGAAATCGCTTCTATGGTTGAGCGGCTTGGCGAATACCGTTGGCTCGTTTTCACAAGCGCGAACGCCGTCCGCTTCTTTTTTCCGCACGTTTCGTTGCCGCGGCCGCTGCCGGAGATGGCTGTCGTCGGCCGGAAAACAGCGGCGGCGCTCGCCGAGCATGGTCTTTCCCCGGCGCTTGTGCCGGATGATTACACCGCTGAACGGCTGGCTGACTTGCTCATGCCGCGCGTCAAACAAGGCGACCGGGTGCTGTTTGTCAAAGGCAATTTGGCGCGCCCGACCTTGCCTGAGGCGTTGCGAAACGCCGGCGCCGCGGTCGACGAGCTCACGGTGTATGAGACCGAGCCTGATGAAAACGGCCGGGAGCGGTTGTTGTCGCTGCTGCGCCGGCGGGAGCTTGATGCGGTCACCTTGATGAGCCCGTCGGCGGTTGACAGCCTTGTCCGCCTTCTCGACAAAGAAGTGGATGCCCTTCTTTCCGGTGTTGCGGTCGCCTGCATCGGACCGGTGACGAAAGAAGCGGCCGAGCGGGCGGGCATTCCGGTCCATATTTGTCCGACGGATTACACCACGGATGGTATAATCAAAGCGATGGAACAATATTTTTCCATGGAGGGACGATGAATGGCACTGTCATTTGACCGCCATCGCCGTTTGCGGCAAACGGCTGCGATTCGGGCGATGGTGCGTGAGACGCATCTTCGCGTCGAGGATCTCATTTATCCGCTGTTTGTGGTCGAGGGAAGCGGCATTAAGCGGGAAGTGCCGTCGATGCCAGGGGTTTACCATTTATCGCTTGACCGTTTATCTGAGGAAGTGGACGACATCGCCAAGCTTGGCATTCCCGCCGTCATGGTGTTTGGTGTGCCGAATGAAAAAGATGAAGTCGGTTCGCAGGCGTATTGCGAAACAGGGATTGTTCAGCGGGCGATCCGCCAAATCAAAGCTGAACACAAAGATCTAGTCGTCATTGCGGATACGTGTTTATGTGAATATACGAGCCACGGCCATTGCGGCGTCGTCGAAAACGAGCGCGTGCTGAACGACCCGTCGCTTGATTTGCTTGTCAAAACAGCTGTCAGCCAAGCGCAAGCCGGCGCTGACATCATCGCGCCGTCGAATATGATGGACGGTTTTGTGGCCGCCATTCGCCAAGGGCTTGATGAAGCAGGGTTTGAGTATGTGCCGATCATGTCGTATGCGATCAAATACGCGTCGGCGTTTTACGGTCCATTCCGCGATGCTGCCGACAGCGCACCGCAGTTTGGCGACCGGAAGACGTACCAAATGGATCCGGCCAACCGCCTTGAGGCGTTTCGCGAGGCGGAGTCGGATGTCAAAGAAGGCGCTGATTTCTTGATGGTGAAGCCAGCGCTTGCCTACATGGATATTATCCGCGACGTCAAAAACCGTTTTCCGCTTCCGCTTGTCGCCTATAACGTGAGCGGCGAGTATGCGATGGTCAAAGCGGCGGCGCAAAACGGCTGGATCGATGAGAAGCCGGTCGTCATGGAAATGTTGACAGGGATGAAACGGGCGGGCGCGGATTTGATCATTACGTATTTTGCTAAAGATGTCGCCCGCTGGCTGGCGGAATAAAGAGGAGGACGGAATGATGCGGAGCTATGAACGGTCAAAGGCAGCATACGAAGAAGCGGTGAAATTGATGCCAGGCGGGGTGAACAGCCCGGTGCGCGCCTTCAAGTCGGTCGGGATGACGCCGATTTTTATGGCGCGCGGCCAAGGAGCGAAAATTTACGATATTGACGGCAATGAATACATCGATTATGTGCTGTCATGGGGTCCGCTCATTTTAGGGCATGCCAACCCGCAGGTCGTGGAAGCGTTGAAGCGCGTGGCGGAACAAGGCACGAGTTTTGGCGCTCCGACATTGCTTGAAAATGAGCTCGCTAAGCTCGTCATCGAGCGGGTGCCGTCCGTCGAGGTTGTGCGCATGGTCAACTCCGGCACCGAGGCGACGATGAGCGCCCTCCGTTTAGCGCGCGGCTATACGAAGCGCAACAAAATTATCAAATTTGAAGGCAGCTACCATGGCCATGGCGATTCGCTGCTCATTAAAGCCGGCTCTGGCGTGGCGACGCTCGGCCTGCCGGACAGCCCGGGCGTGCCGGAGTCGATCGCCCAGCATACGATCACCGTGCCGTACAACGACTTGGACAGCGTCCGCTATGCGTTTGAGCGGTTTGGCGAAGACATCGCCGCGGTGATCGTCGAACCGGTCGCCGGCAATATGGGCGTCGTTCCGCCAGTGCCTGGCTTTTTGGAAGGGCTGCGCGAGGTGACGAAACAATACGGCGCTTTATTGATTTTTGATGAGGTCATGACCGGATTCCGCGTCGATTACCATTGCGCCCAAGGGTATTACGGCATTGAGCCGGATTTGACGTGCCTTGGCAAAGTGATTGGCGGCGGCTTGCCAGTCGGAGCGTACGGGGGCAAAGCCGAGATCATGGAGCTTGTCGCGCCGAGCGGCCCGGTGTACCAAGCCGGCACGCTTTCCGGCAACCCGCTCGCCATGACGGCCGGGTACGAGACGCTCCGCCAGCTGACGCCGAAAACGTACGAAGAGCTTGGCCGCAAAGCGGCGCGCCTTGCGGATGGTCTTCATCAGGCGGCGGAGAAGTACGGCATTCCGCATACGATCAACCGCGCTGGATCGATGATCGGCTTTTTCTTCACGAACGAGCCGGTGGTCAACTACGAGACAGCGAAAACGTCCGACTTGAAGCTGTTTGCCGCCTATTATCAGGAAATGGCGAATGAGGGTATTTTCCTGCCGCCGTCGCAATTTGAGGGGCTGTTTTTGTCGACGGCGCACAGTGATGATGATATTGAATATACGATTGCCGCTGCTGAGCGGGTGTTTGCCCGTCTGCGTGGATAAGGAAAGGGGCTGCCGACGGTCGGCAGCCCAATTTTTTATCATACCGCCTCTTTTCCGTTCATACAATGGATAATGTCATAGAAACTATTTGCCGAAGGGACGGAAGGAGGAGGCCCGGTTGGAGCAATCGTATTTGCGTTTTTCATTGGAAGAATCGGTCTGGTTTAAAAGAGGACAGGAAGTCGCCGAGTTTTTATCCATTTCTCTTGATCCGGTCATTTCCGTCGATGAGTACGACCAATATATTACGATCCGCGGCGCGCTTGAGTTGAGCGGCGAATTCCGCCAAGCGGACGAAGGGCAGGCCGAAGCGGATGACGACGTGTTTGAGCTGGCCAGCTATCGGTTCATTCAGCACATTGCGGTGCGCGAAGACGGGATCAGCGAACTGTCGCACCGGTTTCCAATCGATATTACGATTCCAAAAAACCGCATTCGTTCCCTTGAGGATGTATACGTGACGGTTGAATCGTTTGATTATGATTTGGATGAAAACGGAAGATTGCTGATCACTGCCGACATTTCGATCAGTGGGATCAGTGAAGCGCCGCTTGACGATGATTTGCCGGACGATGAGGAGGACGATGAGCCGCTGTTTGCCCCGTTTGAATCAATCGCCCGCAAGGAAGCGGCCGGTGAGGAAGCGTTTGCTTCCGTGGATGATCTCGCCGATGAGGCGGATGAACAGCCGGCTTTTGCCGCCGGCGAAACGACGGTTTCCGTCATGGAGCCGGCCGCCATGCGTCATGAAGAAACGGAGGCTGAGGAAGAAGAGGAGGCCAAAGAGCCGTTTTTGCCGCTTGAGACGGAAACGAAGACGGTCAGCGCACAGACGGAGGAAGACATCGCTTCGCTGCTGCCGCCAACTGAGGCGAAGGTATCGATCGGGGCGGCGAAAAAGGCGGTTGAGGAAGAAGAGGAAGAAGAAACGAAAACAAAAAGCGAAAATGCGCTTTACTTGACGAAACTGTTTGCGAAAAGCGAGGCGGAAGAGTTTACGAAACTGAAAATTTGCATCGTCCAGCAAGGAGATTCATTGGACAAGATTGCCGAACGGTATGATGTGACCGTCTCGCAGCTTTTGCGCGCCAATGATTTGGAAAGCCCAGATGACGTGCACGAGGGGCAGCTTTTGTATATTCCGGCCATGGCGGGAAGCCGTCCTTTCTCATAAAAGGGACGCTTTCCGTTTCTTTTGCCGATAAGGGGGCGTAACGATGGCCGCACAGTCTGACCGATATGATGCTGTGCTCGTCCAGTATGGGCTTCGTCCAGTGCGCATGGAGCAGCGAGGCAAAGCCGTCAAGGTATACACGAACCGCGGCGTTTTCGCTTTAAAGACGCTTGAAAGCGAGCAAGAAGCCGCCGCCGTTTGGCAGTCTCTTCAGCATGGCGGCCCCCGTTGTCTCCCGCTTTACCTGACGCGGCGGCGGTCGCTGTTTGCCACAGAAGGCGGCCGTCTTTATTATTTGCAAGCATGGCATGACGGCGAATCAAAGGTGGAGAAGGATGCCGTGGACGCCTTTTTTCGCGAGCTCGCCCGCCTCCATCGCACCACCGTCCGCACGATCGAGGTGAGTGAGGAAGAGGCGGCGGCGTACCGAAAGAAAAAAAAGGACGAATGGCAACGGGCGCGGACGGTGTGGGAAGAACGGATTGAGCGGTACGAAGCGGCGTGGTACATGTCTCCGTTTCAGCTCCAATGCTGCACGTATTTTCATGAGGTGATGCGCGCGTACTCGTTCGCTGAAGAACGGCTCGATGTGTGGGAAGAGACGCTCAAAGAGACGAAGCAATGGCGCATCGCTTGGGTGCACGGCAAAGCGCGCCTCTCCCACTATATCCCGCCGTATTGGATCAGTTGGGAGCGGGCGCATTGGAATTCGCCGCTCTTTGATGTGATCGCCGCGCTCCGTTTTCACGTACAGACAATGCCGCCGCTTGGGCGCGAGTGGCTTGAAGGGATGGGGGAGTACGAGAAGGAGTTGCCGCTGTCCGACGGGGAGCGGGCGTTTTTATACAGCCATTTGGCGGAGCCGCGTGGGTTTGTCCGCTGTTTGGAGCGGTATGAGGCCGCTTCGCGAAACGAGCGGAACGAACGGGAATATGTGGCCGCGTTGCAGCGTCGTTATTTGGCGTTCAAAAATATGGAGGCGCTCGTTATGCACCTTGTCCAACGCGACGCCGTGCGGCAGCAGGAAGAAGCGGTAGACAACGAACCGCCGGCGGATGAAAGCAGCAATGATTAAATGGGTTTTGAATGCAGCCCAAACAAAACGGCGTCGCACTAAATCCATTCCAGATGGAGCGCCACCGCAATGAAAACGAAGATGGCCAATAAAATGACATCAAACGTTGTTGGCAGAAAAATGGTGCGGATCGCTTGAAAAATGGTGAGCGGGATGATCACTTGGGCGCAGACGGCGCGCACTTGCCTCAGCCACGGCGGCCACGAATACGGGTTGAATCGCCGCATCGACATTCCCTCCTTCTCCGGTTTACTATACAATATGAAACGTGCGATGGTTTGTCACCAAATGCACACGGATGGAATAAATAAATAAAAACTTGGCAAAGATGATGGACAATGGTAGTATAATAATCGAATCATGACGACAAAAGCGAAGACGGGGAGGAGTACAGCGGTCCGCGCCTGCAGAGAGGGAAATCGGAAGCTGCGAGATTTCCTAGGATGACGGCTGCTGGAAGGTCGCCCTTGAGCTGCTTCTTTGAAAGGCGCTGCTGCCGAGTAGAGGAAGCCGGCATCATGCCGTTATGCCAATGAAGCGCTTAAGCTTCTAGAAGGCCGGTCAACCAAACTGATTGTGGGCTCGCCAGCCGATGTTTCACCGGTGGGTTGGCCGTGTTGCGGTTCTCTTCATCACCAGCCTTCTAGGCTTAAGAAAAAAGGTGGTACCGCGAAAGCAGCTCCTTTCGTCCTTTTTGGATGAAAGGGGCTTTTTAGCTTGCCGGCTGTGCGGCATTGCTTAGTGGGAAGCCGCCGTCGGCCGCATTGTCCATCATGTTGAAGGAGGGAAATGAAACATGGCACAGCACGAAGTGTCGATGCCGCCGAAATACGACCATCGCGCCGTTGAAGCCGGGCGCTACGAATGGTGGCTGAAAGGAAAATTTTTTGAAGCGACCGGTGATCCGAACAAACGACCGTTTACGATCGTCATCCCGCCGCCCAACGTCACCGGCAAATTGCACTTAGGGCATGCGTGGGATACGACGCTGCAAGACATCATTACGCGCATGAAGCGGATGCAAGGGTATGACGTTTTGTGGCTTCCGGGAATGGATCACGCCGGCATCGCCACCCAGGCGAAAGTCGAGGAAAAATTGCGCCAGCAAGGGCTGTCGCGCTACGATTTAGGCCGGGAAAAATTTTTAGAAGAAACGTGGAAGTGGAAGGAAGAATACGCCGGCCATATTCGCAGTCAATGGGCGAAGTTAGGGCTTGGGCTTGATTACACGCGCGAGCGGTTTACGCTTGACGAAGGGCTTTCCAAAGCGGTGCGCGAAGTGTTCGTCTCGCTCTACCGGAAAGGGCTTATTTACCGCGGCGAGTACATCATCAACTGGGACCCGGTGACGAAAACGGCGTTGTCGGACATTGAGGTGGTTTATAAAGAAGTGAAAGGCGCGCTCTACCATATGCGCTATCCGCTCGCCGACGGCTCCGGCTTCATCGAAGTGGCGACGACCCGTCCGGAGACGATGCTCGGCGATACGGCCGTTGCCGTGCATCCGGATGACGAGCGGTACAAGCATTTGATCGGCAAAACGGTCAAGCTGCCGATCGTCGGCCGTGAAATTCCGATCATTGCCGATGAGTACGTCGACATGGAGTTCGGCTCTGGGGCGGTCAAAATTACGCCGGCGCACGACCCGAACGACTTTGAAATCGGGAACCGCCACAACTTGCCGCGCATTCTCGTCATGAACGAAGACGGCACGATGAACGAAAACGCCTTGCAATACCAAGGGCTTGACCGGTTTGAATGCCGGAAACGGATCGTCCGCGATTTGCAAGAACAAGGCGTTCTCTTTAAGATTGAAGAGCATGTTCACTCGGTCGGCCATAGCGAACGAAGCGGCGCAGTTATTGAACCGTATTTGTCGACGCAATGGTTCGTGAAAATGAAGCCGCTCGCCGAAGCCGCCATCAAGCTCCAGCAAACGGACGGCAAAGTGCAGTTCGTGCCGGAACGGTTTGAAAAAACGTATTTGCATTGGCTTGAAAACATCCGCGACTGGTGCATCTCGCGCCAGCTTTGGTGGGGGCACCGGATTCCAGCTTGGTACCATAAAGAAACGGGTGAAGTGTACGTCGACCATGAGCCGCCCAAAGACATCGAAAACTGGGAACAAGACCCCGATGTGCTCGACACATGGTTCAGCTCGGCGCTTTGGCCGTTCTCGACCATGGGCTGGCCGGATACAGAATCGCCGGATTACAAGCGCTACTACCCGACCGATGTGCTGGTCACCGGCTATGACATTATTTTCTTCTGGGTGTCGCGCATGATTTTCCAAGGGCTCGAATTCACCGGCAAGCGCCCGTTCAAAGACGTGCTCATCCACGGCCTCGTCCGCGACGCCCAAGGGCGGAAAATGAGCAAGTCGCTCGGCAACGGCGTCGATCCGATGGATGTGATCGACCAGTACGGCGCCGATGCGCTCCGTTACTTCTTGGCGACCGGCAGCTCGCCGGGGCAAGACTTGCGCTTCAGCACAGAAAAAGTCGAAGCGACGTGGAATTTTGCTAACAAAATTTGGAACGCCTCGCGCTTTGCCTTGATGAACATGGGCGGCATGATGTACGAGGAGCTTGATTTGAGCGGCGAAAAAACGGTCGCCGACCATTGGATTTTAACGCGTCTCAACGAAACGATCGAGACGGTGACGAAGCTCGCTGAGAAATACGAATTCGGCGAAGCGGGGCGTACGCTGTACAACTTTATTTGGGACGACTTGTGCGACTGGTACATTGAAATGGCGAAATTGCCGCTTTACGGTGACGACGAAGCGGCGAAAAAGACGACGCGCTCCGTGTTGGCGTATGTGCTCGACAACACGATGCGCCTGCTTCACCCGTTCATGCCGTTCATTACCGAGGAAATTTGGCAAAACTTGCCGCATGAAGGCGAATCGATCACCGTCGCTCCGTGGCCGCAAGTGCGCCCTGAGCTGTCGAACGAAGAAGCTGCGGAAGAAATGCGGCTGTTGGTTGACATCATCCGCGCCGTCCGCAACGTCCGCGCCGAAGTGAACACGCCGCCGAGCAAGCCGATTGCGCTCTATATTAAGGTGAAAGATGAACAAGTGCGGGCGGTGCTCATGAAAAACCGCGCCTATCTTGAGCGGTTCTGCAACCCGAGCGAGCTCTTGATCGATACAAACGTTCCCGCGCCGGACAAAGCGATGACGGCGGTCGTCACCGGCGCCGAGCTCATCATGCCGCTTGAAGGATTGATCAATATTGAGGAAGAAATTAAGCGGCTTGAAAAAGAGCTTGACAAATGGAACAAAGAAGTCGAGCGCGTCGAAAAGAAACTGGCGAACGAAGGATTTTTGGCGAAAGCGCCGGCTCATGTCGTCGAAGAAGAGCGGCGCAAGCGGCAAGATTACATGGAAAAACGCGAAGCCGTCAAGGCGCGCCTCGCCGAGCTCAAACGGTAGACAAACGATCTAGCTGTTGATTATGATGAAGACGAATCCGCTTTCCTGTGGATTCGTCTTTTTCGATGGATCATGATGGAAGGTTGGCATATTCTGAGAAGAGGTTTGTTGTCAACATATACTCGCTTTCACCAGGCTTCTCGATGTGTGGCGCATCTGCCGCATGAAGCCGGCAGGGGGCGGCAAGACACCAATGGAAAAAGGAGGATGATGGACATGGTTCGAACGTATGAAGAAGCGGTCGCTTGGATTCACGGGCGGCTGCGGCTTGGCATAAAACCGGGATTGAAACGGATGGAATGGATGATGGAAAAACTTGGCCACCCGGAACGCCGCGTCCGCGCCGTCCATATCGGGGGAACGAACGGCAAAGGGTCAACGGTCGCCTATTTGCGCTCCATTTTGCAGGCGGCGGGCTATTCGGTCGGCACGTTCACCTCGCCGTATGTCGAGCAGTTTAACGAACGAATCAGCATAAACGGCCAACCGATTCGCGATGAAGAGATCGTAGAGCTCGTGCAAACGATCAAGCCGCTTGCGGACGAATTGGAACGGACAGAACTTGGCGGGCCGACCGAGTTTGAAGTGATCACGGCGATGATGCTGTATTATTTTGGAAAACAGAACATTCAAGACATCGTGCTCGTCGAAGTCGGGCTTGGCGGCCGCTTGGACTCAACCAACATCATTTATCCGCTCGTTTCCGTCATTACAAACGTCAGCTACGATCATATGAACATTTTAGGCGATACGCTTGGGCAAATCGCCGCGGAGAAAGCCGGAATCATCAAATCGGGCGTGCCGCTTGTGACGGCGGTGAAGGAACCGGAGGCGTGGGAAGTGATCGCCAAAACGGCGGCGGAGCGGAAGGCGAAAACATATCGTCTCGGCGTCGATTTCATTGTTTCCGACCGGCAGGCGACGGTGGAAGGGGAGCAGTTTTCGCTTGTCACGCCGTTTTCTGAATACCGCGATGTGCGCATTCACATGCCCGGCGCCCATCAAGTCGAAAACGCGGCGGTGGCGGTGATGGCGGCCGAACTATTGCGGCTTGGCTATTCGTTTTTGATCGACCCGGAGCATATCGCCGATGGGCTGGCTGCAGCTGCTTGGCCCGGCCGGTTTGAGCGGGTGAGCGACAAACCGCTCATCATTCTCGATGGCGCCCATAACGAAGCCGGGATTCGCTCGCTCGTGGAGACGGTGCGCGCCCATTATCCGGACAAACGCGTCCATGTCTTGTTTGCCGCTTTGGCGGACAAGCCGCTTGAGCGGATGATTCAACGGCTTGATGAGCTCGCGGATACGATCACGTTTACCACGTTTGATTTTCCGCGCGCGGCAGCAGCGGAACAGTTGGCGGACCTTTCGTCTCATCCGCAGAAAGCGGTGACAGGTGATTGGATCGGCTGGGTCGATGGGAAGAAAAACCGAATGGGGAGAAATGAGTTGCTGCTCATTACGGGATCGCTTTACTTTATATCTGAAGTGCGAAAACGTTTAAAAAAATAATGCCAAGCGATGAAAAGGCTTGATATAATGGAAGAAAGATAGTCCTTTTGGCGTGGGAGGGGAGGCGCATGGAGCGGTGGCGCGGCTGGCTTTTATGGGGAATGTTGTTTTGGCTGATGACAAGCCTATGGCCGATGAAAGCAGGTGTTGTGTATGCCGATCAAACAGAGGGGGCCATTACGTTCGTTTCGGATGAGAAGATCGAGGGATGGGCGACCGCACCAGGGAGCGGCAACGGGCAAGGGAACAGCATTCGCTACTTTATGATTCGCATTCAGCCGAAGGAACAAAGCGGCGCGGCAGTCAGCTACCGAGCCGAAGCGGTGGAAGCGCCGGCGGACCGAAACGGGGAGAAAAAATATACGTTTTCTCTTGATATGCGCGGGAAGTGGCCGTCGGCTTCGGGAACAAGGGCGACTTACCAAATCACTGTCGATGCGTATCGCGTGTTGGGAAATGGAAAAGAGGATGTGTATTTTTCATTTCCACAGATGCCTTATCTATATACGAGGCAAATGGAGGCGAGCACGGCGAAATTGGATTTTTCCCTTGCGTTTTCACAGCCGGAATACGCTAAGCCGCCGAACGGCGATGCCCAAGGCCGGCTCGATGTGACGCTCATTCCACAAGGGGCCGTTTCGTCGCCCGTCCGTCCGCCGATCGATGTTGTGTTTGTGTTTGACGTCTCGGGCTCGATGACATGGGAGAAGCTTTCGAGCGCCAAGACGGCGCTCCGTTCGGCTGTCGATTACTTTAAAGCCCATTCGCATCCGAACGACCGGTTTGCCCTCATTCCGTTTTCCGACCAAGTGAAACAAGTCGTTCCGTTTGGGGATCAGCCGAATGTCGCCGCCCAACTCGAGAAAATTCGGACGGTCGGCGACAGTTTGACCGCTGGAGGCGGCACGAACTATTCGGCGGCGCTGTCGCTTGCGCAGTCGTATTTTAACGACCCGGTGCGCAAAAAGTATGTAATTTTCTTGACAGACGGGATGCCGACCACCCTTAACGCAACAGAAACAATCACCTATCGGGAAGTCGAACGGATTCTTTGGTTCTACTACTATACAGGAGAAAAAATCACGGCGCCGTTGCCGCTGACGTACGAATTGTATACAAATGGAAAGGCCGGCATTCGTTTTATCGACAAACGCGGTTTTTCCCGCTTGTTTACAAGCGACGGATGGGACTATGTAAACGGTGCTGATATCCCTCTAGGTCGAAGCGACTATCCATTTAGTTACAGCAGCATAGAGAAGAAAATTCGTGATCATGCTATCAATGTGGCTAAGGCGCTCGGAATGAACAATATTACGCTTTATTCGATCGGTTTTGGCAGCAACGATGAAGTCGATATGAGCTTTTTGCAAACGCTGTCCGCGACTGCCGGCGGCGAGGCGCGGCAAGGAACGACGCAAAATTTGACCGCCTTGTTCCAACAGTTTTCCCAGCTTGCCACCACGCCGGCGATCACAGGAACGATCCGCATCCCGCTTTCGTCGTTTGGCGGCAATGTCGCCGTTGCGGAAAACGGCCAAGTATGGCTGGATGAAAATAAGCAAAATGCGTATATTTCGTTTTCGATTCCGTATGAGGTCGGGAAGCCGGCGCCGGCTCCTATTACGATTCCGGTTTCCGTCTCCTTTAAGCAAAAAGGGACCTATACGTTGACCGCAGAGTTGACATACCGCGATGTGTATGGGCAACTGCAGCCGCCGATCGCAAAATCGGCCACGATCTCGATCGTTGTTAAGGTTCATAGCTTGACGCTTGGCGATTACAAACCGACGATGAACGTTGACGAAATGCAAACCATTCCAGTGACGATCGTTCCGAGCGACGCGACGAACAAAACGCTTGCGTGGACATCAAGCGACCCGAATGTCGCATCCGTAGATCAAAACGGCATGGTGACAGCGCGAAAGCCTGGAACGGTTACGATCACCGTCCGCGCGACTGACGGCAGCAACGCGTCGGCATCGGCGGTCATCAAGGTGATGAATCTGGCGCTTCAAGGTATGGAGTTCCGCAACCCAATCGTACGCATGAACGTTGGCGACCGGCTGGAGGTGGCGCCAGAGCTCCGCTTTATTCCGGAAAATGCAAGCGACCGAACGCTCCGCTCTGTTGCATCGTCTGACCCGCGCTTTGTCAATGTTGTCCAAGAAAATGGCCGATGGTATTTGGAAGCAGTGGATGTCGGCTACGCGGTTGTGACGGCGACCGCCAATGCGAGAACGCCGGATGGCAGGCCAATTCAAGCCTCAGTGTGGGTCTTTGTCCAACCGCGTGAAGATGAGGGGGGAAGCGGCAGCAGTGGTGGGCGTTGGTGATGATGGAAAAAGCGGCCTCCTGAATTGGAGAGCCGCTTTTTTTCGTTTGTCCAGGGGATCGAGAGGATGAGAGAGGGAATTTAGCCGTCTTCGTTCACTCAACTTCAAGCCGGTCGGCGACGAGCGAGATTTGATTGACAAACGGCAATCCTGTTCCTTGTTCGACTAACACCCGTGGATTATATTTGATGATCAGACGAGATTGTTGCATGTCAGAGCTTGGAATGAAGTTCCCCGGCTCACCGTCTTTCGGCTCGATCCGGCCGCGAAAGGCGTTGATGACGAGCCCGTTGATGTCTGTATCCGGAGCAGCCGCTCCGTTCCCGCGGGCGAACAACCCGCCTTCAATGTACAAATACGATCCGACAGCATAAATCGTCGCGCTGCTGTCCGTATAAAAATACCCTTTTAAGTTCGGGATTTCACTTGAGTCTTGAAATTCATTGATGCGGGCGATATCGAGCGTGCCTTTGGACAACAACACGAGCCCTTTTCCATCCGCTCCGTCGATATGGCTGTTGTAAATGGTCGTCTTGCCAGTGACGTAAATGCTCGCGTTCAACGCCAAGTTTCCGGTGAGCGTCAAATCACCGAACACGATCAAATTGCCGCGTACAGCCGCTGTTGATTTTGTCGGTCCTTCAATGCGGAGATCGCCATTGACAATGAGCCATTGGTTTTGGCCATTTTGCCGCACGTCAATGTCGCGATAAAGGGTGATCTCCTTCCCTTCTGCGTCCAACCAAAGCGGCTTGTCTTTTGGCATCTGATTGATGGATTGTTCATACGGCGTTTCGTCGTCTGTCACGACCCGAGCCAATTTCCCTTCTTGCTCAAGCTCCCGCGCTACATCGAGCGGCGGCTGGTGATCGTTTTCAATGCGCTCGATATACGCTTGTTGGGTTTCAGGCGACAACGGCGAGAGACCGGCCGCTTGAAGCAATTTATCTTTCACGGTGCGCTCGAAATCAGTATCGATGAAATCGTCCGTCTCTTGTTGAATGAGAGGGCCGCCATCGTCCGGCCATCCTGGGAAGAAAAGGCCTTCTTCCATTTGGAAAGCTCGGCCGCCAGTCTTCCAGCAACTGCTCGTTTGCGTGCATGAAAACAGCAGCTTGTCATGAATGTGCCAAATCGAATCGCTCATTGATGCGGGCAGTCCGGCATCGATAGGAGCGATCGTTAACTCGCCGCTTTTTTTCACGTAGTTTGCCGCGTTGCTGATGTAAGCGCTTTGTCCGGCGTATACGTTTCCTTGCTCCACGTAGACGCCGCCGTTTAAGATGACTGTTTCTTTTGATCCGAGCGCGTATTTGAGAAAGCTGGGCGTATTTGTTAAAAAGACGAGCCGTTTGACTTTCCGCTCGCGATGGCCGTCCGTAAACGGTTTGGACAAATCGAGCGCGCGGAGGAACACTTTGTTCGTCGGAATGTTGTACAAGCGATAGGACACGTCTTCCACCTCCACGCCGTAGCGCGCTTTCAGCTTGCCGGCGATCGTATCCGGGCCGGGGGTGTCCTCGTTAATGCCGAGAAAGGCATCCCATTGACTGGGGGTGAAAATGTCATGACGAACAAAAAAATCGTCGTCTGAAAGCTCAGCTTTAAGTCCAGCAATTGCTTCATTAAGCGCTGTTTTGGCTTCATGAAACGATTCGATGTTCTCGACGCGCACCGCGGTAAATCGCGCTTGCTGGACGGCGACTGTTAAAATCGTCAAGCCGAGCAAAAAAAAGAGGGTGATCATGAGCATTGTTGTCACCAAGCTGTAGCCAGCAGCGTTCAAGCGCAGTCGGTTCATCGCGGCCCCTCCCTTCATAGGACAAAATTTCGGAACGCAATACTTAAAAGCCGAATTCTGTTGTTAATGTAAACGGCGGCACATACAGCCAACCACTCGGATCGGCGTGTCGACGGTCGGAGACAATGAGACGGATCGTCATGACGCCGCTGCGGCACAGGTTGCCTTCTTTTCGTGCGCAACGGAATGAAAACGATGAAGAGTCGTCCAGCAAAAAGCGGGAAGAGGTGATCGTTTCGCCATTGATCGCGAGCGCGCCGTCTTGGATGGACATCGTCATCCGCTCGATGCTTTCCGGCTTTTTCTTTTCACGGGAGACAAGCCCGGTGTCCGCATCGGCTTTGAATTCTTGGTTTTTCACAAAAGTGACGGCCGTTAACGGCTTGTTTTCTTCTTGACTTTCCATTCCATCCGGAGAGAGCGTGTACAGCTCGTTCATTATTCGGGCCATGGCGTAGTCCGCTTCGCTGCGCAAGTCGTTTTCGATGCCGATGCGCTCGTAGGCGCGAATGCCGGTTAAAAACACCGTGTAGATAGCGCCGATGATGAGCAAAGAAATGGAAACGGCGGCCAACAGCTCGATCATCGTCATGCCGGCTTCGCTTCTAGCGGATTGTTTCATCGGTGATCACTCCTTCGACCCACGCCGTCTCGTTCGTGCGCTCGCCCCAACGGACGGAGGTGTATAATTTGATCATGTAGCCGCCGGCGTTTGATTCGGCTGCTTTTTCCGTTTCAGCGCGGATGCGCGCCTGCAGCGGCGCAGGCAAGGAAGTGAATTTCGACGATGAAGTGAATGCATCCCATGCCTCCTTGTCGTATCGGACAAGGTAAACGGAAGCTTCGTAACGGACATTGTTGATTTTCGGGGCGAACTGCGCTTCACATACCGTATGCAGTTGGCCAGATTCACCGGGAAAAAACAGCGCCGCCAACGATTCGTTGCCGCAATCGTCTTTTGTTAGCTCAAGAAACGGTGTTTGATGGTCTTCCATATACTCTTTTAGCCGGGAGAAATCTGCGTTTTTTTCAAAATAGACAGCGACGCCGCGGGCGACGTTGACGGCCACCGTCCGACCTTGGTTGTAAGACGTATGCATCATCGCATTCGTGAAAAAGTAAAACAAACCGATCGCGACGCCCGATAAAAGAGTGATGGCCAGCAACGTTTCGATCAACGTAAATCCTGCTTGACGACTAGGAAGAGGAAAATTGCTTCCCGCCATTTGTCATAACCTTCTTTCAAAATATGTAACTTTATTATACAATATTTTCGAGTCGAACCATGTAGAATTTTAGGATAAGAGAACGAGCAATGGCATATTTGTCGCGTTATTGCCAATGATACGCCGGGAAGGAACGGGTGGGCATGTGGAAAGAGGCGGTTGTTTACGTTGTTGCATTCATAGTGGCGCTGTTGGCCGTTTGGCTGCTGCCGCTTGGCTTCAGCAGGGCCGGGGGCGCGGCGGTGGTGGCGGCTGCCTTTTTGGCTGCGGGGCTGGCGCAGTTGGCCGAATCGGCGATTCCGTTATGGCAAATCGTCCTGCTCGTCGGGCTTTTGCTGTTGGCGGGCTCGTATTTGCTTGATCGTTGGTTCGGTCCGCTTCTTTACCGGTCGGTGGAGACGGAGGAAGCTGGGGAACGGAGAAAGGGAGGATGGAAAGAGAGTGGCGACCGGACGGCAGCGGGCGATAGGTACGGGACGATGGTCCAGAATGCAACGGAAAATCTAGTCGATTCGGCCTGGCCGGCAGCTTTTGGACAAAACGGCGCTTCTAGGGAATTTCAAGGCGCTGACTCGGGTGGGGAGGCGTTGCGATCGCACGTGCAGGAAACCGGTAACACCGCTTCAGGAGCGTCGCCTGCAGAGTCGGAAGCAGCTTCGGGAGAGACGGAGCGGGCGCCGAAATCCAGCGAGGAGCCCTGGGAAGAACAGACTGTTTTCTTGCTTCGATCGATGGATGGCATAGAGGAAGCCGCTTCCGATCCCGGAGCGGATCAAACCGAGCCGGAGGAGCTGCTTTCGTTGGATTCGGCCGATGCGGAGCAAAAAATGCGCTCCGTGGACCGAGACGATGCCGAGCAAGAGGAGTTTTTCCCGTTGGATTCGGATCGTGTGGAGCTGGAGAAGTTGTCCGCCTTGGATTTGGATGCAGTAGAGCCGACCGCCATGACGGGTGACGGTGGCGGGCTGAATGTTGAGCCGGCGCGCCGTCTGCGCGATTGGCTCGATGAGCTGCCTGTCTCGATGACGCCAGACATCGAAGCGGCGGTGCTGCAGGCGGGAGCGGCCGCCGACGGCCGCGGCCTGTTGCAGGCGCTTGATCTCAGCCATGAAGAAGAGGAGGGGCAACTTTCCGCGTTCATGTCTTCTAGCTCGGCGGGCGTTTCTGCTGTAGAAAACGGGCTGCCTTCCGGCCAGGCAATGCCGCGTGAAGGGGCGCTTTTGGAAGAAGCAATGCCGGGTATTGTCGACTGTTCGCTGCCGGAAACGGACGAGGCTGCCGAACCGCCCCGTCAGGAGGACGCGATGAAAGCAGAGCCTGACAGGCAGGAAGGGCAACGAGCGGAGCATGGCCGGTCGGAAGGCGAACAATCAACCGAGCGCCGCGAGCCGGAAGAAGATGGGCAAACGGAAAGCCGGCGGGAGAAAGAGAGCGAACGGCCAGCGCGAATGATCGGTCCGGAAGTCGTGCAGGCGGTCGTTCTTGAATTGCGCCTCAACCGCCGTCGTTTGGGCGCCGCCGATTACGAGCGCTGCATACGCCGCTGTTTGGACGCTCCGCTTTCTGACCGCGACTATTACGTATTGGCCCGTTTGTTAATGGAACATTATGTAGTAGAACAACAGTACGGCAAGCTCGCAGCGTGGCTCGAGGAGCTCGCTGACCGTTTTCGCGCCTATCCGGCTGTGGCCGAAGAGTTGGCGCTTTGGCGGCAGTTTGCCGCAACACTAAACAGTTGGGGTGAACAAGATGAAAGCTAGCGCGCAAATCATTGGGCTGCCGATCATCAGCATTGCTGACGGTGCACAAATCGGCACGGTGAAAAGTTTGGTGATCAACCCGGACAAAGGATCGATCGATTTTTTGACCGTCGAACAAGACGATGTGCAACTCAGTTTAAAGGCCATTCCGTTTAAAAAAGTCGTCGGCATCGGCGAGTTTGCCGTGACGGTGGAGCAAGGGCACGATGTGATTGACCTCTCGGAAATTCCGATCGCCAATCAGCTCGTCAATAAGCAAATCCGGATTAAAAATACGAAAGCCATCACGCGAAAAGGGCAGCTGCTCGGCGAAGCCCGCGAGTTTTTTGTTGATGAAGAGTCAGGGGATATTGTCGGCATCGCTCTTCAGCTCGAGAAAGGGGAAGCGGTGCTGCCGGCCTCGGAAGTGTTGACGTACGGCAAAGATATTTTGATCATCAACGACGGAGCGAACGAGTCGCTTCTTGATGACCCGGCGGAGTTGTTGAAGGCAGAGAGCATCGAGCCAACCAGCGTTATGGCGGAAGAGGACGTTTCCGCGCAAATGGAGGCGATGGCCGAAAGCGCGGAAAATGTTGAAGCGCTGCAGTCGCTGAGGGAAAAACAAGTTGCGCTGTTGGCTGGAAAACGGCTGACAAAAGATATTTATGATGCAGACGGCCGCCTGCTGTTTAAAGCGGGCACTCTGCTTGGAGAAGAGGATGTGCGCAAGGCGCAAGAGGCGGGGCCAAGCGTCATCGTCGATGTCTCGATGAATGTGGAGGCGTAATGGAGGAGGGTCGGCGGTGAAAAAGGCTGCCGCGTGGAAATTGTTTGTTGTCATGGCTGTTTGCACCGTTTATTTTATCGCTTTTTCGCATCTGGGCACCTTCGCCTATGATGTTTTGGCCCCGGATGACGGCCGCCTTGGCCCGGGCACGGCGGTCGGTCCAGTGTCACTCTCCGGCATGACGCCGGAAAGAGCCCGACAGGCGGTTGTCGAGCGGGTGAACGAGTGGCGGGCGACCGCTTCCATTTCTTTGCAGTACCAAGAAAAGCGCATTGACCTGCCGGCGGACGCGTTTGCGTTCCGTCTTGCCGAGAGCACGAAGCGGTTTGTCGACGGGAGGCGCACGCCGCTGTTTGTGATCGCTGATTTAGAAAAATGCCTCCAAGCGGCGGCAGCCATCGTTCCGCCGGCGGCGTTATCGGCGCTTGACATCAAGAAGCTTGGGGCGGATTTAGAGGGACAGGCGGCTCAGCTGCAAAAGTCATCATCTCCGATCGACTTGGCTCGCTACATATCGTTGGCAAACGGCCGGCAGCTGGTCGTCAGCGAAGCGGCCGCATCGGTGCCTGACTCTTCGGCCGTCCGCTGGCTGTCTGGCGAGCGGCGCGCGGTGATCAAGGCGAAACAGCTGTTTTCGTTTGGCGATTATATGAAAAAGGCGAAGGCCGATTTGTCCGATGAAGCGGCCGATGCGATCGCTTCAGCGGTGTACCGGGCGGTGCTGGCGACCAATTTCACTGTCGTGGAGCGCTATACGAGCCGTATGTTGCCGGATGGAGTGACGCCCGGTTTTGAGGCGGCCATTAGCGGCGGCCGCGATTTGGAATGGTTCAACCCCAACACGACCGACTACACGCTTCTTCTCCGGCATGATGGACGAAAGGTGCGTGTTGCCATTATCGGGTTGCCGTTTGCCTATCAATATATCATTCGCCTGGGCGAGGCGGAGTCTATCGAACCGCGTGTCATCGTCCGCTATGACGCGCGCCTGGCGCCGGGCGAGAAGAGGACGGAACAGATCGGGCGGCCGGGGCTGGTTGTGACGGTGGAACGCGAAGTGCGTGACGGCGCTCGGCTCGTGCGCAAAGAAACGATAAGCGAAGATTTTTATCCGCCAACGTATACGATTAACGTGCGCGGCCTTGAAGTGCCGGAAAGCAATGTTGGGCAAAGCGGCGACGGAGAAGGCGGAACGATGGAGCCGGCGAATGGGGTGACGGAAAACAACGGAGCGGCGAACCAACCGGATTCGACTGCGGAAAACAGCGGTGGGAATATAGAGAGCCGGACCGGGTCAAAGAAAGGCGATGAGGCGGGCAACGGGGAATCGGCCCCCGCCGCTGGCAGTGAAGAGAAGACGGATGCGGGCGGAGGAGAGGACAAATGAGCAAAAAGCAGGAACGGAAACGGCTTGGTGATTTGCTTGTCGAAGCGGGGTTGATCACCGAAAGCCAGCTGGCCGAGGCGCTGCGCGAGAAGGCGCCCGGGCAAAAGCTCGGCGACGCCTTGTTGCAGCGCGGCTACATCACGGAACAGCAGCTGATTGAGGCGCTCGAGTTTCAGCTCGGCATTCCGCACGTCAGTTTGTACCGGTACCCGATCGATCCGAAAGCGACAAACCTCGTGCCGAAAGAGTTTGCCCGCCGCCATATGGTCATGCCGCTCAAGGTGGAAGGCGATCGGCTGCTCGTTGCCATGGCTGATCCGATGGATTTTTTTGCCATCGACGATTTGCGCCTGTCGACCGGGTTTCAAATTGAAACGGCGATCGCTTCAAAAGACGATATTTTGCGGGCGATCAATAAATATTACGACATCGACGAAGCATTTGAGGATTTTTTGCAAACGCCGCCGCCTGAGGTGCGCGACGACGAGCGGGCTGCTGAGGACGATTCTCCCATCGTTCGTTTGGTGAACCAAATTTTGCAGCTTGCTGTTGAACAGCGGGCGAGCGACATTCATATCGATCCACAGGAGACGAAAGTGCTCATCCGCTATCGGATCGACGGCCTGCTTCGCACCGAGCGCGCGCTGCCGAAACATATGCAAAGCATGTTAACGGCGAGAATTAAAATTTTGGCCAATATGGACATCACCGAACACCGCGTGCCGCAAGACGGACGGATCAAAATGGACATCGATTTTCATCCGGTTGATTTGCGCGTTTCAACGCTGCCGACCGTATACGGTGAGAAAATCGTCATGCGTGTCCTCGACTTGGGCGCAGCTTTAAACGATATTCATAAACTTGGCTTCAATCCGATTAATTTAGATCGATTCATCCGCTTGATCGAGCGGCCGAACGGCATCGTCTTGATCACCGGGCCGACCGGTTCGGGGAAATCGTCGACGCTCTATGCGGCGCTCAACCATTTAAACAGCGAGCACGTGAACATTATTACGATTGAAGATCCAGTCGAATATCAGATCGAAGGCGTCAACCAAATTCAAGTCAACCCGAATGTCGGCTTGACGTTCGCCCAAGGGCTCCGCTCGATTTTGCGTCAAGACCCGAACATCATCATGGTTGGGGAGATTCGCGACCGCGAGACGGCGGAAGTGGCGATCCGCGCTTCGCTCACCGGTCATTTAGTGTTGAGCACGCTCCATACGAACGATGCATTAAGCACGATCACCCGCCTGATCGATATGGGGATTGAGCCGTTTTTAGTGGCCACATCGCTCGCCGGCGTTGTCTCGCAGCGGCTTGTGCGCCGCGTCTGCCGCGACTGTCAAGAGGTGTATGAGCCGACAAAGCGGGAGAGGGACATTTTCGCCCGCCGCGGCATTGAGGTTCATCAACTTGTCCGCGGCCGCGGCTGCCCGACGTGCAACATGACCGGTTACCGCGGACGGCTGGCGATTCACGAGCTGCTTATTGTCACCGATGAGATGCGGCGCGTCATTTTAAACAACGAGCCGTTTTCGAAATTGCGCGAGCTTGCCCTGCAAAACAAAATGATTTTTTTGCTGGATGATGGGCTGTTGAAAGTGAAGCAAGGGTTGACCACGCTTGAAGAAGTGCTGAAAGTGGCCATTTTGCATTGATGGGTGAGACGGATGAAGGAAAAGCTTGAGGCGTTATTGCGCGCGGCCTTTGAATGCCGCGCTTCCGACGTGCATTTGACCGTCGGTGCGCCGCCGATTTTTCGCGTGAACGGGGAGTTGAGAGCTTACGGCCATGAGCGCCTGCACCCGGAGGAAACAGAGCAAATGGCGAAAGCCGTCATTCCGGCGCCGCTTTGGCAGCAGTTTCAGGAAACCGGAGAGCTTGATTTTTCGTATGGCATTGCCGGCGTTTCCCGCTTTCGCTTAAACGTGTTTAAACAGCGGTCATGCGTGTCGCTCGCCGTGCGCCTCATCCCGGTGCGCATCCCGACGCTGGAGGAACTTGGCCTGCCGGATGTTTTAAAGCGCATCGCCGAAAAGCCGCACGGACTCGTGCTTGTCACCGGACCGACCGGCAGCGGCAAATCGACGACATTGGCGGCGATGATCGACTATATGAACAAAACGATGTCGAAACATATCATCACGCTGGAAGATCCAATCGAGTATTTGCATAAACACGGGAAATCGATCATCGACCAACGCGAGGTGGGATTCGACACTGGCAGTTTTGCCGCCGGATTGCGTGCTGCGCTTCGTCAAGATCCAGACGTCATTTTAGTCGGGGAAATGCGCGATTTGGAAACAATCCAAACGGCAATCACCGCCGCGGAAACGGGCCATTTAGTGCTTGGCACGCTTCATACGGCGAGCGCGCCGGCGGCGATTGAGCGGATGATTGACGTCTTTCCGCCGGCCCAGCAGGCGCAAATCCGGCTGCAGCTCGCTTCCGTGCTTGTCGCCATCATCGCTCAGCGCTTGTTTCCAAACAGACACAAAACCGGGCGGACGGCAGCGCTGGAAATTTTAGTGAACAATGCGGCCGTCGCCAACTTAATCCGCAACGAAAAAGAACATCAAATCATCAACATTATGCAAACGAGCCGCAGCATCGGCATGCAGACGATGGAAATGAGCGTTAAGGAGCTTGCAGCCGCCGGGCGCATCGATCCGCTGGCGGCCGAGGCGTATTTGGCGGGGGAGCGTGAACAGGATGGCACAGTTTAAGTACGAAGGGCGCGACCGAAGCGGACGGAAAAAAGCTGGGGTGATCACTGCCGTTTCGCGGCGCGAGGCGGCGGCAAAGCTTCGGGAAAAAGGAATTCGCCCGCTGGCGCTTGCCGAAGTGCCGCCGTCCATATGGAACAAAGAAATTTCGTTTGGCCGCGCCGTCAAACTGCAGCACTTTGTCATCTTTTTGCGCCAGTTCGCAACGCTTGTGCGCGCCGGAGTGACGATCGTCGATTCGATCCGCATTTTGGCGGAGCAAACGGAAAGCAAGCCGCTCGCTAAGACGCTTCTTGACATCGAACAGTCATTGCGCGGCGGGAACCCGCTCTCAGCGGCAGCGGCGAATCATCCGCGCATCTTTCCGCCGCTGTTTGTCAACATGGTGCGCGCCGGTGAAGCGAGCGGCACGCTCGATGAAACGCTCGACCGGCTTGCCGACCATTTTGAAAAGGTGCATCGAACGCGGCAAAAAATCGCCTCGGCGCTCGCTTATCCGGCGGCGGTCGCCATCATCGCCACGGCCGTCGTCATTTTTTTGCTCGTTGCCGTCGTGCCAACGTTCGTCGAGATGTTTGCCGAGTTTCATGCTGAGCTGCCAGCGATTACGAAGTTTGTGCTCAAGGCAAGCGGTGTGATGCAGCGGTATTGGTGGGCCGTCGTCCTGCTTTTTGCCGGCGTGTACGCATCGTTTGTGGTCCTTCGGCGGCAAAAGACAACGAAGTACTATTTGGATTATGCCGCCCTGCGGATGCCGATGTTCGGCACGCTCGTGCAAAAAGCGGCGCTTGCCCGCCTGACGCGGACGCTCAGCTCGCTTGTTGCAAGCTCGGTGCCGATTTTAGAGGCGCTTTCCATCGCCGGGCGCGTCGTGGAAAATGAAGTGATCGCATCTGTGCTGGCTGAAGCGCGAACCTCCCTCGAGCGCGGGCAATCGCTCTCGGAGCCGCTCCGCCGCCATTGGGCGTTTCCGCCGCTTGTTGCGCAAATGATCACGATCGGTGAACAGACCGGTGCGCTTGACGCCATGCTCGGCAAAGTCGCCGATTTTTACGAAGCGGAAGTCGATGCAGCCACCGACCGATTGAAATCGCTCATCGAGCCGCTTATGATCGTGCTTCTCGCCGGCGTCGTCGGGACGATCGTCACTTCGATCATCGTGCCGATGTATGATATTTTCAACCATATTCAACAATAAAATAAGAATATATTCCTATTTTTCTTCCTATGTTGTAGAATAATAGGGAAAACAGGCTAAAAATGAAAGAAAGGGAGAGTGAACCATGTTCAAACGGGTGTTGAAAAACGAGCGCGGCTTGACGCTCATCGAACTGCTCGCCGTCATTGTCATTTTGGGGATCGTTGCGGCGATTGCCATTCCGGCCATCGGCGCTATTATGGACAACTCGAAAAAAGACGCCCATATTGCCAACGCGAAGCAGGTTGCGAGCGCAGCGCGGCTAGCCATTGCGGCAGATAATAACACGAAAACGAGTTACACGTTGAAACAATTATATGATGGTGGATATTTGGAAAACATTCCGAAATCTCCAGGGAAGCATTCGACAGCGAAGTATGATGCAGATGAAAGCAAAGTAGACATTGTAAAAGAAACAGATAATAATAACAACGTCACGGGTATTCTATACAAAGTAAAACTCGTGGATGGTGACGGAAGTTTTGTTTACATTGACGGCACCAAAGATGTAAATGAATTGACTCGTAAGGATGTGGACCTGGAATAAGGAGTTAATTTGTTGTACAAATGATACTTTTTCTCATTTTTCTTTACTCCCTCCTCCTCGCCTCGTTCTTTAACGTCGTCGGGCTGCGGGTGCCCGTCGGGGAGTCGATCATCAGGCCGCGGTCGCATTGCCCGGCGTGTGGGCGGACGCTGTCGGCGAGGGAGTTGATCCCAGTTGTGTCTTATGTCGTGCAGCGCGGGCGGTGCAAAGGGTGCGGGGGGCGCATCTCCCCCCTTTACCCGGCGATGGAATTGGCCACCGCTGCCTTGTTTACGGCCGCGCCGATGTGGGTCGGCTGGAGCGGGCGGCTCGTTGTGGCGTGGACGTTGATCAGCTTGTTTGCCATCATTGTCGTCTCCGATCTTCGCTACATGCTCATCCCCGACCGGGTGCTTTTGGTGTTTGCCGGTTTGTTTTTGGTTGAGCGGCTTGTGATTCCGTTTTTGCCGTGGGCCGATATGCTCCTTGGGGCGGCGGTCGGATTTTCGCTTTTATGGCTGATCGCCGTTTTGTCCAAAGGCGGGATGGGGGGCGGCGATGTGAAGCTGTTTGCCGTGCTTGGGTTTGTGCTCGGTTGGAAAATGGTGTTGCTCGCGTTTTTCTTGGCGACGTTGTACGGAACGGTGATCGGGCTTGTCGGCATGGCGTTGGGCCGCGTGCGGCGCGGCAAGCCGATGCCGTTTGCGCCGGCGATCGCACTCGGGGCGTTGACCGCGTTTTTCTTCGGAGAAGCGATCGTGCGCGCGTATATTTCACTCATGATGTAAAGACGGCAGAAAGGAAGCGGAATGAAGATGGCGTTATGGCGGCGAAAGGCGAAACAGGCGAACATCATCATCAAAGATCATGTCCTCCGCTATGTGGAAGCAAAGCCGGGGCAGCCGCCCGAGGCGAGGCGATGGGGCGAGCGAGCCTTGCCGCCCGGCATCATTCGCGATGGAAAAATCGCCGATCGGGAAACGTTGGCGATGATTTTGGACGAATGTGTTGACGAATGGAAACTTGACGGGCGGCGTGTCCGCTTTGTCGTTCCCGATCCGTTTGTGATGATCCGCCATTTGCCGCTTCCCGCTCATTTGTCGGACGAGGACATCCGCGGCTATTTGTTTATGGAGCTTGGTGAATCGATTCCGCTTCCGTTCGCCGATCCGGTGTTTGACTACGTCGTGGCCGAGAGAACAAGCGAGGTGCTGAACGTGCTGTTGTTTGCCGCGCCGGAAGAGGCGGTGGCCGAATATGCGGCGCTCTTGGAAGACGCCGGCCTGCGCCCGGTGGCGGCCGATGTGTCACCGCTTTGCGCCTATCGCCCGTTTTTTGTTGCCGGACAAGCCGCGGCGGACGACCACATTTTGCTTGTCCAGTTTGACGAATCGGCTGTCAATTTGAGCGTCTTCCACCGCCATTTGCCGCAGTTTATGCGCCATGTGCCGCTTGAGGCGCCCGGGGAGCCGACGGCGGCGATCGTCGACCCGTTTATTGACGTGTATAAAGAAATCGAGCGGATGATGAGCTTTTATTCGTTTTCCATCCAGCAAGGAAAACAGCAAATTACGCGCCTCTTCCTCACCGGCGACCATCCGCGGCTTGACGATGTGTTTGCTGTTATGTCAGAGCGGCTTGATGTGCCGCCGGAGCGGCTTTCTCGCTCGCTTGATCCGTTGCCGGACCGTTATCATCTCGCCTGGGGATTGGCGTTGAAAGAAGGAATGGCTGACCATGATCGTTGACATCAACTTGCTGCCGCGCAAAGAGCCGCGCCGTGCGGCGGGCGCCGTGCTGGCGGCCTTCGCCGTTTTGCTTCTGCTGCTTGGCGCTGGGGGAGGCTACTGGCTGATGGAGCGTGCGAATCAACGGCTCGCGGCGCTTGAAGGGGAGCTTCGGCAAGTGCGCGCCGAGCAGGCGGCGATGGAGGCGAAGGGAAAAACGACGGAGCAGCAGCAAGCTGAGCAAGAGCTTGCTAAAGCGGTCGAATGGGCGAACCGTTATCCGCTCAAAACGGTGCCGCTGTTGCGTGCGTTGGCCAAACAACTGCCGGAGCGCGGCTTTATCATGAACTTTTCGTATGCCGGTCAAAAGACGGTGACGATGACAGTGCAGTTTGATGCGGCGGAAGAAGCGGCCTATTATTTAGATCGGCTTGAGGAAGTTCATTTGGTCAAAGCCGTCAAATTGACCGGCATCTCGGCCAGCGGCGAAAGCGGCGGGGCAGAGGGGGAAACGATCGTGCCGCGGTATATCGCGCAATATGAGCTGGAACTTCAGCCGACAGGAAAAGAGGGGGACAACGAATGATGGGCCGTTTTGGCAAATGGCCGCTCGTGTTTACCGGGGTGTTTCTTCTTGCCGCTCTTTTGTTTGCCGCTTTCTATGTTTTTGTGCTCATGCCGCGCTACGAACAAATGGATCGGCTCGAGTCGGTCGTACAAAGCGAGAAAAACGTGTTGGCTGCAATGAAAAAGCAGGCGGCGGGGAATCGAGAAGAAACGGCAGAGAGCCTGGCGGCTTTGCAGAGGAAAGTGCCGGTGCGCCCGTTCGCCGACCAACTGTTGCTGGCGTTTCAAAAAGCGGAATATATTTCTGACAGCCGGTTATTGAGCGTCAGCTTCGATGAAGGGCAAGGAACCGGAGAATCTCCTTCGCAAGGGAACGCGAATGGAGCGGAAAGCAAGGCGTCCGGAGACAAGGCGTTGATTCCTCCAAGCGGCATCCAGTCTATTACCGCCCAATTGACGGTGGAATCTCCCTCCTATTATCAGCTTGAACGGTTTTTAGAGGTGCTTGAGCACTCTGAGCGCATTTTGGCGGTGGAAGGATTGACGTTTACCGGCCCGTCGGAGTTGACGTCCACCGCTGTCGACGTGCAACCGCTCGCCTATTCCATCAATGTCCGCGCCTTTTACGCGCCGCAGCTTGAGAAATGGAAGCAGCTCATTCCCATCCGCGATGTCCCTCCGCCAAGCGGCAAAGACAATCCGCTCGTGGAAGTGGCGCCGCCTTCGGGACGGTAGCGGGGATGGTGGAAGGCCGATATGCTCATTCGCATGAAGCGGGGGATGACCCTCATTGAGCTTTTGGCTGTGCTCGTCATCATCGGTATTGTGGCGATGATCGTCGGTCTTGCCATGTGGACGGTGATTGATCGGGCGCGCGAGCGGGCGTTTGTTTCCGATGCGTATGGACTATATGAAGCGGCGCGGCTGTATGTCGGCGCCGAGAAAGTGGAATTTTTGCCAGCCCGTTCTTCTGCCATATTGTCGTATGGAGAATTGGTGGGCAACGGTTTGCTGGATCCAATCGAAGATCCGTTTACCGGAAATGTATTGCCGCCGGAAACGAATCCATCGTACGTGCTTGCCACGAAGCGGGAAGACGGCGGGATCGATTATGCCGTTTGCTTAAAAGGCGAGACAAAGCAGCTTTGCACCTATGAGGGGCGCGAGCAGCCGATTCCTGTCGAAGCGCTGGGGACCGAGGCGATTCGCAACCGTTGATGTCGGAAAATGAAGAACAGAAGCGGGGACAAGACGACAAATGTCTTGTTCTTTTTTTTTCCGTTTGTGGTAAGATAGGCGAAAGAAATCGAAGCATGAAGAAGGACGGTGGCCAAATGGACAAGCAGCGCATGCGCATTATGGTGAATATCAACGGCAAGCCCCGCCCATTTACCGTGGAGCGTTCGTCGGAAGGACGGCCGTCCGAGGAGTCGGGTGGATATCCGGTGGACAGCCATCTAGGGAAAGGACAGCGAGCCAAAAACGAGGCGGATGACAGCCGCCAAGTGAGCGCGTTTCAAGAAGGCGGGCCATCCGCAGGCAAGCCATCAACAGGCCTGTGGGTTGTGGAGGATGGGCAAGTTCGAGAAGATGTTGAAACGACGGGTTGGGAAGAGGCGGCCGCCCTTGAGGCGGATGAACGGGTCATTTCCGTTTCCGAGGCGATGCAACAAAAGAAAAGCGCCAGACGTCGGACATGGCGGCTGCCGGCTCAAGCCAAGTCGCTGCTCGCCGCCGCGTTGGTCGCTGCGTTGGTCGGCATGGCGTTTGGCATGACGGTGCTGCGCATCATTCCGAAGGAAAAATTGGCTTCGTCGCCGGCATCTGAAGCGATGACGGAATTGACAAAGCCTGAAACAGCGGCGGGCGAAGAAGGAAGAGAAAGCGTCGTACGAGCGCCGTTTTCCATTGCGGTCATTCAAGCTGGCGTCTATTCGAATGCGGCGGCGGCCAAGCAGGCGTCCGAATCGATCAAAACAGCAGGCGTGCCGGTCGTCGTCGCGGGGCAAAAACCGGCAGCGCTCTATATCGCCGTCGGCGCGGATAAGGAAACGTTGCGGACGGTCAACGACCAATACCGCCAAAGGGTGCCAAGCACGTATGTCAAAGAGCTGTCGTTTGCCGCCGAAGCGGCGGCGCGCCGGTCGGAGGCCATCCAAAAAGGGGAGGTTTTGTATGAAAACATGGCAGCGGTCTCCGCGGCTTTGCTTGGCGGCAGGAAAGCAGGAGAAGATGACTGGCAGGCGCTCCAAAAGGCGTATGACGCGTTAGAAAAAAGCAACGCTTCAAGCGACAAAACAGTCGGGCGGTATGTTGAAGCGCTGAAGCAGGCGTATGTCGCCCTTGCCGCATACAAAGAGCAACGGGATGAAGCGCTGTTGGCCAAAGCCCAGCAACAGCTGCTCGAGGCGCTCGCCGTTTATATCGAATTGGTGCCGCTAGGGAGCTAGAAGCCCCGTTTTTTTTTGCCTATTGCATGTATAAAGAATTTCCGATTTTTCGTTTCTATATTTATCTCCATACAAGTCGACTATGATATAACGTGGCGAGTGATCGGCTGGATGTAAAACAAAATTTCAACTTTATATAGATGGCAACGAAAACGTTTCACATATCCTTGACGGAAAAGCCGTTTGTCCATTTTTCGACTGTCGAAGGCAAGCCTGTGGCTTGGAAGACCGAACAACCACCCGCTTCACAGACCCATACATGGGTCTGAAAGCCGCGTTGTTCGGTCGCCCGACAGTCGATCAAATGCCTAGTAAAATCTGCAAATGTTCATGCTTCAAATGGCATCTATACAGAAAATTGCCTTTCACCGCAAAATTTGCTACGATACAAATGAATCTTCCGAGCCGAAACGAGTGAAAGGAGAATGAACGATGCCTCCACGGTTCGTGCTTGCTTCCCGCTCCCCGCGCCGCAGGCAGATCCTCGAGCTGGCCGGTTGGCCGTTTGACGTTCAAGAAAGTCAAGCCGATGAGACGATCGCCCCCGGAACGCCCCCTGATGAAGCTGTCCAACTGCTTGCCCGCCGGAAAGTTGAGGCGGTGGCGCCGTCTGTCCCTGATGCGTACGTTCTTGGCGCTGATACAATCGTGGTGTGCGATGGCCGCTTGTTAGGGAAGCCGCGCACGGAAGAAGAAGCATTCGCCATGTTGCGGCTCTTGTCCGGGCGAACGCATGACGTATGGACCGGCGTCGCCATCGCACTCCCTCATGGTGTCATCACATCGTTTGCGGAAAAAACAGCCGTCACGTTTTGGGAGCTCGATGACGAGGAAATTGCCGCCTATATTGCGACCGGGGAGCCGATGGACAAGGCGGGGGCGTATGGCATCCAAGGCCGCGCCGCCCTGTTTGTCAAACGGATCGAAGGCGACTATTTGACGGTCGTCGGCCTGCCGCTGTCGCGGACGGTGAGGGAATTGCGCCGGCTCGGGTGGCCGCCGGCATAGATGAAAGCACAGGCGGCCGCCGTCTGGCGCCTTTTTGGCAAAAGAACGCCCCCGCAAACGGATTCTGCTGTCGTACCGAGGGGCGGTTCAAGCCTCTCCATCTTTCGATGAAGCAAAACAAAAAAGGGGGAGTATGATGGCGTGGATGATCCGCGATGTTCCGAAAGACAGCCGGCCGCGTGAACGGCTGCTGTCATCAGGGCCAGAAAGTTTATCCGACCATGAACTGATCGCCATTTTGTTGCGCACGGGCACGAAGGAGGAGTCGGTCGTGCAGCTCGCCCAGCGTCTCCTTCGCCATTTTGAGGGGCTGAGGTCGCTCAAAGACGCAACGGTCGAAGAAATGACGAACATCAAAGGGATCGGGCCGACGAAAGCCGTGCAAATTTTGGCGGCGCTCGAGCTCGGCCGACGCATCCACCAGTCCGGCTGCGCCGACCGCTATGTGATTCGTTGCCCGGAAGACGGAGCGAAATACGTCATGGAAGATATGCGCTTTTTATCGCAAGAACATTTTGTCGCCATTTATTTAAATACGAAAAATCAAGTCATCTACCGCAAAACGGTGTTCATCGGCAGTTTAAACGCCTCGATTGTCCATCCGCGCGAAGTGTTTAAAGAGGCGATCAAACGTTCCGCCGCCTCAGTCATTTGTGTGCATAACCACCCTTCTGGCGATCCGACTCCAAGCCGCGAAGACATCGATGTGACGAAACGGCTCGCGGAATGCGGCCGCATCATCGGCATCGAGCTCTTGGATCACCTCATCATCGGCGATCAAAAATTCATCAGTTTGAAAGAAAAAGGCTATGTCTGACGGTTCTCATTTTTTGTCGAATCAGTTATAATATCAACTATGGGTTTTTCCGAATCCGTTCGGGCGGTGTTGTACAATTTATAAATGACTTGACATCCGATCCATGTTGTCAATAGAAAATCATATGCATTTCGTTTCGGAAAGGAAGATCGATCATATGTTTGGAATTGGGACGAAAGATCTCGGGATTGATTTAGGAACAGCGAATACGCTCGTTTATGTGAAGGGAAAAGGGATCGTTTTGCGCGAGCCGTCGGTTGTCGCCATTCAGCGCGACACGAAGCAAATCGTCGCTGTCGGCAATGAAGCGAAAAACATGATCGGGCGCACGCCGGGCAACATCGTGGCGCTTCGTCCGATGAAAGACGGCGTCATCGCCGATTATGAAACGACGGCGACGATGATGAAATATTTCATTCGCAAGGCCGTCAAAACGAAAGGGTTGTTTGCCAGCAAGCCGTATGTGATGGTATGCGTGCCGTACGGCATCACAGCCGTGGAGGAGCGCGCGGTCATCGATGCGACTCGCCAGGCTGGAGCACGCGATGCCTATACGATTGAAGAACCATTTGCGGCCGCGATCGGCGCCAATTTGCCGGTGTGGGAGCCGACCGGGAGCATGGTCGTCGACATCGGCGGCGGTACGACTGAAGTGGCTGTGATTTCGCTCGGCGGCATCGTGACGAGCCAGTCGATTCGCATCGCCGGCGATGAAATGGATGAGGCGATCATTCAATACATCCGAAAAACGTACAATTTGATGATCGGAGAACGGACGGCGGAGGCGATTAAAGTCGAGATCGGCTCAGCCGGAAATCCGGAAGGAATCGGAAACATGGAAATTCGCGGCCGCGACTTGCTCACTGGGCTGCCAAAAACGATCGAAATCAGCGCCGAAGAAGTGGCTGAGGCGCTGCACGATACGGTCTATGCGATCGTCGAGTCGGTGAAAAACACGCTCGAAAAAACACCGCCGGAGCTGGCGGCTGACATTATGGACCGCGGCATCGTGCTGACAGGCGGCGGCGCTTTGTTGCGCAACTTGGACAAGGTCATCAGCAAAGAGACGGACATGCCGGTCATCGTCGCGGAAAATCCGCTTGATTGCGTGGCCATTGGCACCGGGAAAGCGCTCGACCACATCGACTTGTTTAAAAACAAGGCGAGAGACCATCGCTGACGGTAAGAAGGTGTGACGCATGCCACAGCTTTTTGGGAATAAGCGTCTCATTTTTTTGCTCGTCAGCATCGTCATCCTTGTCATGTTGATCGGCTTTTCCCTGCGCAGCCGCAAAGAATTGACGTGGCCGGAGCAGTTTGTAAAAGATACGGTTGGTTTTGTTCAGCTTCTGTTTGGGAAGCCCGCCCAGGAGATCGCGGGCTTCTTTGAAAATGTGAGCGATCTTCGCCGTACATATAAGGAAAACGAACTGCTGAAGGCAAGACTTGAGGAATATGCGGCGCTTGAGACCGAGGTCGAGGCGTTGCGGCAAGAAAACGAACGGCTGCGCGCGTTGCTCGATAAAAAAGAGAGCTTGCGTGATTTTGTTTCGATTCAGGCGACGGTGATCGGGCGGAACCCGGATCGTTGGCGGGAAACGATCATCATCAACAAAGGCGAGCAACACGGCGTGAAAAAAGATATGGCCGTCATCACCCCAGCGGGGCTTGTCGGCAAGGTGCAGCACGCTTCCCAATTTACGTCCACTGTGCAGCTGTTAAGCGCGCTTGACCAAAACAACCGCATTTCCGCTTATATCCAAGGAAAGGAAAACGTGTTTGGGTTGATCGAAGGCTACGATGAGAAGCGGCGCGAGTTGCTGCTCGGAGAAATTCCGATTGACGCCAAAGTGGAAAAAAGGCAAAAAGTGTTGACTTCCGGCCTTGGCGGCGTGTTTCCGAAAGGACTGCCGATCGGTGAGGTGACCGAGATCAAGCCGGACCAATACGGATTGACGAAAGTCGTCTATGTCAAGCCGTTTGCCAACTTGTATGATATTGACGACGTCATGATTGTGAAACGAACCATCGATGTAGCACTGCAGGAAAAGGAGGAGGCAAAGTGAACAAGTGGCGTCTCCCTTTCCTTGCGGTGTTATGTTTTGTGAGTGAGAGCCTTTTTGTTGATGTATGGCCAAAAGGCGACTTGTATGTCCACTATTTTTTTGTTCCCCGGTTTTTTCTTGTTTTTCTCGTGTTCACAGCGATGCATTTCGGCGGGACGCGGGCGATGGGGTACGGGTTCATCTTCGGGTTCCTGTATGACTGCGTCTACACAGAGCTGCTCGGTGTTTATGCGTTTGCCTATACGCTTATAGCCTACTTGGCGGGCAAAGCGATGAAATGGTTCCACCAAAACTGGTTTGTTGCATCGCTCTTGTCGCTGCTTTCCATTGTGCTGCTTGACAGTTATATCTACGGCATCCAGCTGTTGATCGGGCGGACCGATTGGTCGTTTTCTGTTTTTTGGGACCGCCGTCTATGGCCGACGCTGCTTCTGAACGTCGCGTTTTTGCTCGTCTTTTCGTACCCGCTCGAACGGCGATTGGCCAAAATTCGCCGGTTTGAGCAGGAAGAATAAAAGAGGAAAAACGGCCCGTTTTGTAGAATTATTCGTTGGGGTGAACGTTGTGGCGAAACAAAAGCAGCAGTACGTGACGATTAAAGGGACGAAAGATGGGCTGACGCTGCATCTCGATGACCGCTGCTCGTATGACGATTTATTGAAAGAAATCGAGGAGCGGCTTGTCAAACAAGCTGGCGTCGCGCCAGACAGCCCCCTTGTCTCTGTTCATCTGAAAATTGGGAACCGCTATTTGACGCCTGCCCAAGAGGAAGAGGTGCGTGCGCTCATCCGCCGTTCAAAAAATTTGGTCGTCGATTCGATCGAAAGCAATGTCATGTCGAAAGCAGAAGCGATAGAATGGATGAGAAAAACGGAAATTGTGCCCGTTTCGCGCATTGTCCGTTCGGGACAAGTGCTTCATGTCGAAGGGGATTTGCTGCTGATCGGCGACGTGAACCCTGGCGGAACGGTCATTGCCGGAGGCAACATTTTCATTCTCGGCGCCTTGCGCGGCATCGCCCATGCCGGGTATGCCGGCAATAAACAGGCGATCATCGCTGCATCGGTCATGAAACCGATGCAGCTGCGCATCGGCGACATCATGAGCCGAGCGCCCGATTCGAAAACGGATGAAGGAAATGAAATGGAATGCGCCTATATTGATGAGCATAACCAAATTGTTGTCGACCGCCTTCAGCTGCTTATGCATTTGCGGCCGAATTTGACGCGCTTAGAAAGGAGAATGTGACCGTGGGAGAAGCGATCGTCATCACTTCCGGAAAAGGCGGCGTCGGCAAAACGACGACGACCGCGAACCTTGGGACGGCCCTCGCCATTCTAGGGAAGCGGGTGTGCCTTGTCGACACCGACATCGGGCTGCGCAACCTCGATGTCGTGCTTGGGCTTGAGAACCGAATTATTTATGATTTGGTTGATGTCGTGGAGGGGCGTTGCACGGTGCAGAAGGCGCTTGTGAAAGACAAGCGGTTCGATAACCATTTGTATTTGTTGCCGGCCGCGCAAACGAGCGATAAGTCGGCGGTCAACCCCGCGCAAATGAAACAGCTCATTGAGGAGCTGAAACAGGAATACGATTATGTGCTCATCGACTGTCCGGCTGGAATCGAACAAGGCTATCGCAACGCTGTCGCCGGCGCGGACGAAGCGATCGTCGTCACGACGCCGGAAGTGTCGGCGGTCCGCGACGCCGACCGCATCATCGGCTTGCTTGAAGCGGAGGAGCACGTCAAACCGCCGCGCCTCATCATCAACCGCATTCGCAGCCATATGGTGAAAAACGGCGATATGTTGGATGTCGACGAAATCATCTCGCATTTATCGATCGAGTTGCTCGGCATTATCGCCGACGATGAAAACGTGATCAAAGCGTCGAACCGCGGCGAGCCGATTGTGCTGGACCCAAACAGCAAAGCGTCGATCGCCTTCCGCAACATTGCCCGCCGCATCCTCGGCGAGTCGGTGCCGCTGCCGCCGCTTGAGGAAGAGGAGAAGGGGCTGTTTTCAAAGATTCGGAAAATATTTAGTTTGAAATAATGGAGTTGGCGCAAGAAGGCCGTTGAATGGGCCTTCTTTTTTTATTCATAATTGTTGTGCTGTTTGGAATTCCTGATCTGTAACAACGGAAGCAGATGGTATCGATCGGTTGCGGCGCTCAGCCGAAACGTTGGTGTGAAACCGTTTGAGGGATTTGTTCGCGGACGTGTTCGGCGAGGCGCGGCGAAAAACGCTCGTTCATATTCCATGAGGTTGTCTCATAAATTAGTACAAACGTTGTTGGAAAGGTGGAGGGGGGACGTATGGATCGACGCGTCCGTGAGATGAAAAAACGCATTGAAAAACGAAGAAGGGAACGTCAATATAAGGGGCAGGATCCAAAAGAATCTAGATGGAGCGCCGCTGATGAGGAGCGGTACGGGCTGCCGGTCGTCACGTATGACCGCTATTCGTTTGAATCCGCTCCCCATCCGTTGTTCCGCAAAGAATGGTTTTTATTCAAAACACTCATCGCTGCCTGTCTCGTGCTAGTGACGGCCATTTTGTTCCGGCATCCGTCCGCTTCCCTCGAGCCGGCGCGGCAGTTTATTGCCCGGACGATGGAAACCGAGTTTCAGTTTGCGGCCGTCTCAGCCTGGTATGAAAAAACGTTCGGTGAGCCGCTCGCTTTTTTTGCCCCGAAAAAGGAAGAAAAGGTGAAAACGGCTTCATCCTATGCAGTGCCGGCTTCTGGACGGATTCTCGAAAGTTTTGAAAAAAACGGGGAGGGTGTGACGATCGAAACCGAGAATGGAGCCAAAGTGGAAGCGATGAAAGAAGGGATTGTCACCTTTGCCGGTACGAAAGACCGTCTCGGCAAAACGGTCATCATCCAACATGCGGACGGCACGGAGACGTGGTATGGACGTTTGGGGGCCATTTCGGTGAAATTGTATGATTTTGTAGAAATGGGGCAGGAAGTTGGCACGGCCGGGGCGAGCGAGGCAAATAAACAGAAAGGGCTGTTTTATTTTGCGATTAAACAAGGAGATGAATTTATCGATCCGATTCAGGTGATTTCCTTTGAATAAGTATATGGCGCTGCTCGGGAAGCTGCACGTCCACCCGCTGTTATGGTTGATCGGCGGCATCGCGGTGCTTACCGCCCATTTCAAGCAGCTTTGCCTGTTGTTTTTCATCGTCCTCGTTCATGAGCTTGGCCATGCGGCGGCAGCCGCGTTTTTCTCTTGGCGGGTGAAGCGGATTTTGCTGCTGCCGTTCGGCGGAGTGGCGGAAGTCGAAGAGCACGGCAACCGGCCGTTCCGCGAGGAGTGGATCGTGACGCTCGCCGGGCCGGCCCAGCATCTGTGGCTCGTAGCGGCGGCGTTTTTTTTGTGGAAGGCCGGCATGATGGATGGCGGGAGCTGGGAGCTCTTTTTTCGCTACAATGCGGCCATTTTCGCTTTGAACTTGCTGCCGATCTGGCCGCTGGATGGAGGCAAGTTATTGTTTTTGCTGCTGTCCTACCGCCGCCCGTTCAGCGAAGCGCATCGAAACACGGTCGCCATATCGGCCGCCGTGCTTGCTGTCGGCGTTGTTCTTTTGTTTGTGTTGGCGCCGCGCCAGCTTGATTTATGGGCGATCGCCGCCTTTTTGGCGCATGCTCTTTGGCAGGAGCAAAAGCAGCATCCGTATGTCGTCATGCGCTTTTTGCTTGAGCGGTATTATGGAAACAAAGGCGGCTATACAAAGCTGCGGACGATTACGGCGCCGGCGGACGAACGCATCTCGGCCGTGCTGCAGCGATTTTACCGCGGACAAAAGCATGCGATCATCGTCGTTCGCGACGGGCGCGAACGGGCGACGCTCGATGAAAACGAGCTGCTGCATGCGTTTTTTGCCGAAAAACAAGCCGATGCGCCGCTTGGCGCTCTCATCTATTGATCGTGGCTATATATAAAAGTTTCACATATCCTTGATGGAAAAGTCGCTTATCTATTTTTCGACTGACGAAGGCAAGCCACAGGCTTGCCCTCGTCACACCTTGGCGTGACGGGAGGCCGAACAGCCGCTCGCTTCACAGACTCATACATGGGTCTGAAAGCGGCGTTGTTCGGTCGATCAACAGTCGATCAAATACTCGGTAAAGTTGCAAATGGCAAAGCTTCAAATGGCCTCTCTATATAGTCGTTTGCACCGTTTCATCATCGCCCGCCGGGGGACGAAGATGACGGTTGACGGCCGGCCGTTTCTATGTTACGATAGATGACGTTGTAGACTTTTTGTCCTGCCAACAAGGGCAAAAGAGGGCGGCTGTCGCAAAAAGACGCACCCGCACTACAACCGCTCAGCGCGGGCGATGAAGCGCTCCGTCTTGGGCCGCCTTGGCGCTGGCGAGTCTGAGTCCATGAAGGAGGTGCGATGCATGTACGCAATTATCGAAACTGGCGGCAAACAATTGAAAGTCGAAGAAGGCCAAGAAATTTACATCGAAAAATTGGATGCGAATGAAGGCGATACGGTCACGTTTGACAAAGTGCTGTTCGTCGGCGGGGAAACGGTGAAAATCGGCAACCCGACAGTCGAAGGCGCAACCGTGACGGCGAGAGTGCAAAAACACGGCCGACAAAAGAAAATCATCGTCTTCAAATATAAAGCGAAAAAGAACTATCGCCGCAAACAAGGCCACCGTCAGCCGTACACGAAAGTCGTCATCGAAAAAATCAACGCGTAAAGATGATCCGCGTCACGATTGAACGGGAAGCGGACGGCCGCATCCGCGCGTTTACGATGGAAGGGCACGCCCATTTTGCGAAACGCGGGCAAGACATTGTATGCGCCGGCGCTTCGGCGGTCTCGTTCGGCACGATCAACGCCATCGAGACACTTATTGGCGTAAGCCCGCATGTTTCGCTCGGCAAAGACGGCGGCTACCTCCGCTGCGAGCTTCCGGAGCTGGAAGAAGCGGCGGCAGAGAAAGTACAGTTGTTGTTGGAAGCGATGGTCGTTTCGCTAAAGACGATCGAACGCGATTACGGAACATTTATCCGCGTGACATCCATCTAGCGGGAGGTGACTGCCATGCTGAGACTTGACCTGCAATTTTTTGCTTCGAAAAAAGGGGTCGGTTCGACGAAAAACGGCCGCGACTCGATCGCGAAACGTCTTGGCGCAAAACGGGCTGACGGTCAATTCGTCACCAGCGGTTCGATTTTGTACCGTCAACGCGGAACGAAAGTCCATCCGGGCTTGAACGTCGGCCGCGGCGGCGACGATACGCTGTATGCGAAAATCGACGGCATCGTACGCTTCGAGCGGCTCGGCCGCGACCGCAAACGCGTCAGCGTCTACCCGGTCAGCCAAGAAGCGTAATCGATGTGGAAAAAACTCTAACCGTTCGGTTAGAGTTTTTTCTTTTTGGCGTAGAAAAATCGTTCCTGTTCAATGTCAAAAAATGTTATAGTAAAAGTACATGCCTCCCCCATGGAGGCGGAAGTCCAAGCGAGGCAGGGAGCCTACGCTTAGTGGATAGGGGAGCGTCGGATGGAGAAGCGATGGACTGTCGTTGAGGTGATGCGCCATGCCCGCCATGACTGGCTGAACAAAATTCAGCTCATCAAAGGGCATTTGGCGCTTAATAAAATCGAACGGGTGCAGGAAATCATTGAAGACATGATCGGCGAGATGCATCAGGAAACACGGTTGACGAATTTGAAGGCCGAGCGGTTCGCCGAGCTTATCATGACCTATAACTGGGAGCCGCGCCCGCTCGTTCTTGAGTATGAAATCATGGACGGCAAAGCGGATTGGTCGCAGTACGATGAACAGCTGGCTGAATGGTGCCGCAAATTTTTTCGCCTGCTCGAAGCGCAATCCGATGAGCGGACAGAAAACCATTTATGTTTGTCCATTGAGCTGTCCGACCGACGGGCGGCGCTGTTTTTGGATTACCGCGGCACGTTTAGGGACGGCGAAACCATTCGCGCTTGGCTTGAGCGCTGCGAACCATCACCGCCGCTTCGGCTCGCGTCGTTTGCCGTTGGCGAGGGCGAATTGACGGTGGAGCTTGAGCTTTTGTCGGCGGAATCTTGATCGTTGATTGGATGAAGGAGCACGGAAGAGTTCATGGAGTGCGGACGGATCGATCCAATCGGACCGGAAAGCGGCGGATGGGCTTGAACCGCCCGCCAGCCCGCAGACGGCCGGTGCTTGCGTACATATTGACATCATGGAATCGACTCTGTATACAATAATAAGTATTAGTCATACTCATTTCGCCATGATACCATGATGGAAGCGAATCGGAGGAACAGCCATGTTTGTTGATCAGGTGAAAATTTATGTGAAAGGCGGGGACGGCGGAAACGGCATGGTCGCGTTCCGCCGGGAAAAATACGTCCCAAAAGGCGGGCCGGCCGGCGGAGACGGCGGCAAAGGCGGCGATGTCGTCTTTGTCGTTGATGAAGGGCTGCGGACGTTGATGGATTTCCGCTACCAGCGCCATTTTAAAGCGCCGCGCGGCGAAAACGGCATGTCGAAAAACCAGCATGGCAAAAATGCGGAAGACTTGATTGTCAAAGTGCCGCCAGGCACCGTTGTCATCGATGCGGATACGAACGAAGTGCTCGCCGATTTGACCGAGGCGGGGCAGCGGTTTGTCGTCGCCAAAGGCGGGCGCGGCGGGCGCGGCAACACCCGATTTGCGACGGCGTCCAACCCAGCGCCGGAAATTGCGGAAAACGGCGAACCGGGCGAAGAGCGCAACATCATTTTAGAGCTGAAGCTTCTCGCTGACGTCGGGCTGGTCGGGTTTCCAAGCGTCGGCAAATCGACGCTGCTGTCGGTTGTCTCCGCAGCCCGTCCGAAAATCGCCGAGTACCATTTTACGACGCTCGTTCCGAACTTGGGCGTTGTCGAAACGGAAGACGGGCGCAGTTTTGTGATGGCCGACTTGCCGGGATTGATTGAAGGGGCCCATCAAGGGGTCGGGCTCGGGCATCAGTTTTTGCGCCATATTGAACGGACGCGTGTCATCGTCCATGTCATCGACATGGCGGCGGTCGAAGGGCGCGATCCGTACAACGATTATCTCGTCATCAACGAAGAGCTGAAACAGTACAATTTGCGCTTGACCGAGCGGCCGCAAATTGTTGCCGCCAATAAAATGGATATGCCGAACGCCGAAGAAAATTTGCGCCGCTTCAAAGAGAAAGTCGGCGATGCGGTGCCGGTCTTTCCGATTTCTGCAGCGACAAGACAAGGAGTGCGCGAGCTGTTGTTTGCCATCGCCGACCTGTTGGAAACGACGCCGGAATTCCCGCTTCATGAACGGGAAGATCCGGCCGTGCAGCGCGTCGTGTACAAATATGAAAAAGAGGAGCCGCCGTTTACGATCACCCGCGCCAGCGACGGAGCATTCATTTTGGCGGGCGACAAAATTGAAAAGTTGTTTAAGATGACGGATTTCTCGCGCGAAGAATCGGTGCGCCGCTTCGCCCGCCAGCTTAAGGCGATGGGGGTGGATGATGCGCTGCGCGAGCGCGGCGCGAAAGACGGAGACACGATCCGGTTGCTTGATTACGAGTTCGAGTTTGTCGACGACTGGGATGAATAGAGCGGGGGAAGGTGCGGTGGAGAAAAAATTTTATTTGGTGCGCGAAGACGTCCTGCCGGAAGCGATGAAGAAAGTCGTGCTCGCTAAACAGCTGCTTGAGCGGAAAAAAGCCGCCTCGGTCGCCGAGGCGGCGCAGCTCGCCAACATCAGCCGCGGTGTGTTTTACAAATACCGCGATGCCATTTTTCCGTTCCAAGCGGTGACGAAAGAAAACATCGTCACGCTCTTTTTCCATTTAGAAGACCGCTCCGGAACGTTGTCACAGCTGCTTGGCGTTGTGGCGGCGGCCGGCTGCAACGTGCTGACCATCCATCAAACGATTCCGCTTCAAGGGAGGGCGAACGTGACGCTGTCGGTCAGCACAAACGATATGAACGAGGAGATTGATGAGCTCCTCGCTAAGCTCAAACAGCTCGAATTTGTCGAAAAAGTGGAAATTGTCGGTTCGGGAGTGTATTAAAGCAAGGGAGAGGCAAACGAGATGAAAATCGGTTATTTAGGACCGAAGGCGACGTTCACCGAAGCGGCGGCTGCTCTTCTTTTTCCGTCGCAGCCGCGGGAGCCGTATGACACGATTCCCGATTGCATTGACGCCGCGGCGGCCGGAGAGATTGAAGCGGCCGTGGTGCCGCTCGAGAACGCCTTGGAAGGATCGGTCAATTTGACACTCGACTATTTAATTCACGAACAGCCGTTGCCGATCATCGGCGAAATCGTTGTGCCGATCGAGCAACATTTGATGGTGCACCCATATTTCACCCCTCATTGGCGCGAAGTGAAAGAAGTGTATTCCCACTCGCACGCCATTGCCCAATGCCGGAAGTTTTTGCATACGGTGCTGAAAGGGGCGAAGCAAGTGCCGATGACGTCAACGAGCGCCGCCGCGAAATTTGTGAGCGAGCATCCGCACTTGCCGGCGGCGGCGATCGCCAACCGGCTGGCGGCGGAAAAATACGGGCTAGTGATCGTGCAGGAAAACGTCCACGATTACGATTACAACCATACGCGCTTTATTGTCGTCAGCCGGCGCAAAGAGCCGCTTTCGCCTGCTTCGCCTCTTTATGCTGGCGACAAGACGACCGTGGTCGTCATGCTGCCGCAAGACCGTCCGGGCGCACTCCATCAAGTGTTATCAGCGTTTGCCTGGCGGCGGCTCAACTTGACGAAAATCGAATCGCGCCCAGCGAAAACGGGCCTTGGAAATTATTTCTTTATTATTGACATCGACGCGCCGATGGATGACGTCCTCATCCCGGGGGCGATCGCGGAAATTGAGGCGCTCGGCTGCACAGTGCAGCTGTTGGGCAGCTATCCATATTATTTTGCTTGATACAGACAAAAACACGCGGGCGGTCTGCTGCCGTCCGCCTGTTCCTTTTTAGACGGCCCGCCGCGCAGTATTCCGCAGGGAATGAACCGATGTTCGGCCAGGTCCAGTTTACGCTTCGATGAGAAAGCCGGCTTGTTTCAAGGCGCGGCAGGCGGCGTCAAGCTTCACTGGTGAATCGGCTTCCAGCGTATGCAAATGGGTTCCGTCCGTCAGCTGCAACAAATACGACGATTTTGTCGCCTCGATTTTGGCGATGAATTGGTCGACTTCTAGGCGGTTGCTCACCATGATCGAAGCGGTTAAATCGCCGTAAACCGGATGCTCGATTTTGACGTCCTTGACTGTCACGCCGCAATCCACGAGCAAATACAACTCTTCTTTCGTCTGTTCTGGCGTATGGAAGCAGGCGACCGTCCTCGTGTACGTTTTGGCCGGTTCAGCCGGCTTTAAATACAAATAGCCTTGGCTTGTGGCGATGATTGGTTCGTTGCGCGCCTTTAACAGTGAAATGTCTTGGACGATCACTTGGCGGCTGACGTTCGTTTTCGCTGCCAGCTCAGCCCCCGTGAGCGGCGCTTCGCTTTCTTTCAACCATTGCAAAATGAGCTGGCGCCGCCTTTCCCCTAAAATTTTCTTTTCCTCTTTCACCTGCCATTCCTCCTTTCATGCCGATGTAAGTCGCTCCAATGTGGAAACGAACTGGTCGATCTCCGCTTCGGTCGTGGCCGCGCCCAATGAGACGCGGATGAATTGCTTCGCTTCTTCAGGCGTTTTCCCGACGGCGAGCATCGTCCGCGACGGCGCTTGCAGCCCGACTTGGCAGGCGCTGCCGGTGGAAATGGCGATGCCGGCGCGGTTGCATTCAAGCATCACAAGCTGCCCTTCGTACCCAGCGACGGACAAACCGATAATATGGGCAAGACGGAAATCGGGATGGCCTTCCACCGCCACGGGCAGCTGTTTGGCGGCGATGGCGTGAAGCAACCGATTCCGCAGTCGTTCCAAACGCGACTGTTCGTCCGCCATTCGTCGATGGAGCTGCTGCGCGGCCGTAATGAAGGCGGCAATACCCGGTACGTTGACCGTTCCCGGCCGAAAGCCTGATTCGTGCGTCGCTCCCGGGAATACCGGCTTCCAATGCCGGCGCGGGTTGATGTACACAGCGCCGACTCCTTTGGGGCCGTACACTTTATGGGCGGAAACCGATAGGCTGTCCAACCCGATCGCTTGAACATCTAGCTGTATTTTAGCAAAAGTTTGCACGCAGTCGCTATGAAAAAGGATGCCGTGCGCCCGCAGGAGGCGTCCAATGTCGGTGAGCGGCTGAATCGTGCCGATCTCTGAGTTGGCATGCTGAATGGAAACGAGAACGGTCTGCGGCGTGATGGCGCGTTCCAAATCGGCCAGCCGAATGCGCCCGAATCGGTCAACGGGCAAATACGTGACCGTATATCCTTCTGTTTCCAACTGTTTGAACAGATGATGGAGCGAGGCATGCTCGATTTCAGTCGTGATCAGGTGGTTTCCCTTATGCCGGTAGGCGGCGGCCAGCGAACGGACCGCAAGAACATTCGCTTCCGTTCCGCCGCTTGTGAAATAGATTCCTTCCGCTTCTCCGTTGATCATGGCGGCGAGTTCGCGCCGGCATAAGGCAAGCAGTTGTTTCGCTTTCGTTCCGATGTCATGCAGGCTGCTTTCGTTGCCAAAGTAAACGGAAGCCGCTTCAGCGTAAGCGGCGATCGCCTCTTGGCACATTGGCGTTGTTGCCGCGTAATCCAAATAAATCATATTCTCCCCGCCTTTGCATCATTTTTTTCGCTAAACCTCTTGTCATTAGTTTAAATATGTGTAAATATATATGTCAAGACAGGTGAAAAGAAAGGGGCGTCCGAGAGTGAAGGAAGGTGGCGTCATTATTGTTGGGAGTGGGCTGGCTGCTTTAACGGTCGCCGATCATTTGTCGCAACATGAACATGTGATCATTTTCACGAAAAAGCGCCGCACCGACAGCAATTCATGGCGGGCGCAAGGAGGGGTGGCCGCGGCGCTGGCAGAGAGCGACGATTGGCGCGCTCATTTCCGCGATACGATGGCCGCCGGATGCTTTCATAATGATGAACGAATGGTCGAACGGCTCGTCCGTGAAGGACCGAGGCGGCTGCAAGAATGGATCAACGCCGGCATGGCGTTTGATCAGGACGAACGCGGCCGGCTTTGTTTCGGTCTTGAAGGCGGGCATAGCTGCCGCCGAATTTTGCACGCCGGCGGCGATCAGACGGGCAAGGCGCTCGTTTCGTTTTTGCTTGAGCGGCTCGAGGGACGCGTATGGATGGAAGAAGGCGAGCAGGTGATCGATTTGCTTGTGGAAGAAGGGCGTTGCGTCGGGGTGAAAACGAAGCGGGAAGACGGTTCGGTCTCCATTTGGCCGGCGTCGGCCGTCGTGTTGGCGACCGGGGGATGCGCGGGATTGTACACGGTGACGTCCAACGCGCCGACGGCGACCGGCGACGGCATTGCCATGGCGTACCGCGCCGGCGCGGCGGTCGCGGATATGGAGTTTATCCAATTTCACCCGACGATGCTCGTTGCCGGCGGAAAAGCGGTCGGGCTCGTCTCGGAAGCGGTGCGCGGCGAAGGGGCGGTGCTTGAAACGGAAGACGGACGGCCGTTGATGGACGGCATCCATCCGCTTGGCGATCTTGCGCCGCGCGATGTGGTCGCCCGGGCGATTGCAGCGGAGCAAGACCGAGGCGGCCGCGTCTATTTGAATATTTCCTGCGTGTCTCACTTCCGCCGCCGCTTTCCGACGATCGCCGCGCTATGTGAGGACTATGGCGTCGACCTTGAAGCCGGCCGCCTTCCGGTTGCGCCGGGCGCCCATTTTTTAATGGGCGGCATTGTTGTCAACGAGTGGGGGCAGACGACGTTGCCGGGCTTGTACGCCGTCGGGGAAGCGGCGTGCACCGGTGTGCACGGTGCCAATCGTCTTGCGAGCAACTCGCTGCTTGAAGCGATCGTCTTTGGATCCCGGGCAGCCTGCGCCATCCGCCGCCGTGCCGCGTGGCCGAAAACGATGCGGCAGGCGGCCCCGTCACATCCGCGCCGTTCGTTTGCGCCGCGGCTGCCCGGGCGGGCGTTGATTCGCGAACAGCTGTCAACGTTTGTCGGCATCGTCCGTGACGGCGATCGGCTTCGCAAAGCGGTCGACTGGTTGGAACAGTTTTCATTGCCGGATTGGCTGGATGGCGACCTTGAACGATTGTCAGCAGAGGAGATTGAAACAGGATATATGCTGCTAGTGGGCTGGCTTGTCGCCTCATCAGCGCTTGGGCGCACGGAAAGCCGCGGCGGTCATTACCGGAGCGATTTTCCGCGTGAACGCCCGGAGTGGCGGGGACGGCGCCTTGTGCGAACGAAAGAAGAGTGGGCCCGCCTTGGGGCTAGGCGGTAAAGCGGCAAAGAAAACGGAGGGATGAAAGATGAACCGGTTGAAGCTCGAACAACTGCTGCGACAGTTTTTTCTTGAAGATATTGGCGATGGCGATGTGACGAGCGAGATGATTTTTCCGGCTCATGAACGGGCATCAGGCATGTTTATGGCCAAAGCGGACGGGGTGGTGGCCGGCGTCGGCATTATTGCGGCGGGCTATCAGTTGCTGGATCCACGCGTCGAAGTAACCATCATGAAACAGGACGGCGAACGGGTCCAAGCGGGTGAAACGATCGCCGCCGTGTCCGGGCCGGTCGGGCCGCTGTTGTCCGGCGAGCGCGTCATTCTAAACTTGCTGCAGCGGTTAAGCGGCATTGCCACCGTGACGCGGCAGGCCGTTGACTTGATTGGCCAAAGCCACACGCGCATTTGTGACACAAGGAAAACGACGCCGGGGCTGCGCATGCTTGAAAAATATGCCGTCACATGCGGCGGCGGCTACAACCACCGCTTCGGCCTGTACGACGGCGTTATGATTAAAGATAATCATATCGCCTTTTGTGGATCGATTGCCCGCGCTGTCAAAATGGTGCGGGAGCGGCTTGGGCATATGGTGAAAATCGAAGTAGAGACGGAAACGGAAGACGAAGTGCTCGAGGCGGTCGAAGCCGGGGCGGACGTCATTATGTTTGACAACCGGACGCCGGATGAAGTGCGGGCGTTCGTCCGGCTTGTGCCGAAGCCGATCATCACGGAAGCATCGGGAGGAATTACGCTCGCGAATGTGGCGGCGTACGGCGCGACCGGAGTCGACTACATTTCGCTCGGATGTTTAACCCATTCCGCCCCGGCGCTCGATATGAGTTTCAATTTGCGATAATGGAGGGGAGAACCGTGAACGTCCTTGAACAGTTGAAACGGCTGGATGAGATGCCCAAACGGTATAAAACGATGGAACGAAGCGAGCTCGAAGCACGCGCCCGCGCGGTGAAAGAACGGTTCGGACGGCGTCTTTTCATCCCGGGCCATCACTATCAAAAGGATGAAGTCATTCAGTTCGCCGACGCGACTGGCGATTCGCTTCAGCTTGCCCAACTCGCGGCAAAAAACAGCGAGGCGGAATATATTGTGTTTTGCGGCGTCCATTTTATGGCAGAAACCGCCGATATTTTAACGAGCGACAGCCAAACGGTCATTTTGCCGGATTTGCGCGCCGGCTGTTCAATGGCCGATATGGCCGATATTTTTCAAGTCGAGCGGGCATGGGGGGCGCTTACTGAGCGGTTTGGCGAGACGATCGTACCGCTTGTGTACGTCAATTCGACCGCGGCGATTAAAGCGTTTGTCGGCCGCCATGGCGGAGCGACCGTCACCTCGTCGAACGCGAAAAAGATGATGGCTTGGGCGTTTTCACGGAATGAACGGATTTTCTTTTTGCCGGATCAGCATTTAGGGAGAAATACGGCCTATGCGCTCGGCATCCGTCTTGACGAGATGGCGGTGTGGGATCCGCATGAGGAGACGCTCCAAGGGGCGGACGATCTTGACAAGGTGAAAGTCATTCTTTGGAAAGGACATTGCTCCGTGCATGAAAACTTCACCGTGCGACAAATCGAGCATATTCGACGGATGAAGCCGGGAATCCATGTCATCGTCCATCCGGAATGCAGCTGGGAGGTCGTCCAGCAAGCAGACTACGCCGGTTCGACAAAATACATTATTGAAACGATCCGCAATGCTCCACCCGGCACCCAGTGGGCGATTGGAACGGAAATGAATTTGGTGAACCGGCTGAAGCATGAACATCCAGACAAAGAAATCGTTTCTCTCAATCCATATATGTGCCCGTGTTTAACGATGAATCGAATTGATTTGCCGCATTTCGTCTGGGCGCTCGAATCGCTTGAGCAAGGAGCGATCGTCAATCGCATCACCGTTCCGAAAGACATCGCCGCAGAGGCAAAAGAGGCGCTCGACCGCATGCTTTCGCTTGCCTAGCTTTTTCCCTGGCTTGACGAGGAGGGATCCTCGTTCGGTCAGGGATTTTTTTATCATAAATCAACGATCATCGTCATACATTGTGTTGAAAGACGATAACGGGAAACAAGCATCGGTTCGATCGAGCGTAAACAGTCTCGGTTTAGGAGGGGAATGGAGTGAAAATCCATATTGTCCAAAAGGGCGACACCCTTTGGAAAATCGCCCAAAAATATGGAGTGGATTTTGAACAATTGAAAAAAATAAATGGGCATTTGAGCGACCCGAATATGATTATGCCTGGAATGAAAATCAAAGTGCCGACAGCAGGGGTGCCGGTCAAAAAAGAGACGAAGGCGCCTGTGTCACCCAAAAAAATGCACGTAAAAGAGCACCCGTACGCGGAGGCGAAACCGTTCGTCTCATTCCACATTGATACCGAGCTTGACACTGCTGTCGCCCCTGCTCCGGAAGGCGAGGCAGCGGTAAACGAACCGGCGGGTGAGGCGCCGAAAGCAGTGGTAAAGAAAACGCCCAAAGCAGTCGTAAAGGAAACACCGAAAGCGCCGGAGAAGAAGGCGGAGAATGTGCCAGTGAATGAAGCGCCAAACGTGCCGGTGAACGAAATGCCAAATGTATCAGTGAATGAAACGCCAAACGTGCCGGTGAACGAAATGCCAAATGTATCAGTGAATGAAACGCCAAATGTGCCCATCAATGAAGCGCCAAAGGCCGTCGAGAAGGAAGCGCCAAAAGCGGCACCAAAAGCAGTGGTGAATGAAGCGCCGAACGTACCGGTGAACGAAACGCCGAATGCGCCCATCAATGAAGCGCCAAAGGCACCGGCGGGTGAGGCGCCGAAAGCGGCGATGAACGAAACGCCAAAGGCTGTCGAGAAAAAAGCGCCAAAAGCAACGGCACAAGAAGCACCAAAAACGCCGAAAGCGGAGGCAAAAGAAGGGGCAAAAGCGAAAGGCGCCTCTGTGCCGCCGCTTGTGCATACGATTCCGCCGGTGGCCCCGCCTCCTCAACTTTCGTTCGCTCAATCGCTGGCCAACGTGCCGCCGATTCCGCCGAAGCCGAGCAATATTTTGCCCAACATGATGAAAGAGGAGGACAATGAAAGCCCAGCTGAATGGAAAGGGGAACCGGCGGCTGAGAGCGAAGACGCGCCGCCGCTGCCGAACATTCCATACGTTCCTGTCGCCCCGCCGACGATCCCAATATTTGGCACTGACCAAGGATGTACGCCAGTGCCGCCAGTTTGGCCGGGGAGCGGTTTTTACGCGCCGCCGCTGCCGATCATGCCGACGTCCTATCCGCCATCGTCTGCGCCGTCGGCCGTTGGGAAAAGCGGTGAAAGTCCGGAAAACGGTTCGGCGCCGTTTCCCGGCATTCACGAAAGCAGCAGTGAATCATTAGAGCCGCCGTTTTCTGGGCCTGGGGTTGCCGCCCCGTTTGTCCCGTCCGCAGGGGGCGTTCTCCCGCCGCCCGGCGCTGCAACGCCAGTTTATGCGCCGCCTGCGGCGCACCCCTCGCCTGTCGGCTATCCGCCTTTTGGGTATGCACCGGCCTATGCGCCGCCCCCGTACTATTATGGAGGGTACGCCCTGCCGGCTCCATACGGATATGCGCCGCAGTCAGCGCCGCCGCTTCCGTGGCCAGGCGTCGTTTATCCGACAAGTCCAGCGGGATACTCGCCGCCATCCTACCCGCCATCATCCGCCCCGCCGGTCGCCGGCCCCCGTTTGTTTAGCGAACCGCCGGATGAGGAGAGCGGGCATGGCGAGGAACAATAACCAAGTGAAAAGAGACGCCGCCGGCCGTCTCTTTTTTCTTCTTGACCGCCAATATCGGCTTGTTATTCAACAAGTTGTGGCATTGAAACCGCATGTCTTAGCCATTGCCGCCCGGCAAGGAATGTTTGTCGCCAAAGCGTATCGCTTTCCTGTTGCGGCCGCGCGGCACGCCTGGCTTCTTGCCGCATTAAGGAAGACCGGTTTTTCCGCCGCGCCGGCCCCTATGCCGATCGGGCGCGGAGGAGTGGTTGAAGCCGGCGGATGCTATTGGCTGCTGACGGAATATGTAGCCGGAGCGCGTCCAATCTCGTTTGCCGCTTGGGCTGACGCCGCTGACGGACTTCATTTGCTCGAACGTTACCATACCATAACGGCAAACATCGCCAGCAGCAAGCAGGAGGCGATGGGGCTGCCGCGTGCGCAGCTGTATGACAAATGGCGGCGCCGCTATGAGGAGTTTTGCCGACATTTGCCTGTTGTTGAAACGATCATGGACAAAGAAGACATTTTATTTACGCTGCGCTGGGCGGATTACTGTCTATCAACGTGTCGCGAGCATGCTCCAGAGTTGACGGCGGATTCTGCTGCCATCATTCATGGTGATGTCGCCTCCCATAATTTTTTGCGCACCACAACCGGCCAGATGTACCTCATCGACTATGACGCGGCCGCTCTTGCCTCGCCCGGGCTTGACTATTGCCAATACGCCAATCGCCTCTTGCCGTATATCGGTTGGTCATATTCAACACTCGCCCGTTTCGCTCCGCTTCGCCGTTGGTTGGAAAAACGCTGGTTTTTGCATGCGCTCTTATTTCCGGCTGATGTGTTTCGCGAATGGCGGTCAGCCGCCGCGCGCCGCCGCCCTCTTGTGTTTGACCGCAAGCGTAGAGAACGGTTTGTCCGCCGCCTTTATGCTATGCTACAATGAGAAATGGAATCTTTGGAAAAGGAGTCGAGGGCGGATGCAAGAAAAAATTGACAAACTCGTGCAATGGTTGCGTGACCAAGTCTCATCAGCCGGTTTAAACGGGGCGGTCGTCGGCATCAGCGGCGGCATCGACTCGGCGGTTGTCGCCCATTTGATTAAGCGTGCCTTTCCGGACGATTCGCTGGGGCTGATTATGCCTTGCAAAAGCAATCCGAAAGATATGGAAGATGCGCTGAAAGTGGTGAAAAGCTGCGGCATCCGGCATTTGGTCATCGATTTGACCGAGGCGCACCGGACGTTGTTTGGCGCGGTCGAGGCCGAGCTGAAAGCCATCGGGGAATGGAGCGAAGAGCGCGCGCGCCTCGGCGATGCGAATACAAGGGCGCGTTTGCGCATGACGACGTTGTATGCGGTCGCCAACAATTACGGCTATCTCGTCGTCGGTACGGACAACGCCGCCGAATGGCATACGGGCTACTTTACGAAATACGGTGACGGTGGAGTCGATTTAGTGCCGCTCATTCACTTTACAAAAGGCGAAGTGCGCGAAATGGGCCGTCTGCTCGGCGTCCCGGAAGAAATTATCAAGAAAGCTCCAAGCGCCGGACTGTGGGAAGGGCAGACGGATGAAAGCGAAATGGGCACGACGTATGAAATGATCGATAAATATTTAAAAGGGGAAGATATTCCAGAACGCGATCGGAAAATTATTGAACGGCTTCATGAACGTTCGCATCATAAACGGCAGTTGGCGATTGCGCCGCCGAAGTTTTAGCTGTCATCTCGTTGGGTTGAACTGACAGCGATAAACCCCCCGCGTTTGCCGCAAGCTAAACGTAAGGCTGGCTTCATGCCAGCCTTGGGCGAAGGAAACCAAGGGGGGTTTTCCATTGAGATACGCGGTCAGATGGATCGGCGCGTTGTCGGTCGCCGGATTGCTCGCCTCATGCACCAACTACCGGGCGAATGAGGAAGGGGCGCAACGTTATCATGATGCGGCGAGACCGATCGGTTTTTACTCGACGGAGCGAGGCGACGATTTCCGCTATGGCCGATACGGGACGAATGCGCTCAATTATGACAACCGTTATATATGGGCGCGCCGCGGTCCGGTCACCGATTATTTGACGGACGGCGGCCGCCTCGGAGGACCAGCAGCGACCCGGTTTGACACGGACGTTCCGGCTCTTCCGCCCGACGTCGATTTCGGTGACAGTGATTACAACTACCATGGGCATTTGCACTCGCTAAACGTCGATCCGCACCCGTCGTACTACCGAAGCTATGCCGGCGGTTTGGCTGAGAAGCTCTCCCGCCGCGCCGCAGCGGTGAACGGAGTCGACGATGCCCGCGCGGTTGTGTATGGCGATCAGGCGCTCATCGCGATTGCCACAGACGCCCGCCATCCCAAGCGGCTTGAGAAGCGTGTCGAGCAAGCGGTCGCTCCGTACGCGGACGGCAAGCGGGTGCGCGTCACCTCGAATCCGAGCATGTACCACCGCATTCGCACGATTGACAACGCGCTTCGACGCGGGACTCCAATCAATATGGAAGAAATCCGCCGTGATTTGCGCACCATTTTTATCGATGGCACGATTCAAGAACGGCCGGAAAACACTCGGTGACAAACGAAAAAGGCGTCCCAAAAAAGCGGGGCGCCTTTTTTCATGGCTGCTCCTTCGCTGGAGCTTGGCTGACAATTTCCGCGTTTTTTGCTATAGTAATAGTCGGAACATTCCGTTGCGATGAGAGGAGAACTGTCGATGGCTGGACATTCGAAGTGGAAAAATATCCAACGGCGGAAAAATGCTCAAGATGCCAAACGCGGCAAACTGTTCATGAAACTGGCGAAGGAAATTTATGTGGCCGCCAAAAGCGGCGGAGGCGATCCAGCGTCCAATCCGAGCCTGCGCCTTGTCATTGAGAAGGCGAAAGCGGCCAACATGCCGAGCGAAAACATTGAACGGGCGATTAAAAAAGCAACTGGAACCCAAGAACATACCAACTATGAGGAAATTCGCTACGAAGGATATGGACCAGGCGGCGTTGCCGTCATGGTCGTTTGCCTGACGGATAATAAAAACCGCACCGCCGCCAACGTGCGTGCGGCGTTTTCGAAAAACGGCGGCAATTTAGGGGAAACGGGCTGCGTCTCCTATTTGTTCGAGCGCAAAGGGCTGCTCGTGATTGACCGCGAACAGCACAACGTTGATGAGGATGAATTGCTGCTGTTGGCCATTGAAGCGGGCGCCGAGGAGATGGAAACAACGGACGAATCGTTCGAAATTTATACAGCGCCCGAATCGTTTGAAACGGTGAAAGACGAGCTGGAACAGCAAGGATTCACGTTTGCCAGCGCGGAAATTACGATGATTCCGCAAACGTATACGACGCTTGAGGGCGACGATTTGAAAAAAATGCTGAAGTTGATCGATACGCTTGAAGATGATGATGACGTCCAAGAAGTGTACCATAATTTGGACGAATCGGTGCTTGAGGAGTAGCGACGTCCGTCGGCGAAGCCGGCGGATTTTTTTGTACATACGTTCGAAGGTCGTGGAACATAATGGAATATGATGATCGAGCGCCGTTGGCTCGAATCCCCGCCCCACTTTTTGGATCGGCGGCAGCTTGCTTGGCAAAAAAGCTGATGGATCAAGGAATAAAATGGCGTCCGCTGGTGAAACTAGTGGCGTAAAGGAACCATCATCCGAGAAGAGAGGAACAAACGATGCGAATTCTTTCCCTCATACTGTGGATCGCCGCCATCGTGTTGCCGGTTCATTCGGCCTCCGCCGCACCGGTTAAGATGACGATTGTGCTCGAGCGGCAATACTTGGACGGAGAGATGAGCGAAGAGAAAGTCACCGAAACCGTCGATTCGATGACAGAAATATGGAAAAAATATCGCGGTTGGCAACTCGTGACGCTCGATGATCAGACGATCGTGTTTCGCAAAACCATCAACGACATTTCGCCGTTGTTAAAAACAAACGGCTACTTCGGAATTACGGACGATGGCACGTTGTCTATCTTCAACGGCAAACCGGGCCGGTCGAGCGAAATCATCCAGTCGTTTTTCCAAATCGACGTGCAAAAGCTCGAAAGCCGTCAGCAAGAAAAGCTGAAGAAAGGAATTCGCGTCCTCTCGAAAGAGCGGTATGAACAAGTGATCGAAATGTACCGCCATTTTGCGGTCGTCCAATAAACCAAGCGAAAGCCCGTGGTGCAAAGCGCATCGCGGGATTTCTTTTTGCTATAATGAAATCATATGATACAATGAAAGGACGAAAAAAGGAGAGGAGCATCCATTGATCGAGTTTATCCGTGGGTATGTCGATTACGTCTGCCCGGAATATATCGTCATCGACCATAACGGCATCGGCTACGAGATCTTTACGCCGAACCCGTTTGCGTTTCAGGAAAGCCGCGAGGCGGCGGTGACCGTCTATACATACGAATATGTACGCGAAGGTGTGCACGCCTTGTACGGGTTCCCAACGCGCGAGGAGCGCAACTTGTTCGCCAAGCTGCTGCAAGTGTCGGGCATCGGGCCGAAAGGCGGCCTCGCCATTTTGGCGGCCGGGCGTCCGGATGAACTGGCGCGGGCCATCGAGGAAGAAAACGAGGCGTTTTTATGCAAGTTTCCAGGCGTGGGCAAAAAGACGGCCCGGCAAATGATTTTGGATTTAAAAGGGAAGCTCGGGGCGCTTGCGGCGCCGGCGGCTGCACGTTCGGCCGCACCGCTTTCCGGTGCGCTCGCCGAGGCGGTGGCGGCGCTCAAGGCGCTCGGCTACGCTGAACGGGAGATCGAGAAAATCATTCCGGCGCTCCGCGAAGAAGCGATGTCGACGGAACAGTATGTGAAGCGGGCGCTGGCGCTGCTTTTGGGATAAACAGCGGCCAAAGGGAGGAATGACGGTGGAGGAACGGCTTGTATCCGGGGAGGTCTTAGGGGAAGAAACTGCGCTTGAACCGAGTTTGCGCCCGCAATATTTGCATGAATATATCGGGCAAGATAAGATCAAAGAAAACTTAAAAGTGTTCATTGAAGCGGCCAAGCTCCGCGAAGAGACGCTCGACCATGTGTTGCTGTACGGACCGCCGGGGCTTGGGAAAACGACGCTCGCCGTGATCATCGCCAATGAAATGGGCGTCAAGCTGCGAGCGACATCTGGACCGGCGCTCGAGCGGCCGGGAGATTTGGCGGCGCTTCTCACTTCGCTTGAGCCGGGGGATGTGCTCTTTATTGATGAGATCCACCGGCTGCCGCGGGCGGTGGAAGAGGTGCTCTATCCGGCGATGGAAGATTATTGCTTAGATATCGCGATCGGCAAAGGGCCGGATGCGCGCACGCTTCGCCTCGACTTGCCGCCATTTACGCTCGTCGGGGCGACGACGAGAGCCGGGGCGCTGTCGGCGCCGCTTCGCGACCGGTTTGGTGTCATCAGCCGGCTCGAATACTATCACGTCGACCAACTCGCCCAAATCATTGAGCGGGCGGCGGCCATCTTGCAAATCGGCATCGAGCGCGAAGCGGCGCTTGAGCTTGCCCGTCGGGCGCGCGGCACGCCGCGCATCGCCAACCGTTTGCTGCGGCGCGTCCGCGATTTTGCGCAAGTGCGCGGAGAGGGGGGAATTACGCTGCCGCTTGCTGTCGAGGCGCTCGAGCGGCTGCAAGTCGACCGGCTCGGGCTCGACCAAATCGACCATAAGCTGCTTTCAGCGATGATTGAAAAATTCGCCGGCGGCCCGGTCGGGCTCGAAACGCTGGCGGCCGTCATCGGCGAAGAAGCACAAACGATTGAAGAAGTGTATGAGCCGTACTTGATGCAGATCGGTCTCTTGCAGCGTACGCCGCGCGGGCGCGTCGTCACGCCGGCTGCGTACACCCATTTAGGAATGGAGGTTCCGAAGCGGTGAACAGCTTGCCAAAGTTGATCATGACGATCGGCGTTGTGCTCATCATTGTCGGGTTTGTCATGCAGTTTGTCAAACTCGGCCGCTTGCCGGGGGATATCGTCATCCGCAAAGGGAATATGACGTTTTATTTTCCCGTTGTGACATCCATCTTGCTGAGCGTTGTGTTATCGTTGATTTTTTACGTGCTCGGACGATTTCGCTGAAGGAAGGAGAACTGCATGAAAGTCGATTTGTTTGATTTTCATTTGCCGGAAGAGTTGATTGCGCAAACGCCGCTTCCAGACCGGGCGGCATCAAGGCTCATGGTGCTCGATAAACGAACGGGCGCCATTCGCCATGAAACGTTTCGCAACATTATTTCGTACTTGAATCCGGGCGACTGCCTCGTTTTAAACGATACGCGCGTCATGCCGGCGCGGCTTTACGGCGAAAAAGAGGAAACGGGCGGAACGGTCGAAGTGCTGCTGTTAAAGCAATTGGACGGCGACCGTTGGGAGACGCTCGTCAAGCCGGGAAAACGAGTCAAGCCAGGAACGAAACTCACCTTTGGCGGGGGGAAGCTTGAAGCCGTCTGCCTCGATACGCTGGAACACGGCGGGCGAGTGCTTGAGTTTTCGTATGACGGCCTGTTTTATGAAGTATTGGCCGAACTTGGGGAGATGCCGCTGCCCCCGTACATTAAAGAAAAGCTTGACGACCCGGAACGGTATCAGACGGTGTACGCCCGTGAAATTGGTTCGGCAGCGGCGCCAACCGCCGGTTTGCATTTCACCGAAGAGCTGCTTGACGCCATTCGCGAAAAAGGGGTGCATATCGTCTTCATCACCCTTCATGTCGGGCTTGGCACGTTTCGGCCGGTGCAAGTGGACGAAGTCGAGAAGCACGATATGCACGCCGAATTTTATCAAATGAGCGAGGAAACGGCCGAGACGTTAAACCGCGTCCGGGAGCAGGGCGGCCGCATCATCGCCGTCGGCACGACGTCGACACGGACGCTCGAGACGATCGCCGGCAAACATAACGGCCGATTTGTTGCAGAAAGCGGCTGGACCGACATTTTCATCTATCCGGGCTATGAGTTCAAAGGGATTGATGGGCTGGTGACGAACTTCCACCTGCCGAAATCGACGCTCATCATGCTCGTGAGTGCGCTCGCCGGGCGCGAAAATATTTTGCACGCGTATCAAGTAGCGGTCAAAGAGCGATACCGCTTTTTCAGCTTCGGTGATGCGATGCTCATCATTTGAGAAAGGAGACGAGCACGTTGACGACACCGATTCGCTTTGAACTGATCAAAACGTGCCGGCAGACGGGCGCGCGCCTTGGCATCCTCCATACGCCGCACGGCTCGTTTGAAACGCCGATGTTTATGCCGGTTGGGACGCTCGCCACGGTCAAGACGCTGTCGCCGGAAGAGCTGAAGGAAATGGGGGCCGGCGTCATTTTAAGCAACACCTATCATCTTTGGCTGCGCCCGGGGCATGACATTGTCGCGGAAGCGGGCGGGTTGCATGCGTTTATGAATTGGGATCGAGGCATTTTGACGGATTCCGGCGGCTTCCAAGTGTTCAGCCTCAGCGAATTCCGCCGCATCGAGGAAGAAGGCGTCTATTTCCGCAACCATTTAAACGGCGATAAGCTGTTTTTATCGCCGGAAAAAGCAGTCGAAATTCAAAATGCGCTTGGCGCCGACATCATCATGGCGTTTGATGAGTGCCCGCCGTATCCGGCGACGTATGAATACATGAAACAGTCCATCGAGCGGACGAGCCGTTGGGCGGAGCGCTGCTTGAAGGCGCACCGCCGCCCGAATGAGCAAGGGCTGTTTGGCATCGTCCAAGGCGGCGAGTATGAGGAGTTGCGCCGGCAGAGCGCCCGCGATTTAGTGTCGCTCGATTTCCCGGGCTATGCGGTCGGCGGGTTGTCGGTCGGCGAGCCGAAAGAGGTCATGAATCGGGTGCTCGAGTTTACAACGCCGCTTCTGCCGGCGGACAAGCCCCGCTATTTAATGGGCGTCGGTTCGCCGGATTCGCTCATCGACGGAGCGATCCGCGGCATCGACATGTTCGATTGCGTGTTGCCGACGCGCATCGGCCGCAACGGGACGGTGATGACGAGCGAAGGACGGGTGGTGATCAAAAATGCCCAGTACGCTCGCGACTTCTCGCCGCTCGATCCGAACTGCGACTGCTACACGTGCCGGAACTATACGCGCGCGTACATCCGCCATCTCATCAAATGTGATGAAACATTTGGCATCCGCCTCACGTCTTACCATAACGTCTATTTTTTGATAAAATTGATGGAGCAGGTGAGACAAGCGATCCGCGAAGATCGACTCGCCGATTTCCGTGAGGAATTTTTCGAACGCTACGGCTTCAACAAGCCGAATGCAAAAAACTTTTGACGACCGGAAAGGAGGGGGATTGCATGAACGCAGCGATCGCCAATTTGTTGCCGATTGTGCTGTTTTTTGTGATTTTCTACTTTTTGCTCATTCGCCCGCAACAAAAACGGCAACGCGCCATCCAGCAAATGCAGGCGAATTTGAAAAAAGGCGATAAAATCATCACGATCGGTGGATTGCACGGCATCATCGACTCGGTCGATGAGGACAAAATCATCGTTCGCGCCGGCGACGGCACGCGACTGACGTTCGACCGCTCCGCGGTGAGAGAAGTGGTGGCGGAAAGCAAGGCGTAGCGAAAGCGCGGCCATCGGCGTCTAAGCTTGAGCGCCGATTTGAACGGCGGTGTGAAAAGCGCGAGCGAGACGCAATCTCGTTTCTTACCATCGCGCTCTCCATCACAAAAGGTGTCCCGTTTGCTTTGAGGACACCTTTTGCTTTTGCGCTGGTTTGTCGTTTTTACGTCCGTTCATAGCGCGACGATGACAAATTGACCCCGACGATGCCGCCTAAGGAAGCAGCGGCGAAAAAGGCAAGGTGGTACAGCCATTGTTCGACGGTAAACGATTTTTCCATGCCAAGAAATTGAAACAAAAAGATGATCGCCGTAAATAAGAGGCCGGTCAGCCCGCCGGCGAGCCATCCTTTTTCTTGGCTTTTTCCGCCGGCGACAACGCCGCCGATAAACAGCGAGACAACCGAGGCGGCAAACACGATCCAGGTGAGCGACGATTCGTGAATGTCCGTCCATTTGAGCAACAACGAAAAAATGAAGCTGACGAGCGCCGCCAACACAAAAACTGTGGCGATTCCATACACCAGTGCGCTGCCAAGCCGTGACACCGCGATCCCTCCTTGGCCCAAACGCTTTTTACCACAATATATTCACCGCCGGACAGGTTTAGACGTTTATTTTCGCTTGTTTTTGCCGGCCAGCCAGTGCAGCCCCGGAAGGTAGACGAGCTCTTCGCGCCGGATGAGCCGGAACAGAACGAGGCAGGCGGCATATAGGGCGGCTGTCGCGGCCATGGCAAGCAGCGTCCAAAGCGGTGCGGGCACCGCCAAAAGCGGATGGCGGGAGAGCGCATAGCCGATTGCGCCCGCAGCGATGATGGCGCCAAGCGCTTTGATGTACTCGCGCGCATCGATGGAAAAAGACACCGTCTTGACGACCGTGGCAAAGTGAAGCAACGTCACAAGAACGGTGCTGACTGCAGTCGCCAGCGCCGCGCCCATAATGCCCAAACTTGGACGGGAAGCAAGGACGAAGATGCACACGAGCTTCACCACTGCTCCGATCAAGCTGTTCGTCATGGCGGCGTTCGCCAAGTCCAGTCCTTGCAAGACCGCCTGCAGCGGGCCTTGGAAATAATACAATAAGAAAAACGGCGCCATCACTTGAATAAAGATCGCGGCTTCACTTGTGCCGTACATCCAGCGCATGAGCGGCTCGGCGAACAAGTAAAGAACGACGGTGGAAAGGCCGCCGGTGACAAGCGACAAGCGCATCGCCTGGGCGATCCGGTATTCGACCAAAAGCAGCTTGCGTTGCGCCATGGCTTCGCTGATGGCCGGCACCAGGGCGGTCGAAAGCGCGTACGTAATAAACGACGGCAACGTCAACAACGGCAGCGCGTAGCCGACAAGCTGTCCGTATTGCCTTGTGGCAGTGGAGGCGGCGATGCCGGCCAATGCCAAGCTGTTGGCGACGACGATTGGCTCAAAAAACCAAGAAAGCGAGCCGATCAAACGGCCGCCGGTCGTCGGCAAGGCAATGCGCATGAGGCGGACGAACGTCTCTTTGCCGGCTTGGACGTAGTGAAAAAACTTTGTCCGCAGGCGAATCGATTTTTTAACCTTAAATAAAAACAGCAAATACAATAATGCTGCCAGCTCGCCGAGAACGGAAGACGCCATGGCGCCGGCGGCGGCATACTCGACGCCGTACGGCAAAAGCGGCTGTGTGCATAAGGCGATCAAGCTGATGCGAACGATTTGTTCCATCAAGAGCGAGTAGGCGTACGGTTTCATTTGCTGGCGTCCTTGAAAGTAGCCGCGCAGCACCGAAGAGATGGCGACGATCGGCACAATTGGAGCGATGGCAAGAAGCGGATAGTACGTGCGCGGGTCGGTGAACATCGTCCGGGAGAGCCATGGCGCAGCAGCGATCAACGCCGGCAGAAGCACGATGCTTAGCGCGCCGGTGGTGGCCAGCGACACGACGAGAATTTGTTTCACCCGCTGCCGGTCGCCGGCCGCCTCTGCTTCGGCGACGAGTTTGGAAATGGCGACCGGCAGCCCGATCTGCGTCGCGGTAATCGCTAAAACGAGCGTCGGCACGGCCATCATGTACAGCCCGACTCCTTCATCGCCGATCATGCGGGCGACGACAATTCGGTTGATGAAGCCGAGAATTTTCGTAATAAAGCCAGCGGCGATTAAAATGACCGTACCTTGTAAAAATTTAGACATTTTCTCCCCCTGCCTTCTCAAATGCCTCCGTCTTTTATACAATATATGCAAGGCCCATGGCCAAGCATGACAAGATTGGCAGGCGGCAATGGATACAAGGGGGTATGGGGGATGGATGAAAACCGGAAGCTGCGCGAACAGCTCATGCCGGCGCTCGAGTCGAAGTGCGATGAGTTTCGTCTTCTCGGCTATACGCAAGTGACGATGGACGGGCTGTGGGAATGTTTATGTTCCCGCAAGTGGAAGCATCGGCCGGCGGAAAAAAAACTGCATGAGTTGGTCAGCGACATTTTCTCTCTTTCGCCGAGCGAGTATATGATGTTTTTGACGATGCGTTCGTATAAGCAGCAGGCGGCCGGCGATGATGAGTTGGAGCGGGTTTTAAAGGAATTGTTATAGTGGAAAATTGACACTTGCCGGCTGCTGTTTCATAATGGAAGGCGAGGCCAATGTTTTGCTTGGCGCTGCGGCGGACGGCGCCGAGGCAAGTTGAAGGAGGATCTTAAGGAGAATGGTAAAACGAAGCCGCATCGTCGCCTTTTTTCTGCTCCTGCTTTTGTTCGCCGGAGTGATGGGGCCGACGATTCAAGGAATTGTACATAACATCAAACTGGGCCTTGACTTGCAAGGCGGTTTTGAAGTGCTGTATGAAGTGAAGCCGGCCAAAAAAGGCGATAAGATTGACCAAGAGACGCTGCAAAGCACCGTCAGCGCGCTGAATAAACGGATCAACGTCCTTGGCGTCAGCGAGCCGCGCGTTGACATCGAGGGAGGAAACCGCATCCGCGTCCAGCTCGCCGGGGTGAAAGACCAAAATGAGGCGCGCGAAATTTTGTCCACGCAGGCGAAATTGACGTTCCGCGATGTCAATGACAACGTGCTTATGGATGGAAGCGACCTCGTCCAAGGCGGAGCGAAGCTGTCGTTTGATGAAAACGGCCGGCCGAGCGTCGCTCTGAAATTGAAAGACGCCGACAAGTTCCGCCAGGTGACGGAAAAAGTATATAAAATGGGGCCGCCAAACAACATTTTAGTCATTTGGCTCGATTTTAAAGAAGGGGTGGACTCCTACCGGAAAGAAGCGGGCAAAGCTGATCCGAAATTTATTTCCGCCGCTTCAGTCAACCAAGTGTTCAATCAGACGGATGTGTCGATCGTCGGCAATTTTACGGTCAAAGAAGCGCAACAGCTGGCCGATTTGCTCAATGCCGGCGCGCTGCCGGTCGAGCTGCATGAAATTTACTCCACGTCCGTCGGCGCTCAGTTTGGGAAAAACGCCCTGCAAAAAACGGTGTTGGCCGGCATCATCGGTGTGGCGGCGATCTTCTTGTTCATGATTTGGTTTTACCGGCTTCCCGGGATCATCGCCGTCATTACGCTGTCGGTATACATTTATTTGATTTTGCTTTTGTTTGATTGGATGAACGTCGTGATGACGCTGCCGGGCATTGCCGCCCTGATTTTGGGGGTTGGGATGGCGGTCGATGCCAACATTATTACGTACGAACGGATCAAAGAGGAGCTGAAGCTCGGCAAGTCGATGCTGTCGGCGTTCCGTGCTGGCAACCGCGGGTCGTTTGCGACGATTTTTGACGCCAACCTTACGACGATCATCGCCGGCGCTGTTCTTTTTATTTACGGGACAAGCTCGGTGAAAGGGTTTGCGACGACGCTCATCATCAGCATCGTCGTCAGCTTTCTCACCGCCGTTTACGGCACACGGCTGTTGCTCGGACTGCTTGTGTCAAGCCGCTGGCTCGATAAAAAGCCGGAGTGGTTTGGCGTCAAAAAGTCGGAAATCTTAAACATTGCCGAAACGACCGAGGAAACGGAAGTGCCGACGAAGTTTGACCGCTGGGATTTTGTCAAACATAGCAAAAAGTTTTTCATTTTCTCTGGCGCATTGACGATCGCCGGCGTCATCTCGTTGTTTGCTCTGGGGCTGAATCTTGGCATTGACTTCACGAGCGGAACGCGCGTTGAGGTGACGAGCAGCCAGCCGATCGATGCGAAAGAGTTGAGCCGCTATTTCGAGCGGCTCGGCTACAAGCCGGAAGATGTCGTCCTGTCCGGCACGGATGGGAAAACAGGCGTCGTCCGCTTGATTGGCGTGCTCGATAAGCAAGAAATTGCCAAGCTGAAAAATGAATTGAAGCAAGCGTATGGCAACGAACCAAACATCAGCACCGTCTCTCCGGTCGTCGGCAAGCAACTGGCTCGCAATGCGCTCATTGCTGTGCTGATTTCCTCGATCGGCATCATTCTTTACGTGACGATCCGCTTTGAGTGGCGGATGGCGTTGGCGGCGATCGTCGCCCTGTTGCATGACGCCTTTTTCATTGTCACTGTGTTCAGCTTGACGCGTCTTGAAGTCGATTTGACATTCATCGCCGCGGTGCTGACGATCATCGGGTACTCGATCAACGATACGATCGTCACGTTTGACCGCATCCGGGATTTGATGAAAAAGCGGAAAGTGAAAACGGTTGACGACTTGAAGTATATCGTCAACCGGGCGTTGCAGCAAACATTTACGCGCTCGGTCAATACCGTATTGACCGTCTTGTTTACGGTCATCGCGTTGCTCATCTTTGGCAGCGAAGCGATCCGCAATTTCAACCTCGCCTTGCTCGTTGGACTTGTGTGCGGCGTCTATTCGTCGCTTTGCATCGCTTCTCAGCTTTGGGTCGTTTGGAAAGGACAGGAGCTCAAAAAAGGGAAAGGAGCCAAAAAAGCGGCGGCCGAGGCCGAACCGCAGGTGTAACAGCGCGCCGGAAAAGTGAATGTGCTTTTCCGGCGCCTTTTTTGTTCGGTGCAATGCTCGGGGCGGAAAATGGATACACTAACCGTCAGATGCAACATAGGCAGCGTGTGAGGCTGCTGAATGCAAAGGTGGGGGAGATGGCCATGGAACACGAACAGCGGTTCAGGCAGGCGAAAACAGCAGCGGTCGTCGGCATCGCCGGCAACATGGCGCTTGCTGCTGTCAAGGCGGCGGTCGGCGTGTGGAGCCAAAGCCAAGCGTTGATCGCTGATGCCGCCCATTCAGCGTCCGATGTTGCCGGCTCGTTCGCCGTTTGGGTCGGACTGCGGGCCGCTGCGCGCCCGCCGGATGAGGATCATCCGTACGGGCATGGGAAAGCGGAATCAATCGCCGCCATTATTGTGGCGGTTCTTCTATTTCTCGTTGGGATCGAGATCGGGCGCTCGGCGTTTCTGTCATTTTTCGCCCCACTGTCGCCGCCCGGGGCGGCCGCCATTTACGTCTTGTTGTTGTCGATTGCTGTCAAAGAAGCGATGTTTCGCTATAAATACCGGCTCGGGAAAAAGCTAAACAGCGATGCGCTGATCATCAACGCCTATGAGCACCGATCGGATGTGTTTTCGTCGTTTGCTGCGCTCATCGGCGTCGGCGCCGCCATTGTCGGTGGAAAATGGGAGATTGACTGGCTTGTATACGCCGACCCGCTCGCCGGATTGTTCGTCTCGCTGCTTGTTCTGAAAATGGCATGGGACCTTGGCCGACAGTCGGTCCATACGGCGATCGACCATGTGCTTCACGAGGAAGAGGCCGGCTATTTGCGCGAGGCGGTCTTGTCCATTCCCGATGTGCGGCAAATCAATGAGCTGCATGCGCGCGAGCACGGCCATTACGTCATCGTCGATTTGAAAATCGCCGTCGATCCGCGCTTGACGGTCGAAGAGGGGCACCGGATCGGAAAGAAAGTGAAAGAAAAACTGCTGACGCTGCCGCGCGTCCGCAATGTCATGGTTCACATCAACCCGTACAACCCGGAAAAAAAACCGTAATGTCGTTGCCTGCCCTTTTCTCCTTTTTGTATAATAAGGAGAGTTGAGGTGGGAGACATGTTGAAAGCGAAAACGCGTTGGGAGGTGGAGCGCCTCGATGAGCAGGCGGTGAGGCGGCTGGCTGAGGAAGCCGGCGTCACGCCCTTATTGGCGAGGCTTCTCGTCCGCCGCGGGGTGCGGACGGCCTCGGAGGCGGCGGCGTTTCTCAATCCGCTTGAGCAACCGTTTCATGATCCGTTTTTGCTTGATGGGATGGAGCGAGCGATTCAGCGTCTAAAGCGGGCGATCGACGCGGGTGAACGCGTGTTGGTATACGGCGATTACGATGCCGATGGCGTTTGCAGCACGTCGGTGATGGTGAGTGCTCTCAAGGAGGCGGGGGCGTCGGTCGAGTTCTACATTCCGAACCGATTTACGGAAGGATACGGGCCGAACATGGCGGCGTTTCGCTCCGCAAAAGAGCGCGGCGTTTCCGTCATTGTGACCGTCGACAATGGGATTGCGGCGGTCAAGGAAATTGCGGCCGCCAACGAGTGGGGGATGGATGTCATCGTAACGGATCACCACGAGCCAGGTCCGGTGTTGCCGGAGGCGCATGCGATCATTCATCCGAAGCAGCCGGGAAGTACATATCCGTTTCGCGATTTAGCCGGCGTCGGCGTTGCGTTTAAGGTAGCCCATGCCTTGCTTGGGCGGGTGCCGCGCCATTTGCTTGATTTGGTCGCGATCGGCACGATCGCTGATTTGGTTCCGCTTGTTGGGGAAAACCGCCTCTTTGTTGCACACGGGCTTGAAGCGTTGCGAGCGACGGAGCGCATCGGGCTGCGCGCTCTTTTTCGGCAATGCCGCATTGATGCGGCGGCCATCAACGAACAGACGGTCGGATTTGTCATCGCTCCGCGCTTGAACGCGGCGGGGCGCCTCGGCGGCGCCGATCCGGCAGTGGCGCTCTTAATGACGGACGATGAGAACGAAGCGGTGCAGCTGGCGGCGGAGATGGACGAGTTAAACCGCGAACGTCAGCAGCTTGTGGCACAAATCGCTGAAGAAGCGGCGGACATGGTGCGCCGCCAATTTCCTCCTGAGGAACATCGCGTCTTGGTTGTGGCAGGCGAAGGATGGAATGCCGGAGTGGTGGGCATTGTCGCTTCTAAGCTTGTCGAGCAGTTTTACCGCCCGGCGGTCGTGCTTTCAATCGACCGGGAAAAAGGGATCGCCAAAGGGTCAGCCCGCAGCATTCATGGGTTTGACTTATTCGCCAGCCTGTCGCAATGCCGCGACCTGTTGCCGCACTTTGGCGGCCACCCGATGGCGGCGGGGATGACATTGTCGCTTGATGATGTCGAAGAATTACGGCAACGGCTGAACGACATCGCCGCCGAAACGTTGTCTGAGGACGATTTTACGCCGCCGACGTTCATTGATGCTTCCTGTTCGATTGCTGAGTTGACGCTGTCGGCCGCCCGCAGCCTTGAGCGGTTCGCTCCGTTTGGCGTCGGCAATCCGCGGCCGCTTGTTCTCATTGAAGGGGCGTCCGTTGAAACCATGCGGCGCGTCGGGGCGAACGGAGCCCATATGAAAGCCGTCTTTTCCCAAGACGGGGCCGCGATCGATGCCATCGGCTTCGGCCTTGGGCCGTTATGCGAAGAAATCGCTCCGGATGCGCGCATTTCGGCGGTCGGGGAGCTGTCGGTGAACGAATGGAACGGGTTCGCCAAGCCGCAGCTGTCGTTGTGTGATCTGGCGGTCAGCGACTGCCAGCTGTTTGACGTCCGCGGCTGCCGCGACGTCCGTCCACTTCTTGAGCGGCTGCCAAAAGAGAAGCGGCTAGTCGTCTCCTTTCGCTGTGAAACTGGGCAGCGCCCGGACGTGGCGCCATTTCGCGGGGAGCTTCATTGCGTGCCGACCGAAGAAGAGGCGGGCGCCTTATCGATTGACGACCGCTATGTCGTGCTGCTTGACGTGCCGCCGCGGCTGGCCTTGCTGTCGGCGCTTCTTGGCAGCGGGCGGCCGGCGCGCATTTACGCGGTGTTTGCCCAGCCCGAGGCGCAATTTTTCCGCACGTTTCCGACGCGCGAACATTTTAAATGGTTTTACGCCTTTTTGCATCAACACCGTTCGTTTCCGCTCGCCAAGCGCGGTGGTGAGCTGGCCCGCGCCCGCGGTTGGACGGAAGAGACGGTTCATTTTATGGCGAAAGTATTTTTAGAGCTTGACTTTATCAGCGAACAAAACGGCGTCATTTCGCTCGTTCATCAGCCGGCGAAGCGCGATTTGCACGAATCGCCGACGTACCGCCGGCGGCGGGACGAGCTCGAGGCGGAGCATCAGTTAGTCTATTCCACTTACGAGCAATTGAAACGCTGTTTGGCGGAAATGACACGTTCGCAAACGCACGAGGAGGCAAACGTATCATGGACTTAAAACAATACATTACGATTGTGCCCGATTTCCCGAAGCCGGGCATCATGTTTAAAGATATTACCACGCTGATGGACAACGGTCCGGCGTACAAATATGCGACCGACCAAATTGTTCAATATGCGCGCGAAAAACAAATCGATATCGTCGTTGGTCCGGAAGCGCGCGGCTTTATCATCGGATGCCCAGTCGCCTATGCGCTTGGCGTCGGATTTGCGCCGGTGCGCAAGGAAGGGAAGCTGCCGCGCGAAGTCGTCCGTGTGGAGTATGGCCTGGAATATGGAACAGATGTCTTGACGATGCATAAAGATGCCATTAAGCCAGGGCAGCGCGTGTTGATCACCGACGACTTGCTGGCGACGGGCGGGACGATGCGGGCGACGATCGATTTGGTGGAACAGCTCGGCGGAGTGGTGGCCGGATTGGCGTTTTTGATTGAGCTTACCGAGCTTGGCGGCCGCAAAAAATTGGAAGGCTACGATATTTTGACGCTGATGCAGTTTTAAACAGTCGACATTGTTCGCATCTTCGGATACAATAAAGAAAAAAGGGGCACTCACACATGAGTGCTCTTTCTTATTAACCGTATGAACGCAACGGACCTCTGTGCTTTGCAGCTTCAATTTTAATCGATTAAAAAGGTGATTCAACCCTATGGCCAATGAACAAGTGCTGACAGCGGAGCAAGTGTTTGAACGAGCGAGCTGTTATTTGTCGGAACAAGACGTCGCCTTTTTGAAAAAGGCGTATGAGTTTGCCAAGCACGCCCATCGCGACCAATTTCGGAAATCGGGCGAACCATACATCATCCATCCGATTCAAGTCGCGGGCATTTTGGTGGACTTAAAGATGGATGCCACGACGATCGCCGCCGGGTTTTTGCATGATGTCATCGAAGACACCGAGGCGACAAAAGAAGACCTCGAGCGCGAGTTCGGCGCGGAAGTGGCGATGCTTGTCGACGGGGTGACGAAGCTTGGGAAAATTAAATATAAATCGCAGGAAGAACAGCAGGCGGAAAACCACCGGAAAATGTTTTTGGCCATGGCGCAAGATATCCGGGTCATTTTGATCAAGCTCGCCGACCGGCTGCACAATATGCGGACATTGAAACATTTGCCGGCCGAAAAACAGCGGCGCATTGCCAATGAGACGCTCGAAATTTTCGCTCCGCTCGCGCATCGGCTCGGCATTTCGAAAATCAAATGGGAGCTTGAGGATACGGCGCTTCGCTATTTAAACCCGCAGCAATATTACCGCATCGTCAATTTAATGAAGAAAAAGCGGGCCGAGCGCGAGCAATATTTGGAAGAAGTCATTCAAGAAGTGCGCGAACGGCTCAACGAAGTGCATATTCCTTGCGAAATTTCCGGGCGTCCGAAACATATTTACAGCATTTATCGAAAAATGGTGATGCAAAATAAACAGTTCAACGAAATTTACGATTTGCTCGCTGTCCGCATCATCGTCAACAGCATCAAAGACTGCTATGCTGTGCTCGGCATTATTCATACATGTTGGAAACCGATGCCCGGGCGCTTTAAAGACTACATCGCCATGCCGAAGCCGAACATGTACCAATCGCTCCATACGACGGTGATCGGCCCAAAAGGCGAACCGCTTGAGGTGCAAATCCGCACGTTTGAAATGCATCAAATCGCCGAGTTCGGGATTGCCGCCCATTGGGCGTACAAAGAAGGAAAGACGATCAAACCCAACTCATTTGAAGAAAAGCTGTCTTGGTTTCGGGAAATTTTGGAATGGCAAAACGACGCGAGCAATGCCGAAGAGTTCATGGAATCGCTCAAGATGGATTTGTTTTCCGACATGGTGTTCGTCTTCACGCCAAAGGGCGATGTCATCGAGCTGCCGGCCGGATCGGTGCCAATCGATTTCGCTTACCGCATCCATTCGGAAATCGGCAACAAGACGATCGGGGCGAAAGTGAACGGCAAAATGGTGCCGCTTGATTACAAGCTGCAAACGGGCGACATCGTCGAAATTTTAACTTCCAATCATTCGTACGGTCCGAGCCAAGACTGGCTGAAACTGGCGAAAACGTCGCAGGCGCGCAACAAAATCCGCCAGTTTTTCAAAAAGCAACGGCGCGAAGAAAACATCGAAAAAGGCAAAGAGATGGTCGAAAAAGAGGTGCGCAGCCTCGGCTTTGAGCCGAAAGAAGTGATGACGGCGGACAACGTAAAGCGCGTCGCCGAAAAGTTCAACTTCTCGAACGAAGACGATATGTATGCGGCAGTCGGCTATCATGGCATCACAGCGGCGCAAATCGCCCATCGGTTGACGGAAAAATGGCGGAAGCAGCGCGATCTCGAGGAACAGCAGCGCAAACTGGCCGAAGCGGTCTTCGAAGCCAAGCTGCCAGCTGGCAAAAAGCGCGACTGCGGCATTCGCGTCCAAGGAATGGACAACTTGCTCATCCGTTTGTCGCGCTGCTGCAACCCGGTGCCGGGCGATGAAATTATCGGCTTCATTACCCGCGGCCGCGGCATTTCCGTCCACCGCGCCGATTGCCCGAACGTCAAGACCGAAGAAGCGGCCGATCGATTGATTGCCGTTGAATGGGAGAGCGGAGCAAACGGCGAGCGTGAGTACAATGTCGATATTGAAATCACTGGCTTTGACCGTCGCGGCCTGTTGAATGAGGTGCTGCAGGCGGTGAATGAAACGCGCACCGATATTTCCGCCGTCTCGGGACGCTCAGACCACCGACATAAAATTGCGACGATCCATATGACAATCGCCATTCATAATTTGAGCCACTTGCAAAAAGTCGTCGAACGAATCAAACAAATTCCCGACATTTATTCCGTCCAGCGCTTGATGAACAACTAAGGGCGGCGAAAGGAGGGATGCAAGTGAGAGCGGTCATCCAGCGGGCGAAAGAGGCCAAAGTCACCGTCGGCGGCGAAGTCGTTGGTGCCATTGATGCGGGTTTTGTCGTCCTTCTTGGCATCACGCATGAAGATACAGAAGACGATGCTGCCTATTTGGCTGAGAAAATCGCTCATTTGCGCGTTTTTGAAGATGAAGACGGAAAAATGAACCGCTCCTTGCTTGACGTCGGCGGGGCGGTGCTGTCGGTGTCGCAGTTCACCCTTTACGGCGACTGCCGAAAAGGCCGGCGCCCGAACTTTATGGCGGCGGCCAAGCCCGACCATGCCTTGCCGCTGTATGAGGCGTTCAACGCCGCTTTGCGCGAAAGAGGCGTTCATGTAGAAACCGGCGTATTCGGTGCGATGATGGACGTATCGCTCACAAACGACGGGCCAGTCACCTTGATCATCGACAGCAGCGAGAAACCGGGAAACAGATGAAGTTTCCCGGTTTCTTTTTTATTTTCGGCGAAAAATGGGAAAGATGAAAACAAGTGCGGCGATAGAGAAAGGAGGAGCGCGATGCGGCAAACCAAAAGAGGCGAGCAGGCGCACCGGACAAACGATGTGCTGTCCGTCGACTTTCACGAATGGGTGCGGCTCGAGGCCCAATATAGAGCGTTTGAGTTGGCATCCGAATTCGGTGTGGCGCCGAAAGACGTACAAATGTTGAGAAAACAGCAGCCCCGTCCGTAAACATGGCGAGTTGGAAGGAGCGCACGGGGCGTGCGGATGTTTCGTGGGCCGAGGCAGTGTGGCTGTTCAGACGAAACAGCTGCGAATGAGCGCTGCGCATCCGCTCAACACTGATCCGGCTCGGTAGAGGAAAAAATCCATTGCATATGTATTGACAAACATATGCCCCTATATGATAATAAGTATTGGTTTAAAATTATTATAAACTAACAGTCGCAGGAGGTAGATGAAGCAATGTCTTTGGTTGGGAAAAAAGTACAACCATTCCGTGCCCAAGCGTATCACAACGGCGAATTCATCGAAGTGACAGAGCAAGACTTCATGGGAAAATGGAGCATCGTTTGCTTCTATCCAGCGGACTTTACGTTCGTCTGCCCGACGGAGCTCGAAGATTTGCAAGACCACTACGCGACGTTCAAAGAACTTGGCGTGGAAGTGTACTCAGTTTCGACCGACACCCACTTTACGCATAAAGCATGGCACGATACATCGCCAGCCATCAGCAAAATCGAATACGTGATGATTGGCGATCCTTCGCATCAACTGTCGCGCATGTTTGATGTGCTCGATGAAGAACAAGGATTGGCGCAGCGCGGCACGTTCATCATCGATCCAGACGGCGTCATTCAAGCGGTGGAAATCAATGCGGACGGCATCGGCCGCAACGCCAGCACGCTGATTGATAAAATTAAAGCGGCCCAATATGTGCGCAACCATCCGGGTGAAGTCTGCCCGGCGAAATGGAAAGAAGGAGCGGAAACGCTGAAGCCAAGCCTAGACCTCGTCGGCAAAATTTAAGGGGGGGCTTAGGCGATGCTGCTGGATGCTGACATCAAGGCGCAACTAGCCCAGTATTTGCAATTGCTTGAAAATGATATTGTCTTGACGGTAAGCGCGGGAGACGACAACGTTTCCCGCGATATGCTTGCTTTAATCGATGAATTAACGGCGATGTCGCCGAAAATCAAAGTGGAAAAAGCGAAGCTGGAACGAACGCCAAGCTTCAGCGTCAATCGGGTCGGCGAAAACACCGGCATCACCTTCGCCGGCGTGCCGCTCGGCCATGAATTTACGTCCCTCGTTTTGGCGCTGCTTCAAGTGAGCGGGCGGCCGCCGAAAGTCAGCCAAGACGTCGTGGACCGCATTCAACAAATCAGGGGCAAACATCATTTTGAAACGTACGTCAGCTTGACTTGCCACAACTGCCCGGACGTCGTGCAAGCGCTCAACATCATGAGCGTGTTAAACCCGAACATTTCGCATACGATGATCGACGGGGCGGCGTTTAAAGAAGAAGTGGAGCAAAAAGGGATTATGGCCGTACCGACGGTGTTTTTAAACGGCAAACTGTTCGCGAGCGGCCGCATGTCGCTTGAAGATATCCTCGCCAAATTAGGGAGTGCTCCGGACGCTTCTTCCTTCGCCGACAAAGAGCCGTTTGATGTGCTGGTGATCGGCGGCGGCCCTGCAGGTGCGACAGCAGCCATTTACGCAGCGCGCAAAGGCATTCGCACTGGCATTGTCGCGGAGCGCTTCGGCGGACAAATTTTAGATACGCTCGGCATTGAAAACTTTATCAGCGTCAAATATACGGAAGGACCGAAGCTTGCGGCCAGCATTGAAGAACATGTAAAGCAATACAACGTCGACATCATGAGCTCGCAGCGGGCAAAACGGCTCGAGAAAAAAGACTTGATTGAAGTCGAGCTGGAAAACGGCGCCGTGTTGAAAAGCAAAACGGTTGTCATCGCAACGGGCGCCCGTTGGCGCAACCTTGGCGTGCCGGGCGAGGAAGAGTTCAAAAACAAAGGGGTCGCCTATTGCCCGCATTGCGATGGCCCGCTGTTCGAAGGGAAGCACGTGGCGGTCATCGGCGGCGGGAACTCTGGAGTCGAAGCGGCGATTGACCTCGCTGGCATCGCCAGCCATGTGACGCTGCTTGAGTTCGCCCCTGAACTCAAGGCCGATGCTGTTTTGCAAGATCGTTTGTACAGCTTGCCGAACGTAACGGTGATTAAAAACGCGCAAACGACGGAAATCACCGGCACGGACAAAGTCAACGGCTTGACGTACATTGACCGGGAAACAGGGGAAGAACATCATATCGAATTGCAAGGCGTGTTCGTACAAATCGGCCTTGTTCCGAACACCGAATGGTTGGAAGGAACGGTGGAACGGAATCGCTTCGGTGAAATCATTGTTGATAAACGCGGCGCAACGAACATTGAAGGCGTCTTTGCCGCGGGCGACTGCACGGACAGCGCCTATAAGCAAATCATTATTTCGATGGGCTCGGGTGCAACCGCAGCGTTAAGCGCGTTTGATTATTTGATTCGCCATTAAAGAGAGCCGAAGGTGGACCGCCTCTTCGATCCCATGGAGGGGCGGTTCAATGAATCGGCTCTCTTTTTTTAAACAAGGTGAAAAATGTGATGAGACATCAAAGTTTTTCTCTTTGCGAAAAACCATGGATCACAGCCGCTAGGACAACTTGACAAACGGCCGAGATTGTCCGTAATATAAAATTACATCTTTCTCATACGGAACAACCGATGATGGAGAAAAGTAGTTAAGGCCCACATGGCCAGAGAGGAAACGCCTAAGGCTGCGAGCGTTTCTCCATGATGGCTTAACGAAAGACACTCCGTAGGTTTCCTTTTGAACGCGCTTTGCGCCAGTAAAAAGGAACGCGCGTCATGCGTTAATGGCGACAAGCGGAAGCCGGATCGGCTTCAATTAGGGTGGCACCGCGGGAATGACGCTCTCGTCCCTATCGATGACAGGGACAAGGGCGTTTTATTTTGGGCAAAGGAGGATGAGCATGGCTTTTCAAATTCCAAGAGGGACGCAAGATGTGCTGCCAGGGGACACGGAAAAATGGCAATATGTCGAACATGTTGCCCGCAACCTTTGCAGCCGATACGGGTATCAGGAAATCCGGACGCCGATTTTTGAACATACGGAGCTTTTTTTGCGCGGCGTGGGGGATACAACGGACATTGTGCAAAAAGAAATGTACACGTTCGAAGACAAAGGGGGGCGCGCGCTGACGCTCCGCCCGGAAGGCACGGCGCCGGTTGTCAGAGCGTTTGTCGAGCATAAGCTGTACGGCAGTCCGCACCAGCCGCTGAAACTGTATTACAGCGGGCCGATGTTTCGCTACGAGCGTCCGGAAGCGGGACGGTTCCGCCAGTTCGTCCAGTTCGGCGTCGAGGCGCTCGGCAGCAGCGATCCGGCGATTGACGCCGAGGTGATGGCGCTAGCGATGCATATTTACGAAGCGCTTGGCTTAAAACGGATCCGGCTTGTCATGAACAGCTTGGGCGACCTTGACAGCCGCCGGGCGCACCGAGAGGCGCTTGTTCGCCATTTTTCAAACCGCATCCACGAGCTGTGCCCGGACTGCCAGACGAGGCTTCATACGAATCCGCTCCGCATTCTCGACTGCAAAAAAGACCGCGATCATGAGCTGATGGCGACGGCGCCGTCGATTTTAGACTATTTAAATGACGAATCGCGCGCCTATTTTGAGAAAGTGAAACAATACTTGACAGCGCTCGGCATCCCGTTTGTCATCGATGCGCGGCTCGTGCGCGGGCTTGACTATTACAACCACACGACGTTTGAAATTATGAGCGAAGCGGAAGGATTTGGCGCGGCGGCGACGCTGTGCGGCGGCGGGCGTTACAACGGGCTTGTCCAAGAAATCGGCGGTCCGGAGACGCCGGGCATCGGCTTTGCCTTGAGCATCGAGCGGCTGTTGGCCGCCCTTGACGCCGAAGGAGTGGAATTGCCGGTGGAGAGTGGGCTTGACTGCTATGTCGTCGCTGTCGGTGAGCGGGCGAAAGACGAGGCGGTCCGCCTCGTTTATGCATTGCGCCGCTTTGGATTGAGGGTCGATCAAGATTATTTGGGCCGAAAATTGAAGGCGCAGCTGAAGGCCGCCGACCGGCTTGGGGCATCGTTTGTCGCCATTATCGGCGATGAAGAACTCGAGAGACAGGAAGCGGCGGTAAAGCATATGGCGAGCGGCGAGCAAACGAATGTACCGCTCGGCGAGTTGGCGCACTTTTTGCATGAACGGATCGGGAAGGAGGAGTGAGCGAATGGAACGCACATATTATTGCGGAGAAGTGCCGGAAACGGCCGTCGGCGAGCGCGTCGTGCTCAAAGGCTGGGTGCAAAAGCGCCGCGACTTAGGCGGCCTCATTTTCATTGACTTGCGCGACCGAACGGGCATCGTCCAAGTTGTCGCCAGCCCGGACGTGTCGGCTGAAGCGCTGGCGGCAGCGGAGCGCGTGCGGAGCGAATACGTTTTAAGCGTCGAAGGAACGGTCGTCGCCCGCGCGCCCGAGACGGTCAATCCGAACATCGCGACCGGCCGCATTGAAATTCAAGCGGAACGAATCGAGATCATCAACGAGGCAAAAACGCCGCCGTTTTCGATTTCCGATGACACGGATGCGGCGGAAGACGTGCGCTTAAAATATCGGTATTTGGATTTGCGCCGCCCAGTCATGTTTCAAACACTGGCGCTTCGCCACAAAATCACAAAGACGGTGCGCGACTTTTTGGATAGCGAATGCTTTTTGGAAATTGAAACGCCGATGTTGACGAAAAGCACGCCGGAAGGGGCGCGTGACTATTTGGTGCCAAGCCGCGTCCATCCGGGCGAATTTTACGCCTTGCCGCAGTCGCCGCAAATTTTTAAGCAGCTGCTCATGGTCGGCGGCGTGGAACGGTACTACCAAATCGCCCGTTGCTTCCGTGACGAGGATTTGCGCGCTGACCGCCAGCCGGAATTTACGCAAATCGACATCGAAATGTCGTTTATCGAACAAAAGGATATTATGGATTTAACCGAACGGATGATGGCTGCCGTCGTGAAAGCAGCAAAAGGGATCGACATCCCGCGCCCGTTTCCGCGCATCACGTATGACGAGGCGATGAGCCGCTACGGCTCGGACAAGCCGGATATACGCTTTGGCCTCGAGCTCGTCGACGTATCGGAAATCGTCCGTAATTCAGCATTTCAAGTGTTCGCCCGCGCCGTCAAAGAAGGAGGCCAAGTGAAGGCGATCAACGCGAAAGGCGCTGCCCCTCGCTATTCGCGTAAAGATATTGACGCCTTAGGAGAATTTGCCGGCCGCTACGGGGCGAAAGGGCTCGCCTGGCTGAAAGCGGAAGGCGAAGAGCTGAAAGGACCGATCGCCAAGTTTTTCACCGATGAGGAACAGGCGGCGCTGCGTCGAGCGCTTGCTGTCGAAGACGGAGATTTGCTTTTGTTTGTCGCCGACGAAAAAGCGATCGTCGCAGCGGCGCTCGGCGCGTTGCGGCTGAAGCTTGGCAAGGAGCTCGGCTTGATCGACGAAGCGAAGCTCGCGTTTTTGTGGGTGACGGATTGGCCGCTTTTGGAGTATGACGAAGAAGAAGGGCGCTATTACGCCGCCCACCATCCGTTTACGATGCCGGTGCGCGACGACATTCCGCTGTTGGAGACAAACCCAAGCGCCGTCCGCGCGCAGGCGTACGATCTCGTCTTAAATGGCTATGAGCTTGGCGGCGGCTCGCTTCGCATTTTCGAGCGGGACGTGCAAGAAAAAATGTTCCGCGCCTTAGGGTTCAGCGAAGAAGAAGCGCGCCGCCAGTTCGGATTCTTGCTTGAGGCGTTTGAATACGGCACTCCGCCGCACGGCGGCATTGCGCTTGGCCTTGACCGGCTGGTGATGTTGCTCGCTGGGCGCACGAACTTGCGCGATACGATCGCGTTTCCGAAAACGGCGAGCGCGAGCTGCTTGCTTACCGAAGCGCCGGGGCCGGTCAGCGACAAGCAGCTCGAGGAGCTGCACTTGGCGGTTGTGCTTCCAGAAAACGAGTAACAGCGGCATCTGAAAAAGAAACGTTGGCAATAGATGTTCACAAAGGCTGAAAAATGTGTTACAATAAAACTAACAACCGTCCTAATGTGTTCGTCGGATCACTGATCGTTTTGACCGAACAGTTTATGATCCGGGAGCTCGGGGTTTCCAAGCGGCGTGCACGCCTCTTCGTCACAGGGGAAGCGCAAACCTTGGAACAGGGCACCCACCTATGGGAGAGCGGGTTCAAAACGAAGGCATCGACGGCACGATTGGGACTGGCGACATTAAGGAATCAACAGCATTTCCCCTATGCGGATGGCCGCATAGGGGTTTTGTTTTGCCAGCAAAATGCCGTTGCCTCTTTTGCTGTCTTGATGGTAGGATAAAAAGCGGCATAAACATCAATTTTGAAGCAAACGGAGAGGAGAACGATGCTGCACCAATTTTCCCGCAATGAACTCGCGATTGGCCCTGAAGGGTTGGAACGCTTAAAAAACGCCACCGTCGCCGTCCTTGGCGTCGGCGGCGTGGGGTCGTTCGCCGTCGAGGCGCTCGCCCGTTCCGGCATTGGCCGATTGGTGCTTGTTGATCGCGATAACGTCGATATCACCAACATCAACCGGCAAATCCATGCGTTGCTCTCGACCATCGGGCGTCCGAAAGTGGAGCTCATGAAAGAGCGCATCGCCGACATCAACCCGGCGTGCGAGGTGATCGCTTTGCAAATGTTTTATACGGAAGAGACGTATGAGCAATTTTTCGCCTATGATCTGGATTTTGTCATCGATGCGTCCGACACGATTGTGTACAAAGTGCATTTGATGAAACAATGCCTCAAGCGCGGCATTCCGATCATCTCCAGCATGGGTGCGGCGAACAAAATGGATCCGACCCGGTTCCGCATTGCCGATATTTCGAAAACACACACCGATCCGATCGCGAAAGTCATCCGCGCCAAGCTGCGCAAAGAAGGGATCCGCCGCGGCATTCCGGTCGTCTTTTCCGACGAGAAGCCGGTGAAAATCCGCGAAGATGTCCGCCAGGTCGTCGGCAATGACGCTTCGCCGATCCGCAAGGCGAAAATGCCGCCGTCTTCGAATGCTTTCGTTCCATCAGTTGCCGGGCTTATTATGGCTTCCTACGTGATTCATCGTCTATTAGAGGGAATTCCCATAAGGCGCGTTGGCGACGATTGAACGACTCCACCTTCATTTCGAACAAAATGGGAAGGTGGAGATTCCTGTGAACATCGGTGCATTCACCGGTTTGTTAGCGGGCGCTGTCCGTCGTTCCAGCGGTGAAAACGTGTCCCGATGCTTGTTGGGGCACCTTCTTTTTTTATGAATGGGCGAGCGATTCGTTCGATCCGTTCGCCTCGGCGGCAAACAGCTGGGCAAGAGAGAAGCGGTCGCCTTCTTCGGAAGCGAGCTGGCGGGCGCGGGCCATGATTTTCACGAGCGCTTCATAATCTTCTTGCACGGTGGTCTGCCTCGTTTCAAGGCGTTCGAGTTTTTGAGCAAGCTGTTCGTTCCGCGTCTGCCATTCCGCCCGCTCGCGTTTCAGGCGCTCGTTGTCCTGGCGGATCGCTTCCATCTCCTCGATGCCGCGCCGCAATGTTTGCAAAAATGAAATGCACTGCTCCAGTGTCAATGGGGCCGCCGGGAGAAAAGGCGATGACCCTTCGGCGCCATCCCGTTCTCCAGAAGGACTCCAAGCAGCAACCGTACTGTCTTTTTGCCACTTTTTCATCATTTCGAGCGCCCGTTTCCGTTCTTTCCGCTGCTTTTTTGCCTGTTCGATCGCCTCAAGGTACCGTTTGCGCACCTCGGCGTTCCAACGGAATCCGCATGCTGCCGCTGTGCGGTGCAGTTGTCTCCCAACGACTTCAAAAGCGGCAAGTTGCGTTTTTCCTTCGCGTATATATTGCAGCACCGTTTCAGCCAACAGTACATCTTCTTCATGTGACCAAGCATCCTGTCTTGTTTTCATGTTGTCCACCCCATCAAATGGTAATGTTGATATGGTCATAGTTTTTCCGTTTGATTTCCACTTTAAACTTCGCCCTTTTCATTTTTCCCATTTTCATGTATCATAGAAATAGTTTTGTATGACCGGTCAGTTCAAAACAATTAGACTGATTGGTCAAAATCGTGGGATGAGAGGTGGCATGATGACGTTTTTGACCAGGTTCAGTTTGAAAAATGCGGCAGCTGTGTTTGTATGTTCGTTTTTGCTCATGTTTCTAGGACTGTATTCCTTCTCCTCCTTGAAGGTCGATTTGCTGCCGAACATTGAATTTCCCCAGTTGTCGATTGAAGTGGTCTATCCTGGGGCTTCTCCGCAAGACGTGAATGAGGAGGTCACGGCCAAGCTCGAGGAAAAACTGAAGTCCCTTGACGGGCTTAAGCAAATGCAGAGTTCTTCCTATGAAGGAATGGCCGTTATGAATCTTGAATTTCCGTTTCGGACGGATATGGAGAAAATGGAGCGGCAGGTCGAATCGCTCATTGATAAGGCAGGATTGCCCGATAATGTGCAAACGGAAGTCAATCGGTTTTCATTCGGTTCCATCCCGGTTTTCAACATTTCCTTGTTTGCCAAAAACGGAACCGATCTGCAAACGTTGCTGGAAACCGAAGTGATTCCAGAATTGAATAAAATCGACGGGGTGAATTCCGTTTCGATCGGTGGAGACAGCGAGCGCCTCATCCGGATCACAGTCGATCGGAAAAAGGCTGCTCAGGCGGGATTGAACTTGTCAGAGATTAAAAACCAAATCAATGAAAAGGTGTTGGCGTTCCCGGCTGGAACGTTGCAAACCGATACATGGCAAATTCCTGTTCGCGTCGAGGAAAAATTGAACACCATCCATGAGTTGAAAAATCTGAAACTCGTGCCGACAGCTGTTCCTATGGCGGCGAATGGATTGCAGCGCGTTGCGTCCGTGAAGCTTGGGGATATTGCGACGATTGAGGAAGTCAACGAGCAAAGCGAATTCACCCGCTATAATTTGAAGCCATCGCTGTCGATGGCGGTGACGAAAAAACAAGATGCCAATACGATTGAAGTGGCAGACCAAGTGATCAAAGTGCTGAATTCCTACAAACATCAGTTTGATTATTCCATCGGGTTTGATTCGTCAGCTGGCATCAAACAATCCGTTGAATCGCTTGTCCGTGAAGGGCTGCTCGGGGCGCTGTTCGCTTCGCTGGCCGTCTTGCTCTTTTTGCGCAACGTTCGGGCGACTGTGATTGCCATCGTCTCGATTCCGCTCTCGCTGCTTGTATCGGCCATTTTTCTCAATCGCATGGATATTACCCTCAATGTCATGACGCTTGGCGGCATGGCCGTCGCCGTCGGCCGAGTCGTGGATGACAGCATTGTCGTGATCGAAAATATTTTCCGCCGCGTCCGCCGGGAGAAAACAGGCATGAGCGATGATTTAGTCGAGCAATCAACGAAAGAAATTGTCAAAGCGATTGTGTCCTCGACCATCACAACGGTTGTCGTCTTTTTGCCTCTTGGGCTTGTTGGGGGCATTACAGGGGAATTTTTCCTGCCTTTTGCCTTGACGATTACGTTTGCCCTGTTGGCCTCTTTGTTGGTGGCCGTGACAGTTGTGCCGATTTTAGCGAAATTTTCGTTCCGCCGTGTGCCGCCAGAGGAAAAAGAAGGAGCGCTTCAGCGTCTGTATGGCCGAATCATTGAATGGGCGCTCAACCATAAAGCGATTGTCTTTGTGTTGTCGGTTGTGCTATTGGTTGGTTCATTGACGCTCGTGCCGAAACTTGGATTTACGTTTTTGCCGAACGAAGAGCAGAAAACGCTGGTGGCGAGCATTGAACTGCCGGCTTCCACATCGGTGGCCAAAACGAATGATGTGTCGTTGGAGATGGAAAAGATGTTTTTAAAACGAAGCGATGTCGAGAGCGTCACCGCCGCGGTGGGAAGCCGCGATTTCCGCACAGGATTGAAGCGGCCCAATCAAGCCAGCTATTATATTCTATTAAAGGACAGCGCTGACACCGCGAAAACCGTGGCCGTTTTCGAAAAAGAAATGCGCCGCATCGCGAATCAGCTCGCGCCCGGGGCAAAAGTGGGCGTGCAAGAGATGTCGAGCGGAGGGCCGCCAACGAATAATAACGTGAATATTGACTTATACTCCAATGATTTGGAGGCGCTCCAAACAGCAGCCAAACAGGTCGAGACGTATTTAAAACAACGCGATGATGTCAAAGATGTGACGAATAACTTGACGGAAAAGCAAAAACAAGTGATTGTCGCCATTGATCCGGAAAAGGCGGCCGCTTATGGCGTTTCGGGCATGCAATTGCTGGGGGCGGTGGCCGATGCGACCAAACCGGTCGATGTGGGGACGCTGAAACTCGGCGGCAAGGATGAGCAAGTCGAACTTTCGTATGATGAAACGTTGGGATCGATCGATGAGTTGAAAGAGCTTCCGATCGTGACGAGAAACGGAGTGATTCCACTTTCAGCTGTCGCCGAAGTGAAAGAGGCGGACGTGTATACGTCCATTCAAAAGCTGGACGGAAAAGTGTTTGCCCGCGTATCCGCCCAGATTGTCGGCGACAACATTCAGAAAGTAACGAATGATATTTCGAAACATGTAAATGATTTGAAGATCCCATCCGATGTCACAGTGAAAACGGGCGGCGGAAGCGATGAGACGGTGCAGACGTTCCGCGAGCTCGGTGTGGCCATGGCGGCGGCCATCGGGCTTGTGTATTTGACGATGCTGATTACATTTGGCAAAGTGCGGGTGCCGCTGATCATTTTATCTTCCCTTTTGTTTGTTCCCATCGGTTCGCTGTTTGCTTTGTATGTGGCCGATGAGCCGCTTTCCATCAGCGTCATGATCGGCTTGTTGATGCTCATTGGCATCGTGACGACCAATGCGATCGTGCTGGTGGATCGAATCGGACAAAACCGCGAACAAAAACGGATGACGGTGCGAAGCGCCATCATTGAAGCCGGCAAAACACGGCTGCGGCCGATTTTAATGACAGCCTTTGCGACTGTGACAGCGCTCATTCCGCTTGCGCTGACGAATGAGGCCGGCACGTTGATTTCGAAAGGGCTGGCCATCACGGTCATCGGCGGCCTGACGTCGTCGACGTTATTGACGCTTGTGTTCATTCCTGCGATGTATGAGGCGTTTTTCTTCCGGACGGCAAAACGCGAACCGATGGCAAAATGACAGGGCTGGATGGCCGGATAACGGGCCGTCCGGCATTTTTTTTCATGGCAAGATCGACTATAATGGACATGAAGAAGGAGTAAGGAAGGAGAAAACATTGGGACGGAAAGAGGACATCATTGAAACGGCGATGAAATTATTCGCCGAAAAAGGCTATCACGCTACCTCCATGCAGGAAATAGCCGAGCGGAGCGGAGTAGCCAAAGGTTCGATTTACAATTATTTCAAATCAAAAGAAGAGTTGGCTGTATCGATTTTCCGCTACCATTATGAAGTCTTGTTTCGCCAGCTTAAACAAATCGAGGCTGATCCCGCCTTAACCGCGCGCGAGCGGTTTTGCCGTCAGTTGACTGTACAAATCCAGCTGTTTGACGAACATAAAGAGCTGGTGCAAATGCAGTTGGGCGAACAAGCTGTGAAGGTGAGCCATGAGGTGCAGCATCTGGTGTTTCGCATCCGCGCCCATACGCTCCACTGGTATCGCCGGGCGATTGAAGACATATACGGCGAACAAGTGCGTCCAGTTTCGTTTGATTGCGCGACGATGCTCAACGGAATGCTGAAAGAATATCTGATTTACTTGGCGGTAGACCGAAAGCCGCTGCTTCCTGAGAAGCTTGCCCCCTTCTTGCTCGATCGGCTTGATGCCATCGTTGCCAGCCTGCTTGACGGCAAGACGGGATTGCTCGATGAAACGGTGATGGCGGATTACATTGCTGCGGCGACCCAAGAGCGGAGTCAATGGAAAGAACGGGCCATCAGCTGTTTAGAGCGCATGGCGGCGCTGCGTCCGGTTGAAGACGATATTCTTCGCTCGCTGCGCTTATTGAAGGAAGAACTCGAGAAAGGGGAGACAGCTAGGCGGTTTATGGTGGAGGCGCTTCTGCTCTATTTGGCGAAATACTCGCTTCCGCTGTACAATGAGTTGAAGGAGGCCATTGAACGCTATTTTTATTAAAACCACCGATCTTCCCACGGGGAGACGCCCCATTCGCCGAAAATGAATAGGCGGCATCGGAGGATGTCTGTGAACATAGCGTCATCAATCTCAAGGAGGGGGTCGGCATGCCCAAAACGACGGAGCCGCTTGCTTGGCGGATGCGGCCGCGGACGATCGATGAGATCGTTGGGCAACAGCACATCATTGGCCCTAGTACGCCGCTTTATAAAATGGTCAAAAAAGGTCATGTTCCATCGCTTTTGCTTTACGGAGAGCCGGGGACAGGGAAGACGTCGCTCGCTTACGCCATTGCCCGCACCGCCGGGCGCGAATGGGTCGCTATCAATGCGACGGCCGCCGGCAAAAAGGAAATCGAAGAGGCAGTCGAAGCGGCGCGCTGGTCAGGGAACGTCGTGTTGTTTATCGACGAAATCCATCGGCTGAATAAAGCGCAGCAAGACGTTTTGTTGCCGCATCTCGAATCCGGGCTCGTGACCTTGATTGGCGCCACAACGGAAAACCCGTTTCACGAGGTCAATCCCGCCATTCGCAGCCGCTGCGGGCAAATCCAACAACTGAAACCGCTCAAGCCGGATGACCTCATGATCATTCTGAAGCGGGCGCTCGCTGATCCGGAACGAGGGGTCGGCGAGCCGCCGGTTGTCATTGACGAGTCGTTGTTATGGCGCATCGCCGAGGCAGCCGGTGGGGATGCGCGCATCGCGCTTTCGCTTCTGGAGGCGGCGGTTGCGGCTGCCGATGAGCGCCACGGCCGCTTGTATATTGATGAGGATATCGTGGCTTCATGCACCGCAAACCGCGGTTTTACCCATGACAAATATGGCGATCATTATTATTCGTTGTTGTCCGCGTTTCAAAAAAGCGTGCGCGGCAGCGATGCCGATGCCGCGCTTCATTATTTGGCCCGTCTGCTTGAAGGAGGAGACTTGGCGTCCGTTTGCCGGAGATTGCTTGTGATGGCTTATGAGGACATCGGACTTGCCAATCCGATGATGGGAGTGAAAGTACAGGCAGCGGTCGAAGCGGCGGAACGCCTCGGACTGCCGGAAGCGCGCATTCCGCTCGCGGTTGTGACGATTGAACTCTGTTTAAGCCCGAAATCCAACAGTGCTTACAAGGCGCTGGACGCTGCCATTGCCGATGTCCGTTCCGGCAAGCTTGGCGATATTCCGGATCATTTAAAAGACGCTCATTACAAAGGGGCGGCTGCACTCGGGCGTGGACAAGGCTACTTGTATCCGCACGATTATCCGAACGGCTGGGTGGCGCAAGCGTATTTGCCCTCCGCTCTGGAAGGCGTCCGCTATTATGAACCGAAAGAGCATGGCGAGGAAAAACATTACGCCAAGGTGTACCGGCGGCTTGAGCAGTTGAAACAAGAGGTCAAGGTTCAGCCGTGAAGGGAAAGGGATTTTTATGATATAATAACACAGGCGTTTCATGCTCGCTTTGACCGAGCTGACCGGATGGAACGTGGCGTACATTCGCATCGGGATCGAAGCGTTCGTGCTGTTGGCCGGCTGGTTGCTCGGCGGCCCGGTGTCGTTTGGCACGTTCCTTTTTTGTGTGACGATCGGTTCGATGCCGGCTTGGCGCTGCCGCAATGCCAAAAGGTCGCAAGCCGCCTGCTTGGACCGGCCGCCGGCACTCGGACGCAAGGGTTAAGCGGTTAGGAGGGATATGAATGAAGATTTCGACGAAAGGCCGATATGGCTTGACGATTATGATTGAATTGGCCAAAAAATATGGCGATCGTCCGATCTCGCTTCGTTCGATCGCCAAGGCGAACAATTTATCTGAACATTATTTAGAGCAGCTCGTCACGCCGTTGCGCAACGCCGGGCTCGTCAAAAGCATTCGTGGAGCGTATGGCGGCTATGTGCTCGCTGAGCATCCGGCGAAAATCACCGCCGGCGACATTTTGCGCGTGTTGGAGGGGCCGCTGACCCCGGTCGAGGAGCTCGAGGAGGAAGAGCCGGCGAAGCGCGAGCTATGGATTCGCATCCGCGATGCGGTCGAGGAAGTGCTCGACAGCACAACGCTCGAAGATTTGGCGAAGTATAGCGACGGGGATGAAGGGGCATATATGTTTTATATTTAAGCAACAGAAAGGAAAGGAGAATGACCGTTGGAACGGATTTATTTGGACCATGCGGCAACTTCCCCGGTCCATCCAGACGTAGCTGCCGGTATGGTCCAGTGGATGACGGAACAGTTCGGCAACCCGTCAAGCATCCATCATTTTGGACGGCAGAGCCGCCGCGCGGTCGATGAAGCGAGGGCTGTTGTCGCCCGCTCGATTGGGGCGAAAGAGACGGAGATTGTGTTTACAAGCGGCGGCACGGAAGCGGATAACTTTGCGGTCATCGGAACGGCCATAGCGAACCGCGGCCGCGGCAATCATATCATTACAACCGCCATCGAGCATCATGCGGTGCTGCGCGCTTGTGAATATTTAGAGACGCAAGGGTTTGAGGTCACGTATTTGCCCGTTGACGAACAAGGGACGGTATCGGTCGAGGATGTCAAGGCCGCGCTGCGCGATGAGACCGTTTTGGTGTCGGTCATGTTTGCCAACAACGAAGTCGGCACGATCCAGCCGATTCGCGAAATCGGGGCGCTGCTTCGCGATCATCCGGCTTATTTCCATACGGACGCCGTCCAGGCGTACGGGCTTCTTCCGATCGATGTGAATGAATACGGGATCGATTTGCTGTCGATTTCCGCTCATAAAATCAACGGCCCGAAAGGAAGCGGGGCTTTGTATGTCCGGGAAACGGTCCGCATCACTCCGCTCCTTTTCGGCGGCGAACAGGAGCGGAAGCGGCGCGCCGGCACGGAAAACGTCCCCGGCATCATCGGCTTGGCGCAGGCGGCGGAAATCGCTGAGCGAACAAGGGAAGAGAAACGTCGGCAATATGCGGCGTGGCGCGAGGCGATGCTTGCGATTTTCCGCTCCTCAGGGATCGACTATGCGGTCAACGGCCGCCCGGATGGCCTGCCGCATATTTTGAATGTCGCCTTCCCGGGAACGAATGTCGAATCGCTGCTCGTGAACTTGGATTTAGCCGGCATTGCCGCCTCGAGCGGGTCAGCATGCACCGCCGGGTCAATCGACCCGTCGCACGTGCTTGTCGCGATGTGCGGAAAAGAGTCGGAGCGCATCCGTTCGTCTGTGCGCTTCAGCTTCGGGCTCGGCAATACGATGGAACAAATTGAGCGGGCGGCCGAGGAAACAGTGAAGATCATAAAGCGGCTCACAAACCGCTAAAGGGGGGAAACAGCATGAACAAAGCGCCGCACGAAACGCGCGTCGTCGTCGGCATGTCCGGCGGGGTCGACTCGTCGGTCGCTGCGCTGCTATTGAAAGAACAAGGATATGATGTGATCGGCATTTTTATGAAAAACTGGGATGACACCGATGAAAACGGCGTTTGCACGGCGACTGAGGACTACGAAGACGTCGTGCGCGTTTGCAATCAAATCGGCATCCCGTATTATGCGGTCAATTTTGAAAAACAGTATTGGGACAAAGTGTTTACGTACTTTTTGAATGAATACAAAGCCGGGCGCACGCCGAACCCGGACGTGATGTGCAATAAGGAAATTAAGTTCAAGGCGTTTTTAGAGCACGCCATGTCGATCGGCGCCGATTACATCGCAACCGGCCATTACGCCCGCGTCGAGTTTCGCGATGGCGAATATAAAATGCTGCGTGGAGCCGACCCGAACAAAGACCAAACGTACTTTTTAAACCAGCTCGGCCAAGCTCAGCTGTCGAAAGTGATGTTTCCGATCGGCCATTTGCAGAAAGCGGACGTGCGCCGGATCGCCAAAGAGGCTGGGCTCGCCACCGCTGGAAAAAAAGACAGCACGGGCATTTGCTTTATCGGCGAACGCGATTTCAAAGAATTTTTGAGCCATTATTTGCCGGCTCAGCCAGGAGTGATGAAAACGCTCGATGGCGAAGTGAAAGGGCGGCATGACGGCGTCATGTATTACACGATCGGCCAGCGCCACGGCCTTGGCATCGGCGGCAGCGGCGAACCGTGGTTTGTCGTCGGCAAAGATGTGCGCGAAAATGTGCTGTATGTCGCCCAAGGGTTTGAAAACGAATATTTGTATTCCACCTCGCTAAAGGCGGTCGATGTCAACTGGGTGTCTGACCGCAAGCCGGAAGCGCCGTTCCGTTGCACGGCGAAATTTCGCTATCGTCAGCCTGATGTCGGCGTGACGGTCCACCCGCTTGCGGACGGCGGGGCGGAAGTCGTGTTTGATGCGCCGGCGCGGGCGGTGACGCCGGGGCAGGCGGTTGTTTTTTACAACGGCGAGGAATGCCTCGGCGGCGGTACGATCGATGAGGTGTTCCGCAACGGCGAAAAGCTTTGGTATGTTGGTTGACGGATGTGCCGGTGCGCACGATCTTCAATCAGGCTATTAGGCTGGAGGCCGTTGCTTGAAAATCACGTTGAATCAGGGAGGGGATGGGCGGTGGCCAATTTCAACGAACAAGGCTTGGGGTATATGCGCGAGGGGAAGTATGAGGAAGCCATCCGCTGTTTTTCCGCTGCGGTCGAACAGCATCCGGACGATCCAGCCGGGTACATTAACATTGGCACGGTTCTCGTTGCTGCCGGTGAAGAAGAGAAGGCGCTTGACTGTTTCCGGCAGGCGTTGAAAATTGACAAGAAGGCGGCGGCCGCGTATTACGGCATGGGTACAGTGCATTATAAGCGTGAGCAGTTCGCGAAAGCGAAAGATATGTTTGAGCGCGCGCTAGGGCTTGGTCTTGACGATGCCGATACGCATTTTATGCTCGGCATGTCCTTATGGCGGCTCGAGATGCCGCGGCTGGCGCTGCCGTATTTGCAGCGCGCGGCTGAGCTGAACGAGACGGATGCCGAAGCGCTGTTTCAGCTTGGCCTTTGCCTCGCCACGCTCGATTATGTCGATGAGGCGAAGCGTTATTTCGAAAAAACGTTGGAACTCGATCCGCGCCACGCTGATGCGTACTACAATTTAGGCGTCATTTATGCGTACAAAGATGAGCTCGATGCCGCCCGCAATATGTTTGCCGCTGCCTTGGAAGCCAAGCCCGATCACGTGCTTGCCGGATACGGAAAGAAACTGATGGAAAAGCGGCTTGCGCCGTAAAAAGGCAGGGGGATGGCTGTTGCAAGAGCAACAAATCCTCGCCCTTGACGGACGCACGTTCATTAAAGGAGTGTGCTTGGCGGTCATTTTTCATAATGAGGAAACATTGTACACGGTCGTCCGCGTGCGCGTTGAGGAAACGAACGAAGCGCCCGTTGAGGAGGAAGTCGTCGTCACCGGCTATTTTCCGCGTTTAAACGAAGGGGACGTCTACATCTTTTACGGACAATTCCGCCAACATCCGCGTTTTGGCCGCCAATATGCGGCTAGTCAGTTCCGCAAACAGCTTCCGAACACGAAAGAAGGAGTCATTCATTATTTATCGAGCGGTTTGTTTAAAGGAATCGGCAAAAAAACGGCTGCGGCGATTGTCGAGACGCTCGGCGAAAACGCGATCGCCGCGATTTTGCGCGACCCCAGGGCGCTAGAGCGTGTGCCGAAGCTGACGAAAAAAAAGGCGAAGCAGCTGTACGATGCGCTTCGCGCCCACGAAGGGCTTGAGCAAACGATGATCGCCCTCGCCCAGCTCGGTTTTGGCCCGCAGCTGGCCATGAAAATTTACCAAGCGTATGGCGAAGAAGCGGTTGACATCATCCACGAGAACCCGTACCAGCTCGTTGAGGATATCGAAGGGATCGGCTTTGGCCGCGCTGATGAAATCGGGCGCCAGCTCGGCATTTCCGGCAGCCATCCGGCCCGGCTGCGCGCCGCCTCGTTGTTTGTTCTTGAACAGGCGTGCTTGCAGGAAGGGCACGTTTATTTGCGCGAGGAAGAGCTGATGGAGCGCGTCGGGGAGCTGCTTGACGGAAGGCTGAGCGGTGCGGTGGATGGACGAGCGATCAGCCAAACGCTTCTGATGTTAAGCGAAGAAGGGAAGCTGATCGCCGAGCAAGGGCGTTATTATCTCCCTTCCCTTTACTTCGCCGAGAAAGGGATCGTCTCCAACATTAAGCGGCTGCTCGGGCAGACGCCGCCGTCGGCGTTTGCCGAGTCGGAGTTTTTGCTGGCGCTTGGGGCGCTTGAAGAACGGCTTGGCATGCAATATGCCCCCCAGCAAAGGGAAGCGATCCAACAAGCGCTTTCTTCGCCGCTGTTTATTTTGACCGGCGGTCCGGGAACGGGGAAAACGACGGTCATCAAAGGCATCGTCGAGCTGTTTGCCGCCCTAAACGGCCTGTCTCTTGACCCGGCTGACTACAAACAAGGCGAGCCGTTTCCGGTGCTGCTGGCCGCACCGACCGGCCGGGCGGCGAAACGGATGAGCGAGGCGACCGGGCTGCCAGCCGCGACGATTCACCGGCTGCTCGGCTGGAACGGGGCGGAAGGGTTCAGCCGCGATGAAGATGAGCCGATCGCCGGCCGGCTGCTGATTGTGGACGAAATGTCAATGGTCGACACATGGCTGGCCAATCAGCTGCTCAAAGCGGTGCCAAACGGCATGCAAGTCGTTTTCGTCGGCGACGAAGACCAATTGCCTTCTGTGGGGCCTGGACAAGTGCTGAAAGATTTGCTTCAATCAGGCGTTATTCCGTCCGTGCGGCTGACTGACGTGTACCGCCAGGCGGAAGGATCATCGATCATCGAGCTTGCCCATAAGATGAAGCGCGGCGTCGTGCCGGACGATTTGACCGCTCCCAAGGCGGATCGTTCCTTCATCCGCTGCCGCGCCGGGCAAGTGGCGGACGTCGTCCGGCAAATCGCCGACAACGCCCGCAAAAAAGGGTTTTCCGTCAAAGATATTCAAGTGCTCGCCCCGATGTACCGCGGCCCGGCCGGCATCGACCAGTTGAACAAAGTGCTGCAGGAGCTGTTCAACCCTCCGGCTGCCGGAAAGCGGGAGCTGGCGGTCGGCGAGGTCGTATACCGGGTCGGCGACAAAGTGCTGCAGCTCGTCAATCAACCGGAAGACAATGTATTTAACGGCGACATCGGCGAAATCGTTGCCATTTTTTACGCCAAGGAAAATATTGAAAAGCAAGATTTGCTCGTCGTCTCGTTTGATGGCATTGAAGTGACGTACACACGGCAAGATTTAGGACAAATCACCCATGCGTACTGCTGTTCGGTTCATAAGGCGCAAGGAAGCGAGTTTCCAATCGTCATTTTGCCCGTCGTCAAAAGCTATTACCGGATGTTGAAACGGAATTTGTTGTATACTGCGGTGACAAGAAGCAAGCAGTTTCTCGTTTTATGCGGGGAAGAGGAAGCGTTTCGATTCGGCGTCGCAAAACAAAGCGACGGAGCGCGCCAGACGGCGCTCGCTGAGAAGCTGGCGGGGGCGGCGGCGCCGTTTGTCGAGGTCGAACTGCCGTTTGAAGAGGCGAACATGGGGATGGAAAACGTTACGCCGTATGACTTTATGGGCGATGAGCCAAGCTAAAGGTGGCTGGAAAGGTGGGAGAACGATGCGGACGTTTTCCGACATCAAGGGCCTTCCCATTTATGAACAAACGACGGGAAAAATGGTCGGAACGATCGCTGACATTTGGTTTACCAGCCACGGCGCGGTCAAAGGGCTTGTCGCGGAACAGGGCGGTTTGTTCGGCCGCCGCCGCTATTTGCCGCTTTCAGCCGTGCAGTCGTTCGAAAACGACCGAGTCATCATCTGTGATGCCGATAGCTTCCAGCCGTTTCCTTCTTCTGACAGCGGCCACTCTCTTTACGGCGAACGCGGCCTCGCCGGCAGCATGGTTGTCGCCGCGGACGGAACAACGATCGGACTGTTGGATGACGTATATTTTGACGGGCAATTGGGCAAAATTGACGGATACGAGATCAGCGAGGGATTTTTTTCCGATTTGACCGAAGGAAAGAAACGAATGGAGCTCGCTCCGTTCACCGCCAGAGAAGGCGTGGTCACCGTGGAAACAACGATGTAAGGAGAGTGGCTGTCCATGCTCATTTGCCCGAATTGCAAACGAAAAAATTTAGGGAAAATCGGCGTCAACCAGTACTACTGCTGGGATTGCTTTATTGAGCTGTCCGTCTCGAAAGGGATGATCCACGCCCATCAAGTGGAAGAAGACGGAACGTTGAGTTCTCTTGACGACTTGTTTGACGACCACGAACGCACGATCCAATTTTAGGGGGGACACGCATGAACCGGATGATGACGTCGCTGTTAGCAGTCGGATTAGGCGTCGCCGCTTATCAGCTCGCCCAACGAAACGATTGGATGAACGGTCGCACGATGCGGAGGATGCGCCGCCGCTTGATGCAAGCGATCCGCTGACGGCGCTCGCCCTCGCCTTTGCGCGGGGGCGTCGCCTTGTGGCTGTCAAATAGTGCTAAAAGCGGTGAAGGCATATTTCCCGCCGCATCTCCTACACTAAACGGTAGGAGGTGTGGCGATGGGCGAGCAACAATGGCTGTCGTTCTTTCGCATCGGAAAATGGCTGCTCATGACGGCAATCATCTATTTGATCGTTCGGATGAAAGACGTTTGGCGGCCGGTCATTGATTTTATCGCAACGGTGTTGACGCCGTTTTTGCTGGCGTCGTTTATTACGTATTTGCTCTACCCGCTTGTGGAATCCATCCATCGCAAAGGAATGCCGCGCGCCCTTGCCATTTTGTTGATTTATTTGTTGTTTTTCGGTTTGGTCGGCTACGGCTTGTACCGCGGCGTGCCGCTATTCATCGCCCAGTTGCGTGAACTGGATGAACAGCTGCCGTCTTTGATGAATACATACCGCCAATGGGTGCGCCACATCCACGACGAGACGTCGAATTGGCCGCTTGAGGTGCACACACGCATCGAGGCGATGTTTGCCGAGATCGAGCAGGCAGCGGCGGCCGCCGTCGCGATGGCGATCAACGCCGCCAAATCGTTCATCGGTTCGGCGGCGACGCTGTTGATCATTCCGTTTATCGTCTTCTATATGTTAAAAGACATCGATGTGTTGAAAAAAGCGATTTGGTACATGACACCGAAGCGGTGGCGTGGGCCGGGGATGACGTTTTTGAAGGATGTCGATGAATCGCTCGGCGGCTACATTCGCGGCCAGCTGTTCGTCTGTGCGGCGATCGGTCTGGCAGCGGCGCTCGGCTTGTGGCTTGCGGGCATGGATTATCCGCTGTTGCTCGGCTTTGTCATTGGCGTGACGAACATCATCCCGTATTTTGGCCCGCTGATCGGCGCCGTTCCAGCGGTCATTTTGGCTGCCACCGTCTCGCTGAAAATGGTCGTGATCGTGCTTGTCATCATTTTTACCTTGCAGTTTTTAGAAGGGAACATCTTGTCGCCGTTGATCGTCGGCAAAAGCGTGCATATGCATCCGCTTGTCATTATGCTCGCCCTCTTTGCCGGCGGCGAGCTCGCCGGCGTGCTCGGCCTCATTCTCGCCGTTCCGACGGCGGCGGTGCTGAAAGTGGCCATCGCCCATTGGAAAGAGCATTATGCTTCGCATTGACAAATGCTCTCTGCTTGTCTATAATCTTTCAATGAAAAAAGCGAATACATAACGCGATGACGGATCGAGTATGTTGCAGTCCATCTTAACGCGCGAGCTCGCGCACAGAGAGGAATTTCCGCGGCTGAAAGAAATTCCAGATGAAGGGCAACAGAAGGCTAATCCGGAGCGCAGGCAAAACCTGACGCAAGGCTGCGTTACGGCCAAAGAGGTGATGGGCGTTTTTTGCCCATAAACAGGGTGGTACCGCGAGCATAACTCTCGTCCCTGCAGGGGATGGGAGTTTTTTTATATAAAAGGCGAAAGGGGAGGATCATCATGAAAAAGCTGACATCCGCCCAAGTGCGGCGCATGTTTTTAGAGTTTTTCCAAGAAAAAGGCCATGCGGTTGAGCCGAGCGCATCGCTCATTCCGGTCGACGACCCGTCGCTGTTGTGGATCAACAGCGGCGTCGCGACGTTGAAAAAATACTTTGACGGGCGCATCGTTCCGGAAAACCCGCGCATTTGCAACGCGCAAAAATCGATTCGCACGAACGATATCGAAAATGTCGGGAAAACGGCGCGCCACCATACGTTTTTTGAAATGCTCGGCAACTTTTCGATCGGCGATTATTTCAAGCGTGAAGCGATCCATTGGGCATGGGAGTTTTTAACGAGCGACAAATGGATCGGTTTTGATCCGGAACGGTTGTCCGTCACCGTCCATCCGGAAGACGAGGAAGCGTACAACATTTGGCGCAACGAAATCGGCTTGCCGGAAGAGCGGATCATTCGCCTTGAAGGCAACTTCTGGGACATCGGCGAAGGCCCGAGCGGTCCGAACACGGAAATCTTTTACGACCGCGGCGAAGCGTTCGGCAACGACCCGAACGATCCGGAGCTGTACCCAGGCGGGGAAAATGACCGCTATTTAGAAGTATGGAACCTTGTCTTTTCGCAGTTTAACCATAACCCGGACGGCACGTACACGCCGCTGCCGAAGAAAAACATCGACACCGGCATGGGCTTGGAGCGGATGTGCTCGATTTTGCAAGACGTGCCGACGAACTTTGAAACCGACTTGTTCCTGCCGATCATCCGCGCGACCGAGCAGATCGCCGGCGAGCGGTATGGCGAAGATCCGGACAAAGACGTCGCCTTTAAGGTGATCGCCGACCATATTCGAGCCGTGACGTTCGCGATCGGCGACGGGGCGCTGCCGTCAAATGAGGGCCGCGGTTATGTGCTGCGCCGCCTGCTCCGCCGCGCGGTGCGCTATGCGAAACATATCGGCATTGACCGTCCGTTTATGTACGAACTCGTCCCGGTCGTCGGCGAGATTATGCACGACTACTATCCGGAGGTGAAAGAAAAAGCCGATTTCATCGCCCGCGTCATCCGGACGGAAGAAGAACGGTTCCATGAAACGCTCCATGAAGGGCTCGCCATATTGGCGGAGGTGATCGAAAAGGCGAAAGAGCAAGGAAGCGACGTCATTCCGGGCGAGGAAGCGTTCCGCCTGTATGATACGTACGGCTTTCCGATCGAGCTGACGGAAGAGTACGCCGCTGAAGCGGGCATGACGGTCGATCATGCCGGATTTGAGCGCGAGATGGAGCGGCAACGCGAACGGGCGCGCGCGGCCCGGCAAGATGTCGATTCGATGCAAGTCCAAGGCGGAGTGCTCGGTGACATTAAAGATGAAAGCCGGTTTGTCGGCTACGATGAGCTTGTTGCCGCATCGACGGTCATCGCCATCGTCAAAGACGGGCGGCTTGTCGAGGAAGTGAAAGCCGGCGAAGAGGCGCAAATCATCGTCGATGTGACGCCATTTTACGCCGAAAGCGGCGGACAAATCGCTGACCAAGGCGTGTTTGAAAGCGAAACAGGAACAGCGGTCGTCAAAGATGTGCAAAAAGCGCCGAACGGCCAACATCTTCATGCGATCATCGTCGAACGCGGAACGGTGAAAAAAGGATCCCGCTATACGGCGCGCGTCGATGAAGCAAAGCGGATGCGCATCGTAAAAAACCATACGGCGACCCATTTGCTCCATCAAGCGCTAAAAGACGTGCTCGGCCGCCATGTCAACCAAGCGGGGTCGCTTGTCGCCCCGGACCGGCTTCGTTTTGACTTCACCCATTTTGGGCAAGTGAAGCCAGAGGAGCTCGAGCGCATCGAAGCCATCGTCAACGAACAAATTTGGAAAAGCCTCCCGGTTGACATTTTTTATAAACCGCTCGAGGAAGCGAAAGCGATGGGCGCGATGGCGCTGTTTGGCGAAAAATACGGCGACATCGTCCGCGTCGTCAAAGTCGGCGACTACAGCCTCGAGCTGTGCGGCGGCTGCCATGTGCCCAACACATCAGCCATCGGGTTGTTTAAAATCGTCTCCGAGTCCGGCATCGGCGCCGGCACGCGCCGGATTGAAGCGGTGACCGGAGAAGCGGCATACCGCTTTATGAGCGAACAGCTTGCTATTTTGCAAGAGGCGGCGCAAAAACTGAAAACAAGCCCGAAAGAATTGAATGCGCGTCTTGACGGACTGTTTGCCGAGCTGAAAGAGCTCGAGCGCGAAAATGAATCGCTTGCTGCCCGCCTCGCCCATATGGAAGCTGAGCACCTCACCCGTCAAGTGAAAGATGTAAACGGCGTGCCGGTGTTGGCGGCAAAAGTGCAGGCCAATGACATGAATCAACTGCGGGCCATGGCTGATGATTTGAAACAAAAGCTCGGCACGGCGGTCATCGTGTTGGCGTCCGCCCAGGGCGGAAAAGTGCAACTGATTGCCGCAGTAACGGACGATTTGGTGAAAAAAGGATTCCATGCCGGCAAGCTGGTGAAAGAAGTAGCGTCGCGTTGCGGTGGGGGCGGCGGCGGGCGCCCGGATTTGGCGCAAGCTGGCGGCAAGGACCCAAGCAAGGTCGGCGAAGCGCTCGGTTATGTCGAAACATGGGTGAAATCCGTTTCCTAATTGGCGCGGATCGTGTACAATGGATGTAAAAGGACGGGGTGCCTGAATAAGGAGCGAGGTGGAAACGGTGAGCTCGTTTGACCAAACGATGCAGTTTCATTTTTCCGAGGAGCCGGCCGAGACGAACGTTCGCGAAGTGTTGTTGACGGTGTATGGCGCCTTGCAGGAAAAAGGCTACAATCCGATCAACCAAATTGTCGGCTACTTGTTGTCCGGCGACCCAGCTTACATTCCGCGCCATAAAGATGCGCGTGCGCTCATCCGCAAAATTGAACGCGACGAATTAATCGAGGAATTGGTGAAATTCTATTTACAGGGGCAACGAAAGGATTAACCTGATGCGGACGCTAGGATTAGATTTGGGAACGAAAACGCTCGGCGTTGCCGTTAGCGACGAACTCGGCCTTACAGCGCAAGGATTGGAGACGATCGCCATTGATACGGAGCGCGGCGACTACGGCTTAAAGCGGCTGCGCGCCATCATCGATGAGTACGGCGTCGATACGATTGTCGTCGGGTGGCCGAAAAACATGAACGGCACGCTCGGGCCGCGCGCTGAGGCAAGCGAGCGGTTCGCCGCCAAATTGCGAGAGGAGTTTTCTTTGCCCGTTGTGCTTTGGGATGAACGGCTGTCGACGATGGCCGCCGAACGGATGTTGATCGCTGCCGACGTCAGCCGGAAAAAGCGGCGGAAAGTGATCGACAAAATGGCGGCGGCCGTCATTTTGCAGTCATATTTGGACAGTAAACGATAAATTGGAGGAGAAAACATGGAACACGGAGACCGTCATATTACCGTTGTCGACGAACATGGCAACGAGCAGCTGTGCGAAATTTTGTTTACGTTTGAATCGGATGATTTCGGCAAATCGTATGTGTTTTACTATCCGGTCGGCGTCGAGGCGGAAGATGAGAACGGCGAGACGGAAGTGCACGTTTCCGCCTTCATCCCTGGGGATGAGAACAAAGAAGGCGAACTGCTCCCAATCGAGACGGAAGAAGAGTGGGACATGATCGAAGAAGTATGGAATACGTTTTGCGCTGAACAGGAAGAGGAAGACGACGAATAACGGACAGCAGAGGGGGGCCAAAAGGATCGGGGCCCCTTTTCTTATTGCCGTATTATGCGCTGAGAAACGATAAGTTGTGTTCCATGCAATGGTTCAGACATCTTCTTGTTTGTCCGACAAATGTTGCGAAGGGCTTCGATTGACCGGCGCGTTTCCTCCCCTGGCTTTGCATTTTTTGACCGTCAAGGGCGAAAAATGCGGAACTTTGTAGTATAATATGGCCGGGTGAAAGGAGGACAAAGATGAAACAGAACGATTTTAGGGCGCCAGAGGCGCGGCTTGTGCGGAAAATCGTCTTGATTGTCTGTGCTGTTCTGCTGGCGGCGTTTGTCATTGCCGGCGCCAGCAGTTTCTTATACATCCGTTCAGCGCTTAAGCCCGTCGACCCGAATGACCGCACCCCGGTCCATGTCTCGATTCCGATCGGTTCATCGGCGGCGGCGATTGCCGAGCAGCTCGAACAAAAGCGGCTCATTAAAAGCGCGGCCGTGTTTCGCTTATATGTCCGCTGGAAAAATGAATCCGGCTTCCAGGCTGGGGAGTATGAGTTGACGCGGGCGATGCCAATGGCGCGCATCATTGAGCTGTTAAAAACGGGGAAATCGCTAAAAATCGGATTGAAGCTGACCGTTCCGGAAGGGTCGCAATTGGTGCAAATCGCTGACCTCATTGCTGCGAAAACAGGGTACAAACAAGAACAAATTATGAAATTGCTTAACGATCGCGCGTATATCGAACGGCTGATGAAAATGCACCCGGATTTGTTGACTGATGATATTTTTCGGAAAGGCATCCGCTATCCGCTGGAAGGCTACTTGTTCCCGGCGACGTATGTGTTTGCTGACGAAAAGCCGCCGCTCTCAGAGATCATTGAGGCGATGGTGGCGAAAACGGCAGCTGTGCTTGACACATATAAGGCAGCGATGAAAGAAAAGAACATGTCGCCGCATCAGCTGTTGACGATGTCGTCGCTCATTGAGGAAGAGGCGACGGAAAAAGCTGACCGCCAAAAAATCGCCAGCGTGTTTTACAATCGGCTGCACCGCGGCATGCCGCTTCAAACCGACCCGACCGTTTTGTACGCCCTTGGCGAACATAAAGAGCGTGTGTTGTATAAAGATTTGCAGGTCAATTCGCCGTACAACACGTACATTCATAAAGGGCTGCCGCCGGGGCCGATCGCCAACGCCGGCGTAATGTCGATCGAAGCGGCGCTTGAACCGGCGGCGACCGACTATTTATACTTTTTGGCGACACCGGGCGGCGAGGTCATTTTTACGAAAACGTTGGCCGAGCATAACCGGGAAAAGGCGAAGCATATTGGAAAACAATAGGTCAAAACGGAAGGTAATGGCCGGTGGGGTGAAACGGCTTCGCTTTTCCGCTGTTTTATGGTAGTATAGTTGAACAGACCAACGATAAGAGTCCTTTGCGGCTCTTATTTTTCATGACGACAAAGCGCAAATGCCGGGTTGTATATAGATGCAATTTGAAGCTTTACCATTTGTAGTTTTTCCCGAGTATTTGATCGACTGTCGGGCGACCGAACAACGCCGCTTCCAGACCCATATATGGGTCTGTGAAGCAGGCCGGTTGTTCGGTCTTCCGTCACGCCAAGGCGTGACGGAGGCAAGCCACAGGCTTGCCTCCGTCAGTCGAAAATGGGCAAACCGCTTTTCCGTCAAGGATATATTAAACTTCTTCGTTGCATCTATATAGTTCAACTTTGGCGAGCGCTTTTCAGTTTGCTGACGGCAGGGAGGAATTCCTCTTGCTTTCCAATGACATTGTTTCGTACTTGCAAAAGCTGCGTCCGGCGCCGGATGAGGACATTGAGGAGATGGAGCAGTACGCCTATCGGCACCGCATACCGATCATGGATCCGGTGAGCGTCGAAGTGCTGTTATTCATCTTGAAGCTGATCAGGCCGCGCCGCATTTTGGAAATCGGCACGGCGATCGGCTATTCGGCGATCCGGATGGCAAAGGCGCTGCCGGATGCGCGCATTGTGACGATCGAAAAAGACCGGGAGCGGTATGAGCGCGCCCGTTTTTACATCGAAAAGACGAACACCAAGCGGCAAATCGAGGCGGTGTTGGGCGATGCGCTCGCGGTCGAGGCCGGTGTGGCGGCCGCCGCGCCGTTTGATGTGCTGTTTATTGATGCCGCCAAAGGGCAATATGAGCGCTTTTTTACGCTCTATGAGCCGTTTGTGGCTGCAGACGGCCTCATCATCAGCGACAACGTCTTGTTTAAGGGGCTCGTCGCCGCCGAAGCGCCGGCGGACAATCGACGGCTTTGGAACATCGCCCGAAAAATTCGCCGCTACAATGAGTGGCTCATGAGTCGAAGCGGTTATGATACGGTCATCATTCCGGTCGGCGATGGGCTCGCCATATCGAAAAAACGAGGTGAAGAACAGTGAAAAAACCCGAATTGCTCGTGACGCCGACGAGCGTTGCCCATATCGACGAGCTGGCTGAAGCCGGAGCGGACGCGGTCATCATTGGCGAGCAGCGCTACGGTTTGCGGCTTGCCGGCGAATTTTCCCGCCATGATGTCGCTGCCGCCGTCAAAGCCGCCCACCGGCGCGGCATGAACGTGTATGTGGCGATGAACGCCATTTTCCATAACGATAAAGTGGACGAGCTTGGCGACTACGTCGCGTTTTTGGCTGATGTCGGCGCCGATGCCATCGTCTTCGGCGATCCCGCGGTGCTCTTGACTGTCCGAGAAACGGCGCCGCACATGAAGCTCCACTGGAGCACGGAGACGACAGCGACGAACTGGTATGCGTGCAACTATTGGGGCCGGAAAGGGGCGAAGCGCGCCGTCTTGGCCCGCGAGTTGAACATGGACGCCATTTTGGAAATCAAAGCCCATGCCGAAGTGGAAATCGAGGTGCAAGTGCACGGCGCGATGTGCATGTACCAATCGAAGCGCTCGCTGATCGGCAGCTATTTTGAATATCAAGGGAAAGTGATGGAAGTTGAACGGAAGAAGTACGAAAAAGGGATGTTTCTTTACGACAAAGAGCGCGACAACAAATATCCGATTTTTGAAGACGAAAACGGCACGCATATTATGAGCCCGAACGATGTTTGCATGATCGATGAGCTCGGCGACATGGTCGAGGCCGGCATCGACAGCTTTAAAATTGACGGGATTTTGCACGAGCCGCGCTACATTACCGAAGTGACGAAGCTGTACCGCCGCGCCATCGATTTATGCGCGGATGACCGCGAGCGGTACGAACGGGAAAAAGAGGAGCTGCTTGCGGCCGTTGAAGCGCTTCAGCCGCCGCATCGCCGCATCGACACCGGATTTTTCTTCAAAGAGACCATTTATTGAGAAAAGGAGGGAAGCAGCATGCTTTTAAAAAATGATCGCATCTCCGAAATCATTGACGGCAAGCGCGTCATTGTGAAAAAGCCAGAGCTGCTCGCCCCGGCCGGCAACTTGGAAAAACTGAAAATCGCCGTCCATTACGGTGCAGACGCCGTCTTTATCGGAGGCCAAGAGTACAGCTTGCGCGCCAACGCCGACAACTTTACGATCGAGGAAATTCGCGAAGGGGTCGAATTTGCCAATCGATACGGAGCCAAAGTATACGTAACGGCCAATATTTACGCCCATAACGAAAACATCCCTGGCCTTGATGACTATTTGCGGGCGCTTGAAGATGCCGGTGTTTGCGGCATCATCGTCGCCGACCCGCTCATCATCGAAACGGCGCGCCGGGTGGCGCCGAAGCTTGAAGTGCATTTAAGCACGCAGCAATCGCTTACCAACTGGAAAGCGGTCCAATTTTGGAAAGAGGAAGGGCTCGAGCGGGTTGTGCTCGCTCGTGAAGTGGGCGCAGAAGAAATCCGGCAGATCAAAGAGAAAGTCGATATTGAAATCGAGGCGTTCATCCATGGGGCGATGTGTTCCGCCTACTCCGGCCGCTGTGTATTGAGCAACCATATGACGGCGCGCGACTCAAACCGCGGCGGATGCTGCCAGTCGTGCCGCTGGGATTACGATTTGTATCAGCTCTCGGACGGCCGGGAAATTCCGTTGTTTGAAAAAGGGGACGCTCCGTTTGCGATGAGCGCGAAAGATTTGAACTTAATCCGCGCCATTCCGGTGATGATCGAATTGGGTGTGGATAGCTTGAAAATTGAAGGGCGGATGAAATCGATCCATTACGTGGCGACGGTTGTCAGTGTCTACCGGAAAGTCATTGATGCCTACTGCGCTGACCCAGACCATTTCACGATCCGCGAAGAGTGGGTGCGGGAGCTGGAGAAATGCGCCAACCGCGAGACGGCGCCGTCGTTCTTTGACGGCTTCCCGGATTATACGAACCATATGTACGGGACGCACAGCCGGAAAACGACGCATGAATTCGCCGGTTTGGTGCTTGGCTATGACCCGGAGACGGGCATCGCCACCGTCCAGCAGCGCAACCATTTCCGCCCGGGCGATGAAGTCGAATTTTTCGGTCCGGAAATTGAAAACTTCACCCAAGTGATTGAGAAAATTTGGGACGAAGACGGCAACGAGCTTGATGCGGCGCGCCATCCGCTGCAAATCGTGAAGTTTAAGGTCAAGCGCCCTCTCTTCCCGTACAACATGATGAGAAAGGAGAATTAAGATGGGGAAGAAGCCCGTTGTCATCGGCGTCGCCGGCGGCTCCGGCTCGGGGAAGACGAGCGTCGCCCGCGCGATTTACGACCATTTCGGCGACCGCTCGATCCTTGTTTTGGAGCAAGACTTTTACTATAAAGATCAAAGCCATCTTCCGTTTGAAGAGCGGCTGAAGACGAACTATGACCATCCGCTGGCGTTTGACAACGATTTGTTGATTGAGCATATTCATAAGCTGCTTCGCTATGAGCCGATTGACAAGCCGGTGTACGATTATACGCTGCACACTCGCTCAAGCGACGTCATTCGCGTGGAGCCAAAGGATGTCATCATCGTGGAGGGCATTCTTGTCTTGGAGGATGAGCGACTCCGCAATTTAATGGACATTAAAGTATATGTCGACACCGACCCGGACATCCGCATCATCCGCCGTCTCATCCGCGATATTAAAGAGCGCGGCCGCACGTTCGATTCGGTCATCGAGCAATATTTGTCCGTCGTCCGGCCGATGCACAACCAGTTTGTCGAACCGACGAAGCGCTACGCGGATGTGATCATTCCGGAAGGCGGACAGAACGTCGTCGCCATCGATTTAATGGTGGCAAAAATTCGCACAGTTCTTGAACAAAAAGCGGTTTTGTAATAACATAACAGAGACAAAACAATATATTATATAACAAGTAAGCGTACGAACAGCCGTTTTTGCTGTTCGTACGTTTTACATAATGCAGAATATATAGAGGAGTGAGATGAATGGCGAACGAAAAGCAGTATCCGATGACGAAAGAGGGAAAAGAGAAACTGGAACAAGAGCTTGAGTACTTAAAAACGGTCAAGCGGAAAGAAGTGGTGGAGCGCATTAAGATTGCGCGCGGGTTCGGGGATTTGTCGGAAAACTCGGAGTACGATGCTGCCAAAGATGAGCAGGCGTTTGTCGAATCGCGCATCCAAATGCTTGAAAACATGATCCGCAACGCCGTCATCATTGAAGAAGACAAAGAAAACCCGGACGTCGTCTCGCTCGGCAAGTCGGTCACGTTCATTGAACTTCCAGACGGCGAGGAAGAGACGTATACGATCGTCGGCAGCGCTGAAGCCGATCCGTTTGAAGGGAAAATTTCCAACGACTCGCCGATTGCGAAATCGCTTCTCGGCCGCCGCGTCGGCGATGAGGTGACGGTGCAAACGCCGGGCGGGGAAATGCTTGTGAAAATCGTGGCTGTGAAATAAGAAGCAGGAGGCGGCCGACCTGAACAAGCGGCGGTGTGCGAAGCGAAGCGAAGAAAATTGCCGCCGCTTGACGTTTCAAACGGAAACACCTCGTCAACACTGATGATGAGGTGTTTTCTTTATGTGGAAAAAACGAACGCTTGCCATGCTCGCCCTCATTCAACTGGGCTTGTTGTTGCTTGTCGGGCGATTGGCGCAGATCCAGCTGATTGACGCCGAGTCGTTCGCCAATCATAATTTAATTGCCGAAAGCGTCGCCCAGCGGACACAAGAACTGATCATTGACGACGGGCGCGGCTCGTTCGTCGACCGAAATGGCGCGCCGCTCACGAAGCGATACGTGCCGTCGCTTGTCTTATTCCCGTTTTTAACGACGATGAAATGGCCGATGGAACAAGTCGCCCGCATCACCGGCGTCTCTAAAGAAGAGATCCGCCGCCAGCTTGAGCAGGCGGACGGTCCGTTCGTCTTAGAGAAGGATGGAGAGCCGCTCGCCTTGAGCGCCCAGCAAATGAAGCAAATTAACGATTTGCGCATTCCGGGCGTCTTAGCTGTCAATAAACAATACTCTCTTGAGGTGGTGTACGCTCCGCATTTGCTTGGCTTCACCCGCCCAGATCAGGAGCTCATCAAGAAGCGTTATCCAAAACGGCCGCTGCCGCCAAAGACCGAAGTGGGCATTCAAGGACTTGAGAAGGCGTTTGATGAGTTTTTGCTCGCCGACGGCGAAACGAAGCTGCTTTATCACGTTGACGCCGAAGGGCGGCCGCTGTTTGGGCTCGATGTCAAATACAGCGATACGGGCAACCCGTTTTATCCCGTCACCGTGCAAACGACGCTTGACCGTGACTTGCAGCAAGAGATGGAGCAGATCGTTGACCGATACGGGTTGAAAAAAGGCGGTCTCGTTTTGCTGGATATTGACACAAACAGTGTGCTCGCCATGGTCAGCCGCCCAAACATGGACCCGCGTGATCCGTACAAAAACCGCGGGGCGGAAAACCAAATAGTGTTGCCGCAAATCCCTGGCTCGATTTTTAAAACAGTCATTGCGGCCGCGGCGCTTGATGAGGGGCTCGCCTCGCTTGAGACAACGTTTGACTGCAGCCGAAAAATTGACGGCAAAACCCGCGATGAGGAGCATGATTACGGCATGCTTGATTTAGCGGACAGCTTTGCCGTCAGTTGCAACAATGCTTTCGCCACGCTCGGCAAGCAGTTGATCGAGCACGATCCCGATGCGTTTGAAACGTATGCGAGAAAGCTTGGGCTGTATCCGACGGCCGGCTGGGAAGGGGCGGTGTACCATGAAGAGCATTTCCGTCAGTTCCCGGAGGAGCAGAAAGGAACGATTTGGCATGATCCGCGCGACAAGAGGGTGCCGCTTGCGGTGGCGCAAACGGCGATCGGGCAAAAAAATGTACGCGTCTCGCCGCTTGGCGTCGCCAACATGATGGCGACCATCGCCCGCGGCGGCGAAGCGCTTCAGGTGCGGGCCGTTGACAAAGTGCTGTATAAAAACGGTGCGACCCTCTTTTCGTTTCCGCCTCAACCGGCTTCAGACATGGCGCCGATCGCGCCGCAGACGGCCGAAGAGCTGCAGCGGCTTTTGCGCAGCGTTGTCACCAAAGAGGATGGCACCGGCCGCCGCTTCCGTTCGCTGCCGTATCCGGTCGCCGGCAAATCCGGGACGGCGGAGACAGGAAAAATGGACGGCGGTGCTGAATTCATTAATAAATGGTTTGCTGGCTATTTTCCAGCCGACCGCCCGAAATACGCCCTCGCTGTCGTTGAGCTCGACTGTCCGAGCGGGCGGGCCTCGACGAATGATGTGTTCGCCGCCGCAGTCGAGGCGCTTTATGCTTATGACCACGCCAAAAATGAAGTGAAGTGACGAACCAAATGTAAGGGGAATCCATGTTTCCAGCACGAACATCATCCAAAGAAGGGAGAGGAGACGGTGGCGCAAATGGGGACACGCTTTGCCGCCCGCGCCAAGCGGCGGAGAATCAACCGTTGGCTCAATGGAGCCATTGCCGTTGTCGTGCTGCTCATTTTGATTGTCGGCGGGAACTTGCTGTTTGGCGATCAACCGAGCGAGAAGGCGGTTGATCGCGAAGCCAAAACAGAAGCGGCCAATGCGAAGCGGGTGGAAGTGGAAACAGGCGAAGCGGCGGCGCCGGCGGAAGCCGAAACGCCCGCCGAGGAAGAAGATGCTGCTTCCACCGATGAAACGAGCGAAGCGGGCATGACAGAAACGCCGGGCCCGCCGGGGTCCAACGTTGAAAAAGAAATCGTCAACCCGGCATGGCAGCCGATCGGTACGACGCAAACGGAGCCGCATGAAACGGTGTTTAAGAAAGATTCGGTCGACTGGAAGGAAATGCTCGATGCCGTCAGCTATGCGACCGGCATCGCCCCGGAGGAGATGATCGTTTGGTTCATCGGCAACAACGGGCCGAACAAAGCAGTCGCGACGATTTCGACGAAAGATCAAATCGCCCATTACAAAGTGTACATTGAATGGGTGACGAACGAAGGCTGGAAGCCGACGAAAGTGCAAAAGTTGAAGCAAAAGCCATAAGCGGCATGATGAGGGGAAGCGGAGATATTCGAAACTTTGGCGGCATCAGTGAAACGATGGCGGTTCATTAGCGGCGGAAAAATACACAGGCGCCCAAAAACGAAGGGCGCCTGTTATTTTTTCGCTTTGAAATGAACGACTGCGCTGTACCACCGCTTTCCGTTTTCCATGACGTGCATTTGATGGGATACATGATGGACGGAAAGCAAGAGCGCCTTGTTATGTTCAATTTGTTCGTTGATTTTTTTCTCGAGCGTCCGCAAGTCGTCCGCTTCAAAAAATTCGATTTTGTCCTCGATCAAATCAAGAGAAATGTTCGGCATCGTTCTTCCTCCTTTCCATTGTCAGTGTAGCAAATTTTCCCGCCCTCATCCACCGGAGTACAAGGGGGAACAATACGAACGAACATGATCGTTGAACAAGGGAAAAACATATGCTACAGTAAGAGCAGGCAATACGAAAAAACATACTATATTTATAGGAATTATAAACTTTTTTGGGGTGTGACCATATGGGCAGAGAGTTTCTTGACTTGTTTGAGCAATGGGCGGAATCGTATGACCGATCGGTCGAAGGATACGATGAGCAATATCGAGACGTGTTTGCCGGTTATGACCGCATTTTAAGCACGGTCGCCGACAAAGCCGGCCAAGTCGTGCTCGAGTTTGGCGTCGGCACAGGCAACTTGACGAAAAAGCTGCTTGAGCGCGGCAAGCAGGTGTACGGGATCGAGCCATCGGCGCCGATGAGGAAAAAAGCGGCGGAAAAGCTCAGCGGGCGAGCGGTCATTCTGGACGGCGATTTTTTGCAATTTCCGACACCGCCGGAGCCGATCGACACGATCGCCAGCACGTATGCGTTTCATCATTTGACGGATGCGGAAAAAGACGAAGCGCTGGCCAAATATAGTCAATTGCTCCATCCGGGTGGTAAAATAGTGTTTGCCGATACGGCGTTTCGCGACAAAGAGGCGTTCCGCCAGGCGATTGAGGAAGCCCGGGCGCGCGGCTTCTACGATTTGGCCGACGATTTGGAACGCGAATATTATACGACGCTTGACGTATTGGCATCACTGTTTTCCAAGCATGGCTTTTCCGCCTCCTTTGCGCAGCAAAACGCGTTCGTCTGGGTGATGGAGGCGGTGAAACAAACGACATAGAAAGAGGGAGAACGATGAAAGCAGCCATTATTGGAGCCATGGAAGAGGAAGTGGCGATTTTGCGTTCGCGCATGGAAGGGCGCGAGGAAACGGTCATTGCCGGGTGCGAATTTTCCAAAGGGCGCCTTGACGGCGTGGAGGCGGTGTTGTTGAAATCCGGGATCGGCAAAGTGAACGCCGCCATGGGAACGACGCTTCTGCTTGATCACTTTCGCCCTGATTTCGTGATCAATACCGGTTCGGCCGGCGGATTTTTGCCTTCGCTTCGTGTCGGAGATCTTGTCATTTCCGAGGAAGTCGTCCATCATGACGTCGATGTGACCGCGTTCGGCTACGCTTACGGGCAAGTGCCTGGCCTGCCGGCGCGCTACCGGGCGGATGAGGCGCTTGTTGAGGCGGCCAAGCAGGCGGCGGCGCGGCTTGATGGCCTGCAGGCAGTGACCGGCTTGATCGCCACCGGCGATTCGTTTATGAACGATCCAAAGCGAGTCGAATTTGTGCGCGGTCAGTTTCCGGAATTGTGCGCCGTCGAAATGGAAGCGGCGGCGATCGCCCAAGTGTGCGTGCAATTTGGAACGCCGTTTGTCATCATCCGGGCGTTGTCTGATATTGCTGGTGAGGAGTCGGACGTGTCGTTTGAACAGTTTTTGGAGACGGCGGCGAAACATTCGGCTGAACTTGTCTTGTCGATGCTTTCCGTTATGAAACAGAAGCGCTATTAAGATGCAGCGAAAAAGCAGCTTGTCTATTTTCTCGACTGTCGAAGGCAAGCCTATGGCTTGCCTCCGTCACGCTAAGGCGTGACGGAAGACCGAACAACGACTCGCTTAAAGACCCATGAATGGGTCTTTAAGCGGTGTTGTTCGGTCACTCGACAGTCGGATGAAATGATCGGCAAAAACGAAAAATGTTAAAGCTTTAAATTGCATCTATATATAGACAACAGAACACCGCCGTTTTGCTGCTAAACTGAGCGTGAAGAAACGGAGTGACTTGTATGCGCGTAGCAAAAAGCATCCATGAGTTGATCGGCCATACGCCGGTTGTCGAAATTACGCGCTTCACCCTCCCGGAAGGCGTTCGGCTGTTCGCCAAGCTTGAATACTTCAATCCTGGCGGAAGCATTAAAGACCGGCTCGGACAAGAGCTGTTGCGCGAGGCGTTTGCATCAGGAAAACTGAAAGAGGGGGGCACGATCATCGAGCCGACGGCCGGCAACACCGGCATCGGTCTGGCGCTGGCGGCGATCGGCAAAAACGTGAACATCATTTTTTGTGTGCCGGAAAAATTCAGCATCGAAAAACAACAGCTGATGAAGGCGCTCGGGGCGCAAATCGTTCATACACCGACTGAAGAGGGAATGGAAGGAGCAATCCGCAAAGCGGAGGAGCTCGCCCGCACGATTCCAGGCGCCTATTGCCCCCAGCAGTTCCAAAACCCGGCCAATCCAAGGACGTATTACAAGACGCTCGGTCCGGAGCTGTGGGACGATTTGGACGGACAGATCGACATTTTTGTCGCCGGCGCCGGCTCCGGCGGCACGTTTATGGGGACAGCGACGTTTTTAAAAGAAAAAAACCCGGCCATTAAAACGGTCATCGTGGAACCGGAAGGCTCGATTTTAGGCGGCGGCAAGCCGGGTCCGCATCGGACGGAAGGGATCGGCATGGAGTTTTTGCCGCCGTTTATGGATCCGGATTATTTTGATGCCATCTACACGATCGCGGACGATGACGCGTTCCGGCGCGTCAGCGAACTCGCGAGACAGGAGGGGCTTTTGGTCGGCAGTTCGTCCGGCGCCGCGTTTCATGCCGCTTTGATGGAAGCAGAGAAGGCAAAGCCAGGGACGAATATCCTCGTCATTTTTCCGGACGGGAGCGAACGCTATTTAAGCAAACACATTTATGAAGGTGGGAGGTAACGATGAGGCGGAAAACAATGCTCATTCATGGCGGCATTCCGGGGGATCCGCATACTGGAGCGGTGTCGGTCCCGATTTATCAAGTGAGTACGTATAAGCAAGAAGAAGTTGGAAAGCATAAAGGGTTTGAATACTCGCGCACCGGCAACCCGACGCGCGCGGCGCTTGAGAAGCTGATCGCTGATCTCGAGGGCGGCGAAGCCGGCTTTGCGTTCGCTTCCGGTATGGCGGCAATTACGGCCGTCATGATGTTGTTTCAAAGCGGCGACCATCTAGTGCTCACTGACGATGTGTACGGCGGCACGTATCGCGTCATGACGAACGTGCTGAATCGGTTCGGGCTTGAGGCGACGTTCGTCGATACGAGCGATGTCGCCAACATCGAGGCGCACATCCGGCCGAATACGAAAGCCATCTATATTGAAACGCCGACGAACCCGCTGTTGAAAATCACTGACTTGCAAGCCGCCGCCGCCATTGCCCGTGCGCATGGGCTGCTATTGATCGTCGATAACACGTTTTCCACTCCGTACTTTCAGACGCCGCTTGAGCTTGGCGCCGATATCGTCATCCATAGCGCGACGAAATATTTAGGCGGCCATAGCGACGTCGTCGCTGGGTTGGCGGTTGTCCGCACGCCGGAGCTTGCCGAGCGGCTCCATTACGTGCAAAATTCAACCGGCGGCGTGCTCGGGCCGCAAGATTCATGGCTATTGATGCGCGGGATGAAAACGCTCGCCGTGCGGATGGAGGAACATGAAGAAAATGCGCGCCAAATCGCTGTTTTTTTGGCTGAACACAAGGCGGTCAAGCGCGTCCATTATCCAGGTCTTCCGGATCATCCGAACCACGAGTTGGCGAAAAAGCAAATGCGCGGATTTGGCGGCATGATTTCGTTTGATGTCGGCAGCTTGGAGCGCGCCGAGAAAGTGCTGTCGCGCGTGCGCTACTTTACGCTTGCCGAAAGCTTAGGGGCGGTCGAAAGTTTAATTTCGTTGCCAGGGAAAATGACGCACGCCTCGATCCCGAAGGAACGGCGCGAACAGCTCGGCATTACCGATGGCCTGATCCGTTTGTCGGTCGGGCTTGAAGATGTCAACGATCTGCTTGACGATTTGGCGAAGGCGCTTGGCTGAAATTGCCGCTCCCCCCTTCTGTCCATGTATGATACAGTGAAAGGGGAGAGGAGGGATCGGGCTTGAACGAGCAGCAACGAAACGAGCTGCGGGCCAAGGCGGGCGACTTTAAAACATACAGCCTCGTCTTGTTCGCGTTTGGAGCGTTTCTCTATTTCGGAACGATCATCCCAGGAGCGGTTGAGACAGCGAAAAAGCCGTTCGCCCTATTGGCAGTCGCCGTCTGTTTTACCGCGTCGCTTTCCTGTTTGCGCCAAGCCGCCCGCTATGCCCGCCGTCTTGAGGAAGAAGAAAAGCGGTTCGAACCGTAAACCTGCCTTTTGGCCGAAAGGCGGGTTTTTGTTTAGCCACCATGCTGGCGTTCAAGGGAAAGCAAGCTTTTTGCCTATTTTGCAAAAAAACGGTTTACAATGGAAATAATTTTGGATATAATTGCCTACGTAGCATCATTTCCAAAGGGAGGTCGAAGACAATGACAATGATGATGTGGACAACAGTAACGCATCCATTCTATCAAACGGCTATTCGACCTTCCGCCGACCGGGAATGAACGTGCACCGATGACGAAAAACAGCGATCAGGCCGCAGAAGGGGAGTAGTCTCGCTTTCTGCGGCCTTTTTGTACGCTTAGCCGCAGAAACGCCTTCCTTCTGCGGTTTTTTGCATGGAAAGGAGGTGAGGGGGTATGACGATCCATTTGTTTTTTATCACGATCACGATTGAGCGGAGAAAGCCGCGGCAACGGAACATCGAAGAGGAGCGGTTCGCGCGTGCAGCTGAGGAGGAGTTGCTTGACCGCAAATGTTCCGCTCATCAACGGTTGTTTTAAAACAATGGAGATGAAAGGGGAGAAGATTCATGTCAATTGTACCAGTATGGCTTGTGATGTGGATGAAACAGACGGGAGACTCGACTTGACTCAGGCTAAAGGGGGGATATCGGTGCTCCGCGTGCTGTTGTTGACGGTCGAATTTCACGAATTGTTCAAAATGTGGCGGAAGCGCTCCTTGTCTTCTTTGGTAAAATAAAATCTAGAAGAGAAGGTCAAGGAGGGAACGGGGATGTTCGCCATTGTCATGTCGATCATCATTACCGCGTCGATTGCGCTTGTTGTCGCCGCGGAAGTCAGCGTTGAGGCAAGAGCGTAAGCACGGCGGTTCTTCTGCATCGGGAGGGGGATAAGCAGGCGGACCGCATCAGCAGAACGTTGGCATCAATCGTTTTTGATTGGTCAGGTCATTGCCGGCTCATTTCGGGCCGGTCTATTTTTGTCGTAAAGACACGGACAACATCGCCCCTGCATATACATAACGATAGGCGGTTTCCGCCGATGACAGCAGGCGGGGGTGAGAGCATGTCCGGCATTTTCACGGCGTTTACGTTTCTGTTGAAAGAGCTGACGTTTCTTGTCTCGTATATTAAAAACAATGCGTTTCCCCAGCCGTTAAGCGCTCAAGAAGAGGAAAAGTATTTGGCGCTGATGGCAAAAGGCGACGAGCAAGCCCGCAACCGGCTCATCGAACACAACTTGCGCCTTGTTGCCCACATTGTGAAAAAGTTTGAAAATACGGGAGAAGAGGTCGAGGATTTAATCTCCATTGGCACGATCGGCTTGATCAAGGCGATTGAAAGCTATTCGCCGGGCAAAGGAACGAAGCTGGCAACGTATGCGGCTCGATGTATCGAGAACGAAATCCTGATGCACCTGCGTTCATTAAAAAAAACGCGCAAAGACGTCTCGTTGCATAAGCCAATCGGCCAGGACAAAGAAGGAAACGAAATCAGCCTGCTTGATATTTTAAAAGCCGAAGGCGAAGACATCGTCGATGAAATCCACTTGAACATGGAGCTCGAACAAGTCAAACAATATATCAGCGTGCTTGATGAGCGGGAAAAAGAGGTGATCATCAATCGCTTTGGCCTCGGTCGGCAGCGGGAAAAAACGCAGCGTGAAATCGCCAAAGAGCTCGGCATCTCGAGAAGCTATGTCTCGCGCATTGAAAAACGGGCATTAATGAAAATGTTTCACGAGTTTTATCGGCAGGAAAAAGAAAAACGGCGGTCATAACAAAAGCGGGTTGCTGGTGCAACGACCCGCTTTTTCAGTAGTGGAAGAATAGAAATTATTTTAAAAAACTGAATTCTTTCATTTATATCCTTTGATGAAGCGATTTCAATCAAAAATATTGACAGATTTTATTTTTAAAAGTAAAATAATTTTGTCGTCTTTTGTCTAAATTTGTCTAAAGGAGGCGAAAAAGCATCATGCGCAAGATCGGCTTGGCATGGCAAATTTTCATCGGCCTTATTCTCGGGATTATGGTTGGGGCCATTTTTTACGGAAGCCCTAAAGTAGCGACGTATTTGCAGCCGATCGGAGATGTTTTTCTCCGTTTAATTAAGATGATCGTCATCCCGATCGTCGTCTCGAGCTTGATTGTCGGCGTCGCCAACGTCGGTGATGTGAAAAAGCTCGGAAAGTTGGGCGGCAAAACGATCCTTTATTTTGAGATCATTACGACGATTGCCATTATCGTCGGCCTCTTGGCAGCGAACATTTTCCAACCAGGCGTCGGCGTCAATATGAAGTCGCTTGAGAAAACGGATATCCAGTCGTATGTCGATACGACGAACGAAGTGCAGCACCATTCGATGGTTGAAACATTTGTCAACATCGTGCCGAAAAACGTGTTTGAAGCGCTGTCGACCGGGAATATGCTGCCGATCATCTTCTTCTCGGTGATGTTCGGGTTGGGCGTAGCCGCGATCGGTGAAAAAGGGAAACCGGTGCTTCGCTTTTTCCAAGGCACAGCGGAAGCGATGTTTTATGTGACGAACCAAGTGATGAAGTTTGCGCCGTTTGGCGTTTTCGCCTTGATCGGCGTGACGGTGTCGAAATTCGGCGTCGCTTCGCTCCTTCCGCTCAGCAAGCTTGTTGTGCTCGTTTATGCGGTCATGGCGTTCTTCGTGTTGGTGGTGCTTGGCGCTGTGGCCAAATTGGTAGGTACAAATATTTTCCATATTATAAAAATCTTAAAGGATGAATTAGTGCTTGCCTATAGCACGTCGAGCTCGGAAACCGTGTTGCCTAAGGTTATGGAAAAAATGGAGAAATTCGGTTGTTCAAAGGCTGTAACATCCTTTGTCGTTCCGACCGGCTATTCGTTCAACTTGGATGGGTCGACGCTCTATCAGGCGCTGGCGGCTGTCTTTATCGCTCAACTGTACGGCATCGACATGCCGATTTCGCAGCAAATCTCGCTTGTGCTCGTTTTAATGGTGACGTCCAAAGGGATTGCCGGCGTCCCAGGCGTATCGTTTGTCGTCTTATTGGCGACGCTTGGCACGGTTGGCATTCCAGTTGAAGGATTGGCGTTTATCGCCGGCATCGACCGCCTTTTGGACATGGCGCGCACAGTGGTCAACGTCATCGGCAACTCGCTGGCGGCGGTTGTGATGTCGAAATGGGAAGGGCAATATAACGAAGAACAAGGAAAACAATACATTGCAGAACTGCAGCAAAGTGCTTAAGATGAAGATATAGTGGCGAAAACGTTTAACATATCCTTGATGGAAAAGTCGCGTATCCATTTTTTGGCTGTAGAGGGTGTGGCTTGGAAGACCGAACAACCGCCCGCTTCACAGCCCCCACAAATGTGAAAGCTTCAAATGGCATCTATAAAGAAAGCGGTCTTCTGTCGACCGCTTTTTCATTTTGTTTGCTAGAAGCGTATAGTATAATAGAACAATGGGCAACGGGAATTGAAAAATGAAGGAGGAAAAACGGTGCACGAAATCGTTCAATCGATATTTTCGTTTTTAACGAGTTTAGGCTACGCCGGCATCGCCCTAGCCTTGATGGTCGAAGTGATCCCGAGCGAGATCGTGTTGGCTTATGCTGGTTATTTGGTAGCGCGGGGCGATGTCTCATTTGCTGGAGCCGTGGCAGCCGGGACAGTAGGCGGCACGGTGGCGCAGTTATTTTTGTATTGGATGGGTTGCTATGGTGGACGACCGTTTCTAGATCAGTATGGGAAATATGTATTGATCCAGAAAAAACATTTGGATGTGGCGGAACGCTGGTTTGCGAAATTTGGCCCCGGCGTCATTTTCAGCGCCCGGTTTATACCCGTTGTCCGCCATGCGATTTCGATCCCCGCCGGCATTGCGCGGATGAAGTGGTTGCCGTTTACGATTTACACGGTGTTGGCCATCATCCCATGGTCCATCTTGTTTATTTGGTTGGGAGAGCAGCTTGGCCAACGATGGCGGCAAATTGACGAGATGGCGGCGCCATACGTCCGACCGGCTATTGCAGCGGCGGTGGCGGTGGCGGCGATTTACATCGTTTGGCAACGACGACGCCGCGCTGCAGATGAAAACGAGCGCATGAAATAGTTGCCCGTCCGCATGCTGTCGGCTATATTTATACATGAACCATCTTTTGGCTAAATTTTTATGAAAAATGAGGGACGAACGTGAAACGTTGGATTATCATTGCGTTGCTATTCGCTGTGGGGCTATGGCTTGTGCCATACAGCGTGCCTCTTCTTTTCGCACTTGCGACCGCGCTTTTGCTCGAGCCGTCCATCCGCCGATTGCAAGAAAACTATAAGCTGAAGCGCGCGCACGCCGTCACGGTGATTTTTTCATTGTTCATCATCATTCTTGGGCTTTCCCTTTACTTTCTAGTCGTGATTTTTGTGCAACAAGTGATGGCGCTCTCGCAAAAACTGCCTTATGTGCTAAACGAAGCGACGAAAGTGCTCGACCGCCTCATTCAAACGTGGCAGTCGTATTCCAGCTCCATTCCGCAGGAAATCATCGATTCGCTTGAACGCGGCGTCAATACCGTCGAGCAAATGCTTTTGTCGTTTGCAACCAACTTGACGCAGTCGCTCGTCCATTATATTGCCGCCATTCCGGCGTTTTTGATTCATTTTTTAGTGTATTTGATCGCACTGTTTCTCATTTGCCTCGATTTGCCGCAGCTGAAGCAAGGCATGCGCCGCTATTTGTCCGAACGGACCGAACAGCGGCTTGGGATGGTCGTCGCCCAGCTGAGCAAAGCGGGGATCGGCTTTTTAAAAGCGCAGTTTTTGCTTAGTTTAATTACGTTTTTCCTCGCGCTGGCTGGCCTTTTCGTGTTGGGGGTCGACTATGCGGCGTTGATGGCGCTGGTCATCGTCGTCGTTGATATTTTGCCGATTTTAGGAACGGGTTCCGTGCTTGTTCCGTGGGGGCTCATCAGCATGGCGAACGGCAACAATACGCTTGGCATCGGGCTCATCGTGCTGTTTGTCGTCATCACCGTCGTGCGCCGGATCATTGAGCCGAAAGTGTTTTCCACCAATTTGGGCATTTCCCCGCTCGCCGCGCTCGTCAGCGTCTATCTGGGGTTTCAGCTGCTTGGCTTTATCGGGTTGTTCGTCGGGCCGGTCGTTGTCATTTTGGTTGAGGCGCTTGCCAAAGCCGGAGTCATTAAATGGACGATCAAGCTTTGATTTTTTCGAATAAAGGTCTTTGCGGACGAAGGAGGAAAAACCGGCGAACCGCCGGTTTTTCTGTTTGGACATGGAAAAGAGAGTTTTGGCAAAGCGACGGCTAAAGAAAACCGCCCGCTGAAGGCGCGGCGGTCACTGAGTGGATGTGGACGAATCATTGACGTCGGTGCGCGGCAAAATTAAAATTTCGACACGCCGGTTTTTCATCCGCCCGGCAGCGGTGGCGTTGGAGGCGATCGGCTTGTATTCGCCATACCCTTTGGCGCTGAAATAGCGCGGATCGAGTTGCTTGTTTTCAAGCAGCACTTTCATGAAATTGACGGCGCGCATGACGCTCAGCTCCCAGTTGGAAGCAAATTTCTCATTATGGATCGGCACGTTGTCCGTATGGCCGCTGATGATGATATTGCGCGGCGGGTTCATGACGAGCAAAGCGGAGATTTCCGCCGCAAGATGCCGGTCTTTCATGCGCACTTCGGCGCTGCCGGAGTCGAATAAAATATCATCCAAAATGGTAATCGCGAGCCCTTCGTCCGTCAAGGAAGTCTGCAGTTTTCCCGTCAGCTTGTTGTCGTGGATGTAGCTGTCGATTTTCGCTTTGATTTGCCCTAATTCTTCTTTTTCCTTTCCGTTTACGGCTGGGGAAGGCTGCTTTGCTTGATGCCGTCCTTCTTCGTCTTGGGCCGGTGGAGTGATCGGCTCGATCGGGCTTTGAAAGTCAAGAACACCCGTTCCGCCGGCAAAGGCGGTGCTAAAGGCGCGCGCAATTTCTTGAAACTTCTTTTGGTCGATTTGGCTGCTCGCAAACAAGACGATGAATAGGGCGAGCAATAGCGTCAATAAATCCGCGTACGGAATCAGCCATGCCTCGCTCATATGGTCGTCATGCTTGTTCTTTTTTTTCTTAGCCATTGGCCGTTTCCCCTTGCACCAGCGCTTGGCGCCGCTCGTTTTCCGGCAAGTATGAGGCGAGTTTTTGTTCGATCATGCGCGGGGCTTGTCCTTCCAAAATGGACAGCACCCCTTCAATCATGATGTAGCGCACGCGCGCCTCTTCCTTCGATTTCCGCCGCAGTTTGTTGGCAAACGGATGCCAAAGCACATAGCCGGTGAAAATGCCGAGCATCGTGGCGACAAAAGCGGCGCTGATCGCCTTGCCGAGCTCGGCGATGTTTTCCATATTGCCAAGGGCGGCAATCAGGCCGATGACGGCCCCAAGCACCCCGAGCGTCGGCGCGTACGTGCCTGCTTGGGAAAAAATCGCGGCATTCGCTTCGTGGCGCTCTTCCATGGCAACGATTTCCTCTGTCATGACATCCCGGATGAACTCTTGCGTTTGCCCATCGATTGCCATGCTGAGTCCGTTGCGCAAAAACGGGTCGTCAATGTCGTCCAATTTCGCCTCGAGCGCCAGCAGCCCTTCGCGGCGGGCGATATTCGCCCAATCGACGAACAGCGGAATCAGTTGTTCGACCGTCGGCGTCGTTGATTCCGTGAAAATGACTTTGAAAAGTTTTGGCACTTTTTTAATTTCGTGCGTCGGAAAGGCGATGACGACCGCTGCCGCCGTCCCGACGAGAATGATGAGGATGGCGGCCGGATTGATCAATACAGCAGGCGAAACGCCCTTAAAGTACATGCCCAGCCCGACGGCAATGACGCCAAGGATGATGCCGATGACCGATGTTTTGTCCAAATGAATCCCCCCGCTTTTTCCATACGAACGATCTACGCCATTGGGCGTTTTTATGAAGAAACCATATTTATCATATACTGAATATAGGAGGTTGAAAAGGGAAAAAGGTGTGACATGAGACGCAAAAAGCCGCCCGCTCCATTAGGATGACGGAAAGGGCAGCTCCGGTGATCATCATATTTTTTTCAGTTTAAACGTGCCGACCATTAAAAACGATAAAATGAGCGCCAAAAACATAAACGATTGCGGCGGGAAGTACGGGATGGCTAAATAGCCGAGCGTCATCAGCACCCCGGCGGCGGTGATCGGCAGCCCCGCAAAGTAGCCGTTGTTTTCTGTGATGTTGAAGCGAGCGAGGCGGAAGGCGCCGCAAGCGATGTACAAAACGGTGAATACCGCGCCGGGCGCGCCGAACTCATGGAACAAGCCTTGGTACATCAGCAAGGCGGGAGCGACGCCGAAGGAGACGATGTCGCTCATCGAATCGAGCTGCTTGCCAAGTTCGGATTCAATGTTCATCTTGCGCGCCACAGCGCCGTCAAAGCGATCGACAAACGCTGCTAAAAAAACGAGCAGCACGCTCATATGAAGCTGCCCTTTCAGCGTAGCCAGGACGGAAAAGCCGCCAAGCGACAGGTTTGTCATCGTCAAAATGTTTGCCACGTTTGCTTTCAGCTTTTTTAACGTATAATCTAAATAGTCCGATAAGAACAAGTTTCCCCACTCCTTTTCCAACAGAAAACGCCAAAAGAAAATTCTACTACCATTATACTCATTTTGGCGGTAATATGGAAGGTAGTAACGAATGGCGATGTTGCGCTACTGGAGGGAACGTGCTTGCGAAAATGGCTTTATCGTTTGTTCATCGAGCTGACCAATCACTCGCTTTCTTCAAAGCTGCTCGCTTCGTTTGCCAAATCGCGACTCAGCGGGCTATTGATATCATCGTATGCAAAAATTTATCATATTAACCAAGACGAAATGGAAAAAAGCTTAAAAAATTATAAGACGTTGCAGCAACTGTTCGTCCGCCGGCTGAAGGCTGGGGTGAGGCCGGTCGACGCTGATGAGCATACGGTCGTCAGCCCGGTCGACGCCGTCATTGAAGACATGGGCACGATTCGAGAAAACTGCGAAATGATCGTCAAGGGAAAGCCGTATTCCATTGCAGAAATGCTCGGCAGCGTTGAAGCGGCACAACCGTATGTGAACGGGTTCTTTTTTATTCTGTATTTAAGCCCGAGTCATTATCACCGCATCCACAGCCCAATATCTGGAGTGATCGAAAAGCAGTGGGCGCTCGGCCGCAAGTCGTATCCGGTCAACCGTCTTGGCTTAAAATATGGGCGTCGGCCGCTCGAGAAAAATTACCGCCTCATCACCGAGGTCACAGCCGGCGGCAAGCGCTTGGCGATCGTGAAAATCGGCGCCATGTTCGTCAACAGCATTGAATTGACCCATGAGGGTGAGCAGCTTGTAAAAGGAGAGGAAATGGCGTATTTTTCGTTCGGTTCAACGGTCGTCTTGCTGTTTGAACGCGGAAGTTTCGCCCCTGACCCACGCATTGTTGCACCCATGCCGATCAAAGTCGGCGAGCGGCTCGGCTATTGGCGCGAGGCGCACGAGCCATAAGGCTTTTGGCAACAAAAAAAAGCCCGAAGGCCTTCGCTTATGAGGACAGCTTAATTTTGTGGGTTAATGACCGGCGCTGGATTTCTTTTTCAATCAACTCGATGAATTCAGGGCTGAGGTTGAGCTCTTTCGCTTTGAAGTACGACTCGATCAACAGCTCGTCCGACAAATGTTTCATCGGGGGCGTCCTCCTTTTTTGGATGGAATAGGACAAGCCTGTCATACATATAATGGTAGGTTACTTACAATGTACCATGACTTGTGAAAGAGAACAACCGTTCTGTTATCCACAGAAAGTGGTGGATAACATGTGGAAAACATGTTTATAAATCGTAGGAAATGTGATGTTTAGCTTGTGTATAATGTGGACAACAGTTATCCACAAGATGGAGGGGCGCAAAATTTGTCGAAAGTTTTTTCTATTTATCATCGGTAAACTTTGTTTTGAAACAAACGATAAAATTCGTTATGATGGGAAAAGCAAATGGAAAGGCGGGTGTCCGGTATGCTTCACTACTTTTTGCCAAGCCAGTTTGCCAAGCGTGTGATCGACATTACTCCGGATGAGCTGAAACAAAAAGGGGTCAAAGGGATCATCACTGATTTGGACAATACGCTCGTTGAATGGGATCGGCCGAGCGCCACCCCGGAGCTGGCCGCATGGTTTGATGCGATGAAGCAGGCGGGCATTAAGGTCGTCATCGTATCGAATAATAATCAACAACGCGTGCAGTCGTTTGCGGAGCCGCTTGGCATCCCGTTCATCTTTGAAGCGCGCAAACCGCTGACACGCGCGTTTTTGCAGGCATTAAAGATGATGGAGCTTAAGAAAGAGGAAGTCGTCGTCATCGGCGATCAGTTGCTGACTGATGTGCTTGGGGGCAACCGGCTCGGACTGAACACGATTTTAGTCGTCCCGGTCGCCCAGACGGACGGATTATGGACGCGTTTCAATCGAAAAATGGAGCGGAGAATTTTAAAGGTGATGCGCAAAAAAGGGATGATTTACTGGGAGGAATGATCGTGGAGCCACAACTGCGTTGCATCGGCTGCGGAGCGGCCATTCAGTTTGACGATCCGAAAAAGGCGGGCTATGCGCCGAAAAGCGTGCTCGAAAAAGACGAGGAAGAAATCATTTGCCAGCGCTGCTTCCGCTTGAAACATTACAACGAAGTGCAAGACGTGCCGCTTGATGACAGCGATTTTTTAAACATGTTGCATCGCATCGGGGAATCGAAGGCGCTTGTCGTCAACATCGTCGACATTTTCGATTTCAACGGCAGCTGGATTCCTGGCTTGCCGCGGTTTGCGGCCGAGAATCCGATTTTGCTTGTCGGCAACAAGGCGGATTTATTGCCGCGGTCGGTCAAATACCCGAAGCTGCTGCGCTGGATGCGCCGCATGGCTGAAGAGCTCGGGCTCTGTCCGGTTGACGTCTGCCTTGTCAGCGCAGCGAAAGGAATTGGCATGGCGAAGGTGATGGAAGCGATCAATCGCTACCGTGAGGGCGGCGATGTCTACGTCGTCGGCTGCACGAATGTCGGCAAGTCGACGTTCATCAATCGGATCATTGAAGAGGCGACCGGCAAAGGGAATGTGATTACCACGTCATATTTCCCGGGGACGACACTCGATATGATCGAAATTCCGCTTGAGGGTAGAGCGACGCTGTATGATACGCCGGGGATCATCAACCATCACCAAATGGCGCACTTTGTTGATGCGCGCGATTTGAAGATCATTACGCCGAAGCGGGAAATCCATCCGCGCGTTTATCAGCTCAACGAAGGGCAGACGCTCTTTTTCGGAGGCTTGGCCCGCCTCGATTACATCAAAGGCGGGCGCCGCTCGTTCGTCTGCTACATGGCCAATGAGTTGACGGTTCATCGGACGAAGTTGGAAAAAGCCGACTCCCTTTATGCCAATCAGCTTGGCGATTTGCTGTCGCCGCCAAACAAACGCTATGCCGCTGAATTTCCGCCGCTTGTGCCGCGCTCGCTGTCTGTCAAAGAGCGGAAGACGGACATCGTTTTTTCCGGACTCGGCTGGGTGACGTGCAACGACCCGGGTGCTCAGCTTGTCGTCCATGCTCCAAAAGGGGTCGACGTATTTATCCGTCAATCGTTGATTTAATGGAAAGCGGGAGGGGAGAAACGTGGAAAAGGTATACGGGTTGATTGGGTTTCCCGTCGAGCACTCGCTGTCGCCGCTCATGCATAATGATGCATTCGCCCGTTTGGGCATTCCGGCGCGCTATCATTTGTTTTCCGTCGAACCGGGGCAAGTCGGTGCGGCGATCGCTGGCGTGCGGGCGCTCGGCATCGCCGGGGTGAACGTGACGATTCCGCACAAACTGGCGGTCATTCCGTTTTTGGACGAAGTGGACGAACATGCGCGCCGCATCGGGGCGGTCAATACGATCATCAACAATGACGGCCGGCTCGTCGGCTATAATACAGACGGGCTCGGTTATGTCCAAGCGTTGGAAGAGGAAATGAACATCACCTTGGACGGCAAGCGGATTTTGGTGATCGGCGCTGGCGGCGGGGCGCGCGGCATTTACTTTTCGTTGCTGTCGACGGCAGCCGAGCGCATCGATATGGCCAACCGGACGGTGGAAAAAGCGGAGCGGCTCGTCCGCGAAGGGGACGAGCGCCGCTCGGCGTATTTTTCACTCGCCGAGGCCGAAACGCGGCTGGCCGAATACGATATTATCATCAATACCACTTCTGTCGGCATGCATCCGCGTGTCGAGGTGCAGCCGCTTTCTCTTGAACGGCTGCGCCCAGGGGTGATCGTTTCCGATATTATTTACAATCCACTGGAAACAAAATGGCTGAAAGAAGCGAAAGCCCGCGGCGCCCGTGTGCAAAACGGCGTCGGCATGCTCGTATACCAGGGAGCGCTGGCGTTCGAAAAGTGGACCGGCCAATGGCCGGATGTCAACCGGATGAAACAGCTTGTCATCGAAGCGTTAAGGAGGTAACATATGCTAACGGGAAAGCAAAAACGGTTTTTGCGCGCTCAAGCCCATCATTTGAAACCGATTTTCCAAGTCGGCAAAGGCGGCGTGACGGAAGCGATGACCGAACAAATTGCGGCGGCGCTCGAAGCGCGCGAGCTGTTGAAAGTGAGCGTTTTGCAAAACTGTGAAGAAGACCGCTGCACCGTCGCCGAGCAGCTCGCGGCTGGAACGGGGGCGGAAGTCGTGCAAGTGATCGGCAATACGATCGTCTTATACAAAGAATCGAAGGAGCATAAACAAATCGTTCTGCCTGATTGACAATGGGAGCAGCCACGGCAGGCGGCGGGAGGAAAGAAGATGGGAAAAATCGGGATTTTCGGCGGCACGTTTGATCCGCCTCATTACGGTCATTTGCTCATGGCGAATGAAGTGCTTGACGCCCTTCAGTTGTCAGAAATTTGGTTTCTGCCCAACCGCCTTCCTCCCCATAAGCAGCACGAACAAGTGACCAAAAGCGAAGACCGGCTGCGCATGCTCGAGTTGGCAGTGGCTGGCCATCCGCGCTTTCATATTGAGACGATCGAACTCGAGCGGGAAGGGCCTTCGTATACGTACGATACGATCCGGCAGCTTGTCGCGATGCATCCCAATGACGAGTTTTATTTCATCATCGGCGCCGATATGGTCGAATATTTGCCCCATTGGCACCGCATCGATGAGCTCATCGAGTTGGTGACGTTTGTTGGCGTCAAGCGGCCGGGGTTTTCCATGGAAACGCCGTATCCGGTCATCGAAGTTGAGGCGCCGCAGTTTGCCGTTTCTTCCTCGCTCATCCGCGAGCGGGTGCGGAACGGGCAGACGATTCGCTATCTTGTGCCGGAAGGCGTTAGACTTTATATTGAGGAGAAGGGGCTATATGGAGCGAGAACAGGCGTTACTGATCGTGAAACAACAGCTGACAGAGCAGCGCTACGAGCATACGCTTGGCGTTGTCGAGACCGCTGTTAAGCTCGCCAGGCAATACGGCGCCGACGCGAAAAAGGCGGAACTGGCGGCGATTTTCCACGACTATGCCAAATTCCGTCCGGTCGAGGAAATGAAACAAATCATTTTGGCGCAAAATATGCCCAACGATTTGCTTGCTTACAACAGAGAGCTATGGCATGCGCCCGTTGGCGCCTATTTGGTGCAGACAGAAGTCGGCATCGACGATCCGGAGGTGCTGGATGCCATTCGCTACCATACGTCCGGGAGGGCGGGAATGACGGTGCTTGAAAAAATTATTTATTTGGCCGACTATATGGAACCAGGGCGCCGCTTCCCCGGCGTCGACGACGTACGGCGCTTGGCGGAAGAAGACCTCAACCGGGCGCTTTTGCAGGCGGTGAAAAATACGATCGCGTTTTTGCTTGAGAAGCGCCAGCTCATTTATCCAGATACGATTCATGCGTACAATTCACTCATGCGTGAAGTGAAGGGGGAAGCAAAACGGTGACGGAACAAGAGGCGTTGCAGCTTGTCGTCCGCGCGGCGGATGATAAAAAGGCGGAACAAATTGTCGTCTTGAACATGAAAGGCATTTCGCTTGTCGCCGATTATTTTGTCATTTGCCATGGCAATTCGGACAAACAAGTGCAGGCCATCGCCCGCGAAATTCAAGACCAAGCGGAAGAACACGGCCTAGTGGTGAAGCGGGTTGAAGGATTCCATGAGGCGAAATGGGTGCTTGTCGACTTGGGCGACATCGTTGTGCATGTTTTTGCCAAAGAGGAGCGCGAGTATTACAACCTCGAACGGCTCTGGGGGGACGCCCCGACGGAAGACGTCGCGGCTGTGTTGCAGCCATGACGTACGGCCGCTTCGCCGACTGGTATGATGCGCTCATGGCTGAGGCGCCGTATGACGCATGGCAATCGTTTGTTGAACGGGCATTCGCCCAATACACCAAACGGCCGGGGAGACGGGTCATTGACATCGGCTGCGGGACGGGAGAGCTTGCCATCCGCCTTGCCAAGGCCGGATGGCAAGTATCCGGCGTTGATCTCTCTGAACATATGCTCGCCGTCGCCCAGGCGAAAGCCGAAGCGGAGGGAGTGGAGGTGCCGTTTTTCGAGCAAAACATGGCGGAGCTCGACGGGTTTTCTGATCTGGATGGCGCCTTCCTGTTTTGCGATGCTCTCAACTATTTAACGAATGAAGAGGATGTGAAGCGGACGTTCGCCGCCGTCTCCCGCGCCCTTGGCGGCGGCGGGCTGCTTTTGTTTGATGTCCATTCGGTCTACAAAATGGACGTCCTGTTCCGCGACGCCGTGTTTGCGGATCAGGATGAAGACCTCAGCTACATATGGATGTGCCATCCGCTTGACTGGCCGCACAGCGTCGGGCATGAATTAACCTTTTTCGTCCGCCGCGGCGATCTATACGAACGTTTCGACGAATGGCACGAACAGCGTACGTTCGAGCGCGCCGTCTATGAGCGATGGCTCGAATCCGCTGGCTTCGAGGTGCTTGAAGTGACCGCCGATTTCACCGATGCGCCCCCGACCGAGACGGCGGAGCGGTTGTTTTTCGTCGCGCGGAAGCGGTGAGGGGCGAAGAGCGAGAAATCATAAATCATAAAAAGAAACGTGGATGAGGAAGATTTAGGGAGATTTTGGTTGAAACATAAAATCATGCAGGGAAAATGCTCTATCGTTTTGCATCCGGCTTAATAGCTGGCTGAGGATTGAAACGAGTGTAATGTCAACCAAACGTAATTGGAAGAAATCTTGTGCCCGGCTCAATAGCCGAATGAGGATCGAAACAATATAGATAAAAACAAGCAACAGCTGAAAGGTTGAACGACGATGGAATCCAACGAAAAATCCGTAAATATGAAAACCCCAGCCGTACAAGCTGGGGTCCATTTTTTTGTCGAACGAAGCAGGATTTTCGCTGCTGCTTGTCAAATGAAAATCAATCAAGGAAACTGTTGCTTCACCTTCTCCACATCTTCTTTAAACTTCTCATGTGTTTTCGCCAGCACTTCTTCAAAGACGCCGTTCATTCGTTGTTCCAGCACAGCGATTCCTTCCCCGGTAATGCCGCCTTTGACGCATACTTTTTCCTGCAACGTTGGCAATGTGTACAGATTCCGCTTGAGCAGTTCCCCAAGGCCGATGATCATATCGGTCGCCAGCATCGTCGCCTGTTCCTTCGTGATGGCGGTTTTGGCCGCTGCGGCGTCGATGAAGCGCTGAAGCAAATAGCTGAAAAACGCTGGACCGCAGCTTGAGATGTCGGAAGCGACGCGGGTGATGGCCTCGTCGATGTACACCGGCGAGGCGATGCGCCGGAGAAGATCATCGATCGTTTGCCGGCAGGCGGCTGAGCAGCGCGAGCCGAAGGTGACAAGGATGCTGCCGGAGAGCGCCCGGTTTGCAATGCTCGGAATGGCGCGCACGACTTGACAAGGGACGGCTGCTTCAAGCTGTTTTACGCTGATCGGGCTTGTGATCGACACAAGGCAATGCTCCCTTGTCCAGTGCGGGGCCAGCTGCTGCAACAATGGGTGGATGTCGAGCGGTTTGACGCATAAAAAGACGAGGCTGGATTGTTTGATGACTTCAGCCGCATCGGCAACCACTGCAATGCCGGGATGCGCGCGTTGTATCGCGAACGCTTTCGCAAGCGTACGGTTCGTTATGACGAGCTGATCCGCTTTCACGGCGCCGGAGTCGAGGAACGCTTCGATTAAGATGGTGCCCATATTCCCCGTGCCGATAACGCCGATGTTCATGCATTGTCCCCCCTCCCGGTTTTGGTTCACCGGAACTCTCTTTTTCGATATGTATGAGAAAAAGGCTCGGTTTATGACTGGAGATGGAAAGGATGGGATCGTATGTGGGAGCATGTGCAGGAGCTTGGAAAACGTTATGGGAAAGCGGGGGTGCTCTTGTTGTTTGCCGCGGCGGCGGGGTTATGGGTGTTTCGTCATCCGACGGATGAAAAGGAGCAAGTCGTCTTGCCGGCGGCGGCTGAAACGGATGCCGCCCGGCCGGAAGAAAAAAAGGACGAGGCGCCCAAAACCGCTGTGGTGGATGTGAAAGGGGCGGTCGCGAAGCCAGGAGTGTACGAAGTGGCGGCGGACGCCCGCGTTCGCGATGTTATCGCCCTAGCCGGCGGATTGACGGACGAGGCGGATGAAACGAAAATCAATCTGGCGGCAAAAGTGCGCGATGAGATGATGATTTACGTGCCGGCAAAAGACGAGGCCGCACCAGCGTCAGATGCCGTCGGCAAGTCTCCAAGCGATGGAGCTCGGGACGGGCCGCAAGTGGCGGTCAATACGGCGACGGAAGAGGAGTTGATGCAGCTTCCCGGCATCGGACCGGCGAAGGCAAAAGCGATCATCGCCTATCGCGAAGAACACGGGCCGTTCCAGCGGGTGGAAGATTTGTTGAATGTAACCGGAATTGGCGAAAAAACGCTGGAGAAATTGAAACCGTATTTGCTTGTGCCGTAAACGAGGCGGGGGAGCGCAATGCTTCTCGTTTATGGGCGGATCAGGGCTGCTGCGGACGTTTTTCGGCGTTGACGGGGGCAGGCGGCGGCGGGTAGACTAAAAGTATGGAAACGAGCGGAGGGACGTAGAATGGAACGCATCACATGGGATCAATACTTTATGGCGCAAAGCCATCTGTTGGCGCTGCGCAGCACGTGCACAAGGCTGGCGGTCGGGGCGACGATTGTGCGCGATAAGCGCATCATCGCCGGCGGGTACAACGGCTCGATCGCCGGGGGCGCCCATTGCACCGATGAAGGGTGCTACGTTATTGACGGCCATTGTGTACGGACGATCCATGCGGAAATGAATGCCATTTTGCAATGCGCCAAGTTCGGCGTCCCGACCGAGGGGGCCGAGATGTATGTCACCCATTTTCCGTGCTTGCATTGTTGCAAGGCGATCATTCAAAGCGGCATTCGCGCTGTCTATTACGCCCAAGACTACAAAAACCACCCGTACGCCTTGGAGCTGTTTGCTCAAGCTGGCGTCCGGCTTGTGCAAGTGCCGCTGAAAACGGATGTGTTCGCCTTGCTTTCCGGCGGCGGAGGGGGAGCATGAAAGGACAAGCCGTCTATCCCGCCGCGGCGGCGCTCTTTGCCGTGGCGGCGGCCTCGCCGTCCAAAACCACATGTCTTCTCCTTATCATTTATCTCCTTCTTCTTTTCATCCGCCGGCCGCACTGTTTCCTTCCTGCTCTCGTTGCAGCTCTCTTCTTTTTTGTCTATTTTCTCATCGTTGACCATCATAACAAAACTTCCCTTTCCGGCGGCCGTCATTCGCTTTCCGTTCGTTTTTCCGCCGCGCCGGCGATCGACGGCGATCGATTGCAGGCGGCGGTGCAAGCTGGCAAGGAGCGGGTGCAGCTTCGTTACATCATTCGGACGGCTGCGGAAAAAGAAGCGCTGCGTGCGCGTCTTATGCCCGGGGTCGTGTGCCGGCTGAGCGGAATGCTCGAGCGCCCTATGCCAGCCAGCAATCCGTATGCATTTGATTACCGCCGTTATTTGCGCCGCCATCGTATCCATTGGCTCTTTCTCCCTGAGGCGATCGATCTTTCCGCTTGCGTGCGCGTCCGTCCCACCATCATCGAACGGCTTGAGGCGATTCGTGAGGCTGGCGTCCGCCGCATTGAAGCCCAGTTTCCGCCGGAAGCGGCCGGCATCGCCGCTGCGCTCATTTATGGCGAACGCCGCTCGTTGGACGAGGAAGTGATTAGCGGTTACCAGCAGCTCGGGATCATCCATTTGTTGGCCATTTCCGGCGGCCATGTCACCCTGCTTGTCGGCGCTGCGTTGGCCGCTGCCATTCGGTTTGTGACGCGCGAAGCGGCCGTGCTTGCTTTGCTCGTTTTCTTGCCTATGTATGCGGTGCTCGCCGGCGCTTCGCCGTCGGTGCTGCGCGCCTGTGCGACCGGGATGATTGTATTGGCCGTCCAGTGGAAAAAAGGAATGATCCATCCGCTGGATGCGTTGAGTTGGACAGCGCTTGCCCTGCTCGTCTTTGATCCCTATATGGTTTGGGATGTCGGTTTTCAACTATCATTTCTTGTCACGTTTGCCCTTCTCGCCCATGTGTCGGTGCTCGCCTCTGCTCGTTCGATGCTCCAAAACTTGTTTCAGACCGCGCTCGCCGCTCAGCTTGCCGCGCTGCCGATTTTGCTTTACCATTTTTATGAAATTTCTGTTTGGAGCATAGGGCTGAATGTCTTCTTCGTCCCTTGGTATTCATTTGTCATTTTGCCCATTGCTTTTCTATCCGCAGTTTTTTCCTTTTCTCCGCTCATTTGGCTGTTTAGCCGCCTCATTGAGCTGACGGACGCGGTTGTCCGTTTTTTCTCGGTCGATTACTCGTTTATGCTTGTGCTCGGGCGTCCGGGGCCGTGGTGCTTAGCTGGCTATCTGACGGCCATCGCGGCGGCGTTTTTGGATTGGGAGCGCGGCCGCCTGATCCGCGGATTGACAGCGGTGGCGGCGGCGACGGCGCTTCAGCTGGCCGCCCCGTATGTGGATCCGAAAGGGGAAGTGACGGTATTGGATGTTGGGCAAGGGGACTGTATTTATATTGAGCTTCCTTATCGAAAAGCAGTCTATCTCATTGATACCAGCGGGACGCCGGAATGGGTGCGCGAACCGTGGCGCAAACGGTCGCGGCCGTTTGCCGTCGGCCGCGACGTTGTCGTGCCGTTTTTAAAAGCCCAAGGGGTGAGGACGCTTGATCAACTGATTTTGACGCACGATGATGCCGACCATATCGGGGCTGCTCCCGAGGTGATGGGAGCCGTGCGCGTCAAGAAGATTGTCACAAGCCCAGGAGCGCTGCCGGCCGTCAAGGCGATGGCGCGCCCGTTTTCTGTGTCGGTGGCCGCCAGCGTGCGGGGGGATCGGTGGAAGGTGGGGGATGCCGCGTTTTCCGTATTGCACCCGGAGGCGGGAAACAATGAGGATAATAACGGCTCGCTTGTATTGCTCGCCCGCCTCGGCCGCTTGACATGGCTGTTTGCTGCGGATATCGAGGAAGAGGCGGAACAGGCGCTCATCCGCGCTTATCCAGAGCTGCGCGCCGATGTATTGAAAGTCGCCCACCACGGCAGCAAAACGTCGACAACAGAGCCGTTTTTGCGGACGATCAAGCCGCGAGCGGCCATCATTTCCGTCGGCCGCTACAATCGCTACGGGCATCCGTCCCCCGAGGTGCTTATGCGACTTCGGCAACAACGGGCGATCATTTGGCGGACGGATGAAAACGGGGCCATTCGCTATGTGTATGACGAAAACGGTGGAACCTTTCAGGTGATGAAACCATAAGATGTAGTGCACAAAAAAGCGGAACGTTTCAGCAGAAACAAAAAAATAAGGATTGCTTATGTAAGCAATCCTTATCGACCGAAAAATTCGATCAACGTTGCGATGATGAACATGGTAGCGAAAAAGCCGAACGACACGATGAATCCGACGGCGGAATCGACGGCGTCATTTCGTTGGCTTTGCACTTCCTTTTCAAATACGTTCATCGTTTTCCCCCTCCTCGTTCAATCATTTTTAGTATAGACGAAAACGCGTGAAAAATCTACCGCCGCTCGCTTCTTTTCCTTCCTTGACAACAGTTGACACAAATACTTTCAAACAGCCGGGAAAACATAAAAATAACCCGCTGGCCAATAAGGTCCTAGGACTTATAGGCTGGCGTTTATATAAAGGGGAACCGGTTTTTTCGGCAGCCGGTTCCCTTGTAAAATGACGAAAAACGGTGTATCTTTTCTAGCAGAGACGTTTGCTAGGGAATGGAGACGGGAACATGCTGGAACGCGTATGGGGAAACATTGAAAAACGGCGTTTTTCTCTTCTTTATTTATTATACGGCAATGAGCCGTTTTTATTAACGGAAACGTATGAGCGATTGGTGAACGCAGCGCTTGGCCCCGAGGAGCGGGAGTGGAACTTGGCTGTGTACGACTGCGAGGAAACGCCGGTCGAGGCGGCGCTTGAGGAGGCCGAGACGGTGCCGTTTTTCGGCGAGCGGCGTGTCATCCTCATCAAGCATCCATATTTTTTCACGTCTGAAAAAGAGAAGGAGATCGAACATGATTTGGCGAAGCTGGAGGCGTACTTGAAGGCGCCGTCGCCGTTTTCGATCGTCGTCTTTTTCGCGCCGTACGAGAAGCTTGATGAGCGAAAAAAAATTACGAAGCTCGCCAAAGAGCAAAGCGAAGTCGTCATCGCCGCCCCGCTCGCCGAAGCGGAGCTGCGCGCCTGGGTGCGGCGCCGCATCGAGAGCCAAGGGGCGCAAGCAAGCGACGAGGCGATTGATGTCCTGTTGCGGCGGGCCGGGACGCAGCTTTCCGCCTTGGCGAATGAAATCGATAAATTGGCCCTGTTTGCCGGATCGGGCGGAACCATCGAGGCGGCGGCGGTTGAACGGCTTGTCGCCCGCACGCCGGAAGAAAACGTATTTGTGCTTGTCGAGCAAGTGGCGAAGCGCGACATTCCAGCGGCGTTGCAGACGTTTTATGATCTGCTTGAAAACAATGAAGAGCCGATCAAAATTTTGGCGCTGCTCGCCGCCCATTTCCGCTTGCTTTCGCAAGTGAAATGGCTTGCCTCCTTAGGCTACGGGCAGGCGCAAATTGCTGCGGCGCTCAAGGTGCACCCGTTCCGCGTCAAGCTCGCTCTTGCTCAAGCGGCCCGCTTCGCTGACGGAGAGCTTGCTGAGGCGATCAACGAGCTCGCTGACGCCGATTACGAGGTGAAAAGCGGAGCGGTCGATCGCCGGTTGGCCGTTGAGCTGCTTCTGATGCGGTGGGGCACCCGCCCGGCGCAAGCGGGGCGTCACGGCCGGCGGTGAAGCGATCGCCCGGCCGTTTGCCGTGAACATAAAGAAAAACAAAAAAACGACCTGGCGCCAGGTCGTTTTTGATTAGGAAGCTTGGATGCTGTTCAATTTTTTCGCTAAGCGCGATTTTTGCCGGCTGGCGGCGTTTTTATGGATAAGGCCTTTGCTTGCAGCTTTGTCTAATTTTTTCGACGCAATAATGAATGCCTCGCGCGCTTTTTCCACGTCTTTCAATTCAACAAGCGCTTCAAATTTTTTGATCGCCGTACGCATGGCCGATTTCATCGAGGCGTTGTGAGCCCGGCGCTTTTCGCTCGTTTTCGCGCGTTTGATCGCTGATTTGATGTTAGCCACGTTCGTTCACCTCCGTTACCATTCCTACTTTCTGTTGTGAACAACAGGAAGAACAAGTGTTATTCTATCAAACGTGTTTGGATTATGCAAGAGTGTTCAAGCGAAAATCCTTTACGAAACATGAATGACCGGGCCTGATTGCGGCGACAATAAAAGAAAACGGCAGAAATGGGGAGGAACGACATGGAACAGCCGCTCGATTTACGCCAGTACTCGGTGCGCACGGATTTAGCGATCGAAGCGCATGAGATCGCACTCGAGGAGCGCTTGCAGCAAAAACAAGAAAGCGCCGCGCCGATTGAGGGGGTCATCATTCATGACGAGGAGATCAACGGCGTCAAGCTGTCGCATGTGCATGTCACGGAACAAGGAGCGGCCTCGATCGGCAAAAAGCCAGGCCACTACGTGACGATTGAAGCGCAAGGCATCCGCGAACAAAACACCGAGCTGCAGCAAAACGTGCAGCGCATTTTTTCCGAGCAGCTCAGCGCCTTTTTCAAGCGGCTCCGCATTCCCGATCAAGCGAGCTGCTTGATCGTCGGGCTCGGCAACCAAAACGTCACCCCGGACGCGCTCGGGCCGCTCACGGTGGAAAACGTGCTTGTCACCCGTCATTTGTTCCAGCTGCAGCCGGAAAGCGTCGAGGAAGGCTTCCGGCCGGTGAGCGCCCTTGCTCCGGGGGTGATGGGGACGACCGGGATTGAAACGAGCGACATTATCGACGGCGTCGTCCGGAAAACAAAGCCGGATTTTGTCATTGTGATTGACGCCTTGGCTGCCCGCTCGATCGAACGGGTCAACGCGACGATTCAGATTTCTGACACCGGCATCCATCCTGGCTCCGGGGTCGGCAACAAGCGGAAAGAGTTAAGCTATGAAACGCTTGGCATTCCGGTCATTTCGATCGGCGTTCCGACGGTTGTCGATGCGGTCTCCATCACGAGCGACACGATCGATTTCATTTTGAAGCACTTCGGCCGCGAAATGCGCGAAGGGAAACGGCCGTCAAGCGCGCTCGCTCCGGCGGGCTGGACGTTTGGGCGCAAACGAAAATTGACGGAACAAGACATGCCGTCGCCGCAAGAACGGTCGACGTTTCTTGGCATGGTCGGCACGCTTGGCGATGAAGAAAAGCGGCGCCTCATCTATGAAGTGCTCGCGCCGCTTGGGCATAATTTGATGGTGACCCCAAAAGAGATCGATTCGTTTATCGGCGATATGGCCAACTTATTAGCCGGCGGCTTGAATGCGGCGCTGCATCGGCAAGTCGACCAAGGCAATGTCGGCTCCTACACCCATTAGACAAAAAACAGTTCTATCTTTTCCCGCTTGGCCATACGTTAAACTGAGGAGACAAGCCGGGAAAGGGTGGGAATATGAAACGATGGCGCTCCCCAAACGTCATGATCGCGATTCCAGGAGCCAGCATAAAGAAACTGTTGATGCTCATCATCCTTGGCTGCATGATGATGTTTATGCTTGTCGGAGCGCTCACATCGCTGCGGCCGGAATACCGTCCGTCGTCATCATCGCTGAACGATATGGCGGCCCATTTTCCGGAAGAGACGTTCATTCGTCTGTTCGCCTTGGAAAATCGATATTTTGCGCAGCTGCTGCCGAAAGATCGGCGGCAGACGAATTACTCATCGCTATTGTTCCGCCTGGCGACGAGCATCAATCCCGATGACCCGCGCAGCCTGCTTGGCAGCGAGCTGCCGGGCTTTGCCCTTTATGACAGCAAAATTCTCATCGCTGGTGAAGGAACGGATTATACGAACATGCCATACGAATCAGCGCCGCCGCTTGAGGCGATGCTTGCGGAACGGCAAGCCTCGGTCGATGAACTCGAACAAGCAAACAAGAACGAAGATGAAAAACCGGTTCCCCCGCCATCGCAGACGACCGGAGGGAAAAAAGTGGTCTACATTTACAATACCCATACGCATGAGTCGTTTTTGCCGGCGCTCAAAGGGGTCACTGACCCGGATTTGGCGTTTCACCCGACGGTCAACATCACAAAAGTGGGGGAAAAGTTAGCGGAAGAACTGGAAAAGCGCGGCATCGGGGCTGAAGTGAGCAAAATCGACATTGTCAGCGAATTGTTAAAGAAAGGGATGAAATACTCCCAATCGTATGATATGTCCCGCCAAACAGTGGTCGCAGCAATGAAGCAAAATCGTGACTTGCACTACTTCATCGATATCCATCGCGATTCGCGGCGGCGGAAATATACGACGGCTACGATCAACGGCGTTGATTATGCGCGTGTCGCATTCATTATTGGCGGAGAAAACGCGACATACGAGAAAAACTTGCAGCTGGCTACCGCGTTGCATCAGTTGCTGCAAAAGAAATATCCAGGGTTGAGCCGCGGGGTGATCGAGAAAAAAGGAGCCGGGACGAACGGCAAGTTTAATCAAGATTTATCGGAAAACGCGATTTTAATTGAAGTCGGCGGTGTTGACAATACGTTTACTGAGTTGTTTCGTTCCGTGTCGGCGTTGGCCGATGTGTTCAGCGACTATTATTGGCAGGCGGAAAAAGTCGAAGCGCCGGCTCCGGCGGAGAAAAAGTAAAGGAGCGTCACTATGGCACGATGGTTCATCCGCTTTACTCTAGCGATCTTTCTTCTTTTTTTCGGCGTGTTGTTTGGCATGCAAGAGGCGCATCGCGGCATGGAACGGATGCGCGGTTATGCCGATCCGTCGTTTCCATCCGTCATCGATATGAAAAAAAGGGAAAATGGTGAGGTGGAAGCGGCGGTGTTTGGCCGGCCGGTCGTTGCTGGAGATTTAGGAGAAAAGCAAGAAACGATTCGCGAGCTGAAAACGTTCAACTTGTTCTCTAGGCTCGGCCAACTTTTTGCCGATGCCGTCACCGCGCTCATGGAAATGCTGTTTTCGCTCGTCGGCCGGGTGTTGGACTAGCCCGTTCATGTGCGGACGAAACAGGAACGTGCCGTCACAATGGCGGCTTTTTCTTTTGGACGCCGTCCGCCGGCTGGAGCACAAAGTGCTGCGCTTTCCATATTGTCGATTGTTTTCTTGGCGCGGCTCTGGCCGTTTCGCGTCTTTCCGGAAAGCCCGAACGGCGGCTTGGCTTTTCGTTCATCATTGAATCTTCTTCGCGCTGTTGCTATAATCAAAGCTAGTGTAGTTTTGCGAAGAAGCAGGAGTGAGAGACGATGAACCGGGAAGAACGGTTGAAACGGCAGGAACGGATCCGCAATTTTTCGATTATTGCTCACATTGACCACGGAAAATCGACGCTGGCGGACCGCATTTTGGAAAAGACGGGGGCGCTGTCGGAGCGTGAATTGCGCGAGCAGACGCTCGATACGATGGAGCTTGAGCGCGAGCGCGGCATCACGATTAAATTGAATGCGGTTCAGTTGACATATAAAGCGAAAAATGGCGAAGAGTATATTTTCCATTTGATCGACACGCCGGGCCACGTCGACTTTACGTACGAAGTGTCGCGCAGCTTGGCCGCTTGCGAAGGGGCGATTTTGGTCGTCGATGCGGCGCAAGGCATTGAAGCGCAGACGCTCGCCAACGTGTATTTGGCGATCGACAACAATTTAGAAATTTTGCCGGTCATTAACAAAATCGATTTGCCAAGCGCTGAACCGGAGCGGGTGCGTCAAGAAATTGAGGATGTCATCGGTTTGGACGCCTCTGACGCGGTGCTTGCTTCGGCCAAAGTCGGCATCGGCATCGAAGAAATTTTGGAAAAAATCGTCGAAAAAATTCCGGCTCCCTCGGGTGATCCGGATGCGCCGCTGAAGGCGCTCATTTTTGATTCCCTTTATGACCCGTACCGCGGCGTCGTCGCCTATGTCCGCGTCGTCGACGGAACGGTGAAGCCAGGGCAGCGCATTAAAATGATGTCGACCGGCAAGGAGTTTGAAGTGACGGAAGTCGGCGTGTTCACGCCGAAGCAAAAAGTCGTCGACGAATTGACGGTCGGTGATGTCGGCTATTTGACCGCCTCGATTAAAAACGTGAAAGATACGCGCGTCGGCGATACGATCACCGATGCCGAACGGCCGGCAGCTGAACCGCTCCCGGGCTATCGGAAGCTCAATCCGATGGTGTTTTGCGGGATGTATCCGATCGATACGGCGCGCTACAACGATTTGCGCGAGGCGCTCGAGAAGCTGCAATTGAACGATGCGGCGCTCCACTTTGAGCCGGAAACGTCGCAGGCGCTTGGGTTCGGCTTCCGCTGTGGATTTCTCGGCTTGCTTCATATGGAAATCATCCAAGAGCGGCTCGAGCGCGAATTTCATATCGATTTGATCACGACCGCGCCGAGCGTCGTTTACAAGGTGCATTTGACCGACGGAACGGAAGTTGACGTCGACAACCCGACGAACATGCCCGACCCGCAAAAAATCGACCGCATTGAAGAACCGTATGTGAAAGCGACGATCATGGTGCCAAACGACTATGTCGGTCCGGTGATGGAGCTGTGTCAAGGAAAGCGCGGCACGTTTGTCGATATGCAATATTTGGATGAAAAGCGCGTCATGCTCATTTACGATATTCCGCTCTCCGAGATCGTCTACGACTTTTTCGACGCTTTAAAGTCGAACACAAAAGGGTACGCGTCATTCGACTACGAATTGATCGGCTACCGGCCGTCCAATCTCGTCAAGATGGATATTTTGCTAAACGGCGAAAAAATCGATGCCTTATCGTTTATCGTTCACCGCGACTCTGCGTACGAGCGCGGCAAAGCGATCGTTGAAAAGCTGAAAGATTTGATTCCACGCCAGCAATTTGAAGTGCCGGTGCAGGCGGCGATCGGCAACAAGGTCATCGCCCGTTCGACAATCAAAGCGTTGCGCAAAAACGTGCTCGCAAAATGTTACGGCGGCGACGTGTCGCGGAAGCGGAAGCTGCTTGAGAAGCAAAAAGAAGGAAAGAAGCGGATGAAACAAATCGGGTCGGTCGAAGTGCCGCAAGAAGCGTTTATGGCCGTCTTGAAAATCGACGACCAGAAAAAATAACGAGCAAGGCTGTCTCCGTTGGGGATAGCCTTGTTTGTTTCCTGCGGCGCCGCCGGCTGAAAGGAGGAGGACCGATGGCCGTTTCAGCGTATTTTCATATTCCATTTTGCGCCCATATTTGCCATTATTGCGATTTTAACAAAGTATTCGCCGCCGGCCAGCCGATTGACGACTATTTGCGGGCGATGGACAAAGAAATGGTGTGGACGGCGGCGGAATTTGGCAGCCAACTCAAGACGCTGTTTATCGGCGGCGGCACGCCGACGGTGCTTGAGCCGGCGCAGCTCGGCTGTTTGCTTGCGAGCATCCACCGCCATTTTCAGTTTGACCCGCAAACGGCCGAATTTACCGTCGAAGCCAACCCGGACGGCTTGACGAAAGAAAAGCTCGCTATTTTGCGCGATGCCGGAGTGAATCGACTGAGCCTGGGGGTGCAGACATTTGACGATCAGCTTCTGCAAACGATCGGCCGCACGCACCGGCGAGGCGACGTCATACGGGCTGTAGCGTTGGCCAGAGAAGTCGGGTTTCAGAACATCAGCATTGATGTAATGTACGGTTTGCCGGGGCAGACGCTTGAGCAGTTTACGGCCGATTTAGAAGCGGCGTTTTCGCTTCATGTGCCGCATCTTTCTGCTTATTCCCTCATTTTGGAGCCAAGGACGATTTTTTATAACGAATGGCGGAAAGGGCGGCTCCGTCTACCGGGCGAAGAGATGGAAGCCGAGATGTACGAAGCAGCGATGGAGCAGATGGCTGCCGCTGGCTATCGGCAATACGAAATCAGCAACTATGCTTTGCCGGGATTTGAAAGCCGGCACAACTTGACGTACTGGAACAACGAGGAGTACTACGGCATCGGCGCTGGGGCGCACAGCTATATCGACGGGGTGCGGCGGGCGAATATCGGTCCCATCCGGCATTACATCAGCGCGATCGAACGCGGCCAATGGCCGCACCGCGACGTGCGCCGCTTGACCGTTCGCGAGCAGATGGAAGAGGAAATGTTTTTAGGGCTGCGCAAAACGGAAGGGGTGTCCAAAGCCTGCTTTCGGCAAAAGTTCGGCCGCGACCTCCACGACATATTTGGCGCGGCGATCCGCCGGGAAATCGAAAACGGACGCCTCGAGGAAACGGAGACTCACATCCGCTTGACCAAACGAGGCAAGCTGCTCGGCAATGAAGTGTTTGCCGCGTTCCTCGGCGAAATGTAAACATTGACATTTGCCGGGCGATTTGCTACCCTAGTAGTAGATTTAGCACTCGAATTGTTCGAGTGCTAACAGAGGTGAGACACGTGCTAACGGACCGCCAACTGCTGATTTTGCAGGTGATTATCGACGATTTCATTCGTTCTGGGCAGCCGGTCGGTTCGCGGACGTTATCGAAAAAGCATCAAATCGCGTTCAGCTCGGCGACGATCCGCAATGAGATGGCGGATTTGGAGGAGCTCGGCTATATTGAAAAAACGCACATTTCTTCCGGCCGTGTGCCGTCGGAAAAAGGGTACCGCTACTACGTCGACCATTTGCTGCCGCCGCAGCGGCTGACAAGGGCGGACATTCAAAAAATCCGCTCCGTGTTTGCCGAGCGCATCTATGAGCTGGAAAAACTGATGCAAAAGTCGGCGCAAATTTTATCCGAGCTGACGAACTATACATCCATCGCGCTCGGGCCGACGTTTAAAGAAAGCAAACTGAAGCGGATGCAAATCGTTCCGCTCAACGAACAGACAGCCGTCGCCATCGTCGTGACGGACACCGGCCATGTTGAAAACCGGGTCGTGACGATTCCGTCATCGATGGACGCAGGCGACCTCGAAAAAATGGTCAACATTTTCAACGAGCGGTTGAACGGCGTTCCGCTCATTGATTTGAAAGAAAAAATGGAGACGGAAGTGGCCGACGTATTGCGCCGGCACATCCGCAACTACGACAGCGTGCTCAATACGCTCATTGAGACGCTCGATGCCCCTGAAGAAGAAAAAGTGTTTTTCGCCGGCAAGGCGAATATGCTCAACCAGCCGGAGTTCAGCGACATCCAAAAAGTGCGCCCGCTTCTGGACATCATTGAGCAGGAAAAAGACATTTATCGCCTGCTCCGCAAGCAAACCCAAAAAGGAGTGCGGGTTTCGATCGGGCATGAAAACGAACTGCGCGGCATGGAAAACTGCAGCTTGATTACAGCGACGTATTCGGTCGGCGATGAGCCGCTCGGGGCGATCGCGATTCTTGGTCCAACGCGCATGGAATACTCGCGCGTCATCACTGTCTTAAACCGTGTCGCTTCCGATTTGTCGGCCGCGCTCGCGAAATGGTATCAAAGTCAATAAGAATGGCCATATTGGATAACGGATGGATCGCGCATCCATCCTTTCCTTGTGGCCATTGATACATAAAAGGGAAGAGCCCCGGCAGGGAGGTGAAAGCGATGGAGCAAGGAGAAAAACAAGTGATGGAACAAGCTACATACGATGAGCCGGAGCGGGAGCAACCGATCGAGGAAGAAGCCGCCCCGCAGCCCGAGGGGGGATCAGGCGGCGTTCCGCTTGAAGAGGCCGGTGGGGAGGAAGCGGCGGAGCCGGCGGAAAAAGCGCCAACGGCCGAGGAGTTGGCGGCGGCCAAGGCGCAGATCGCCGAATTGGAAGCGAAGCTTTCAGAGATGGAACACCGGTATCTCCGCCTGTACGCCGATTTTGAAAACTTCCGCCGCCGGACGCGCCAGGAGATGGAAGCGGCTGAAAAATACCGCGCCCAAAGCTTGGCGAGCGATTTGCTTCCGGTGCTTGACAACTTTGAACGCGCGTTGAAAATAGAGACGGACAACGAACAGGCGAAATCGATTTTGCAAGGGATGGAAATGGTGTACCGGTCGCTTGTTGACGCCTTGAAGAAAGAAGGCGTCGAGGCGATCGAGGCGGTCGGAAAGCCGTTTGACCCTTATTTGCACCAAGCCGTCATGCAGGCGGAAGCGGAAGGCTATGAGCCGAACACGGTTGTTGAGGAGCTGCAAAAAGGTTATAAGCTGAAAGACCGCGTGCTGCGGCCCGCCATGGTCAAAGTAAGCCAATAAACGGAAACGGAGGGTGATCAGTGATGAGCAAAATTATCGGCATCGACTTAGGAACGACGAACTCTTGCGTCGCCGTGTTAGAAGGCGGCGAAGTGAAAGTCATTCCGAATCCGGAAGGAAACCGCACGACCCCGTCGGTCGTCGCGTTTAAAAACGGCGAACGCCTAGTCGGCGAAGTCGCCAAACGGCAAGCGATCACGAACCCGAACACGATCATCTCGATCAAGCGCCATATGGGGACGGATTACAAAGTCGAAATCGAAGGGAAGCAATATACGCCGCAAGAAATTTCGGCGATCATTTTGCAATACTTGAAGTCGTACGCCGAAGACTATTTGGGCGAGCCGGTGACGCGTGCGGTCATCACGGTGCCGGCGTATTTCAACGACGCCCAGCGCCAAGCGACGAAAGACGCCGGCCGCATCGCCGGCCTCGAAGTCGAGCGCATCATCAACGAGCCGACGGCCGCGGCGCTTGCTTACGGCCTTGATAAAGAAGAAGACCAAACGATTCTCGTCTATGACTTAGGCGGCGGGACGTTTGACGTCTCGATTTTGGAGCTTGGCGACGGCGTGTTTGAAGTGAAGGCGACGGCCGGCGACAACCATTTAGGCGGCGACGACTTCGACCAAGTGATCATCGATTATTTGGTCAATCAGTTCAAGCAAGAGCACGGCATCGATTTGTCGAAAGACAAAATGGCGCTCCAACGCTTGAAAGATGCCGCGGAAAAAGCGAAAAAAGAGCTGTCCGGCGTCACGCAGACACAAATTTCGCTTCCGTTTATCAGCGCCAATGAAAACGGTCCGCTCCATTTGGAAATGACGTTGACAAGAGCGAAATTTGAAGAGTTGTCCGCCCACCTCGTCGAGCGGACGATGGGGCCGGTCCGCCAGGCGCTTCAAGACGCCGGCTTGACGCCAGCCGATATTGATAAAGTCATTTTGGTCGGCGGTTCGACGCGCATTCCAGCTGTCCAAGAAGCGATCAAGCGCGAGCTTGGCAAAGAGCCGCACAAAGGCGTCAACCCGGACGAAGTCGTTGCCATCGGTGCGGCGATCCAGGGCGGGGTGATCGCTGGCGAAGTGAAAGATGTCGTCCTGCTTGACGTGACCCCGCTTTCGCTTGGCATTGAAACGATGGGCGGCGTATTTACGAAACTGATCGAACGGAACACGACGATCCCGACAAGTAAATCGCAAGTGTTCACAACGGCGGCTGACAATCAAACGACGGTCGACATTCACGTTTTGCAAGGAGAGCGCCCGATGGCGGCGGACAACAAATCGCTCGGCCGCTTTCAGCTGACCGGCATTCCGCCGGCGCCGCGCGGCGTGCCGCAAATTGAAGTGACGTTTGATATTGACGCCAACGGCATCGTTCACGTGCGCGCCAAAGATTTAGGAACGAACAAAGAGCAGTCGATTACGATCAAATCGTCGTCCGGCCTGTCGGAAGAAGAAATTCAGCGCATGATTAAAGAAGCGGAAGAAAACGCCGAAGCCGACCGGAAGCGGAAAGAAGCCGCCGAGTTGCGCAACGAAGCCGACCAGCTCATTTTCATGACCGACAAAACGATCAAAGAAGTCGAAGGAAAAGTGAGCGCCGATGAGATCAAGAAGGCGCAGGATGCGAAAGAGGCGTTGAAAGCGGCGCTCGAGAAAAACGACATCGACGACATCCGCAAGAAAAAAGACGCGCTGCAAGAAGCGGTGCAGCAGCTGTCGATCAAGCTGTATGAACAAGCGGCGAAACAGGCGCAAAGTGCAGGATCGCAAGGCGGCGCTGCCAATCATAAAGACAACGTGGTGGACGCCGAGTTTGAAGAAGTGAACGACGATAAATAATGCAACCGAAAGTCAAAGTCAGGCCTGCCTTGGCTTTGACTTTTTTTCTAGCATTGACATATTGCCTTGCCGCAGAGGGAAATGATAAAATTAAATTTATGTGAGTGAATCGGGAGTGGATGATCAACGATGGCGAAGCGCGATTATTACGAGATTCTCGGCGTCAGCAAAAACGCGACGAAAGACGAGATCAAAAAAGCGTATCGAAAGCTTTCGAAGCAGTATCATCCAGATGTGAACAAAGCCCCGGACGCCGCGGAGAAGTTTAAGGAAATTAAAGAGGCGTACGAAGTGTTAAGCGATGATGAAAAGCGGGCCCGCTACGACCGCTTTGGCCATGCCGACCCGAACGAAACGTTTGGCGGCGGCGGATTCCAAGGCGGAGGGTTTGATTTCGGCGGCTTTAGCGGCTTTGGCGGTTTTGAAGATATTTTTGAAACGTTTTTCGGCGCCGGTCCGCGCAGGCGGGCGAGCGGTCCGCGCAAAGGCGCGGATGTCGAGTATATGATGACGCTTACGTTTGAAGAAGCGGCGTTCGGAAAAGAAACGGAAATTGAAATTCCGCGGGAAGAGACGTGCGACACGTGCCAGGGCAGCGGAGCGAAACCGGGCACAAGCCCGACGTCTTGTCCGCATTGCCACGGCAGCGGGCAAGTGACAAGCGAACAAGCGACGCCATTTGGCCGCATCGTCAACCGCCGGACATGCCCCGTCTGCGGTGGCACGGGCCGGTACATTCCGGAGAAATGCCCAACGTGCGGCGGCACGGGACGCGTCAAACGGCGGAAAAAAATTCACGTCAAAATTCCAGCCGGCGTCGACGACGGCCAGCAGCTGCGCGTCGCCGGCCAAGGGGAGCCAGGGGTCAATGGCGGGCCCCCGGGCGATTTGTACATCATCTTCCGAGTCGAACCACATGAGTTTTTCAAACGCGACGGCGACGATATTTATTGCGAAGTGCCGTTGTCGTTCGCCCAGGCCGCGCTCGGCGATGAGATCGAAGTGCCGACGCTCCATGGCCATGTGAAGCTGAAAATCCCGGCCGGCACGCAAACGGGCACGCGCTTCCGCTTGAAGGGAAAAGGGGTGCCGAACGTACGGGGCTACGGCCAAGGCGATCAGCACGTCATTGTCCGCGTTGTGACGCCGACGAAGCTGACCGAAAAGCAAAAGCAGCTGCTGCGCGAGTTTGAACGGCTCGGCGGAGACACGATGCACGACGGGCCGCACGGCCGTTTTTTTGAGAAAGTCAAAAAGGCGTTTAAAGGAGAAGCGTAAGCGCGATGAAATGGTCAGAAATCAGCATTCATACGACGCATGAGGCGGTCGAGGCGATTTCGAACATTTTGCATGAAGCGGGCGCCGGCGGCGTCGTCATCGAAGACCCATACGATTTGGTCAAAGAACGGGATGACTGGTACGGCGAGATCGTCGAGCTCAACCCGGACGACTATCCGGAAGAAGGGGTGATCATTAAGGCATATTTGCCGGTCAACAGTTTTCTTGGCGAAACGGTCGAACAAATTAAGCAGGCGATTAACAATTTATGGCTGTATGATATCGACCTTGGCAAAAATAAAATTACATTGAGCGAAGTAAACGAAGAGGAATGGGCAACGGCGTGGAAAAAGCATTATCACCCGGTGAAAGTGTCCGAAAAGTTTACGATCGTGCCGACGTGGGAAACGTACGAGCCGGCGTCTAGTGATGAGCTGATCATCGAAATGGATCCGGGCATGGCGTTTGGGACCGGCACGCACCCGACAACGGTCATGTGTCTGCAGGCGCTCGAAAAGTATGTGCGCCCCGGCGATCATGTCATTGACGTCGGCACCGGCTCCGGCATTTTAAGCATCGCCGCAGCGATGCTTGGCGCTCAGTCGGTGCGGGCGCTCGATTTGGACCCGGTGGCGGTCGACAGCGCGCGGCTGAACGTGAAGCTCAATAAGGTGCAGCATATCGTAACGGTCTCACAAAACAATTTGCTCGACCATATCGAGGAACCGGCTGATGTGATCGTCGCCAATATTTTAGCGGAAATCATTTTGCGCTTTACTGGTGACGCCTACCGGTTGTTAAAGCCAGGCGGCCGCTTCATCACGTCTGGCATCATTCAGGCGAAAAAGCAGGACGTCAAAGACGGGTTGCTTGCCGCCGGCTTTGCCATTGAGGAAATCAACGTGATGGAAGACTGGGTGGCGGTTGTCGCCCTGAAACCGTAAGCAAAGAAGGGATGGCTGTGCAGCGCTATTTCGTTTCCGGCCAGGCGCAACAAGGCGGGATCGTCGCGATCAGCGGCGATGATGCCTATCATATCGCCCGCGTCATGCGCATGAAGCCGGGGGACGGGATCATTTGCGTCTTTCCAGACGGGCGCACGGCGGTGTGTGAAATTGAACAAATTGCCAATGAGCATGTGCAAGCTCGTATTGTACAATGGAAAGAGGAGCGAAGCGAGCTGCCGGTGCGCATCTACATCGCCCAAGGGCTGCCGAAAGGCGAAAAGTGGGAGCTCGTCATCCAAAAAGGAACAGAGCTCGGCGCCGCCGGCTTTCTTCCGTTCGAAGCCGCCCGGTCGGTCGTGAAATGGGACGCGAAAAAGGCGGAGAAAAAAGTCGAGCGATGGAAAAAAATCGCGAAAGAAGCGGCTGAGCAGGCTGAACGAACGGTGGTGCCGGACGTGCGGGCGCCGCTTTCGTTTGTCGAGCTCCTCTCCTTTGGCCAAACGGTCGATGTTCGGCTGTTTGCCTACGAAAAAGAGGCGCGAAACGCCCGGCATGCCGCGCTTCCGGCGCTTCTTTCCCGCCTCCGTCCGGGCGGCGCGTTGCTGGCTGTTTTCGGGCCAGAAGGCGGGTTCAGTCCGGAAGAAGCAGAACAGCTTCGGCAGCACGGCTTTTCGCCGTGCAGCCTTGGGCCGCGCATTTTGCGGACCGAAACAGCTCCGCTCTATTTGCTTTCCGCCGCCTCTTATGAATGGGAGCTGCGCGCGCCGAACGGCGAAGCGGAGCGCGCTTAGTGAGCAACATTGGCTGTTTCTTATAAAAGTTCGGTCCCGCTGATCCCTAAGCGGGGGGCAGAGTGAGGTGAACAAGATGCCGACAGTGGCTTTTCATACACTAGGCTGCAAAGTCAATCATTACGAAACCGAAGCGATTTGGCAGCTGTTTAAAAAAGCCGGCTACGAGCGAAAAGAGTTTGAAAGCCGTGCGGATGTGTATGTGATCAACACGTGCACGGTGACGAACACCGGCGATAAAAAGAGCCGTCAAGTCATCCGTCGTGCGGTGCGCCGCAATCCGGACGCCGTCGTCTGCGTGACCGGCTGCTATGCGCAAACATCGCCGGCTGAGGTCATGGCCATTCCGGGCGTTGATATTGTCATCGGCACGCAAGACCGGCATAAAATTTTGGATTACATCGAGCAATTCCAGCGCGAGCGCCAGCCGATCAACGCTGTTCACAACATTATGAAAACGCGCGTTTTTGAGGAGATGGATGTGCCGGAATTCACTGATCGGACGCGGGCGTCGCTTAAGATCCAAGAAGGGTGCAACAACTTCTGCACGTTTTGCATCATCCCGTGGGCGCGCGGCTTAATGCGCTCGCGCGATCCGCAGGAAATCATTCGCCAGGCGCGCCAGCTCGTCGCCGCCGGCTATAAAGAAATCGTTCTGACCGGCATTCATACAGGCGGCTATGGCACCGATCTGAAAGACTATAACTTTGCGTCCTTGTTGCGCGATTTGGACGAGCAAGTGCCGGGGCTGAAGCGGCTCCGCATTTCGTCGATTGAGGCGAGCCAAATCACCGATGAAGTGATTGATGTGCTGAAGCGGTCGGAGAAAATCGTCCGCCATTTGCACATTCCGCTCCAGTCTGGGTCGAATACGGTGCTCAAGCGGATGCGCCGCAAATATACGGTGGAATTTTACGCGGAGCGGCTCGCCCGGCTGCGCGAAGTGTTTCCAGAGCTGGCGGTGACTTCTGACGTCATCGTCGGCTTCCCAGGCGAGACGGAAGACGAATTTATGGAGACGTACAACTTTATTCGTGAACAACGGTTTTCCGAACTGCATGTCTTTCCTTATTCGAAGCGGACCGGCACGCCGGCGGCGCGCATGCCGAACCAAATCGATGAAGAAACGAAGCATGACCGCGTCCGCCGCTTGATCGCTCTGTCCGACCAATTGGCGAAAGAGTACGCCTCCCGGTTTGAAGGGCAAGTGCTCGAAGTCATTCCGGAAGAGCGCGACAAAGAGCGGCCGGATTTGTACGTCGGCTATACAGACAACTATTTGAAAGTCCGCTTCCCGGCAACCGAGGAAATGGTCGGTGAACTTGTCAAAGTGAAGATTACGAAAGCCGGCTATCCGTACAATGAAGGAGAGTTCGTCCGCGTTGTGCCGGATGAAATGGCCCGTTCGGTCAAATGGAGCTCATAACCCAGCCTAGTTGCTGGGTTTTTTCTGTCTTTTTCCGGAGACAATACGGATGGCTAGTTTTTGTCGAGGGAGCATGGTATGATGGTAGACGTCAGACTTTCCATCTTGACGGAAATGGCAGAAAGGGGTTTCTCCGAATGACGATGAATATCGCGAAAATGATCGATCATACGCTGCTCAAACCGGAAGCGACAGAACAACAAATCGTGCAACTGTGCACGGAAGCAAAGCAATACGGCTTTGCTGCCGTGTGCGTCAACCCAACGTGGGTGAAAACGGCGGCGCGCGAGCTTTCCGGCACGGATGTCCGCGTCTGCACGGTCATCGGCTTTCCACTTGGGGCAACGACGCCGGAAACAAAGGCGTTTGAAACAACGAACGCCATCGAAAACGGCGCTCGCGAAGTCGACATGGTGATCAACATCGGCGCGTTAAAAAGCGGGCAAGACGAGCTTGTCGAGCGCGACATTCGTGCGGTTGTCGAAGCGGCGGCTGGCAGGGCGCTTGTCAAAGTGATCGTTGAAACGGCGCTTTTGACCGATGAGGAAAAAGTGCGCGCCTGCCAGCTCGCAGTGAAAGCCGGCGCTGATTATGTGAAAACGTCGACCGGGTTTTCCGGCGGAGGTGCGACGGTGGAGGATGTGGCGCTGATGCGGAAAACGGTCGGCGACAGAGCAGGCGTCAAAGCATCAGGCGGCGTCCGTGACTGGAAAACCGCTGAGGCGATGATCAACGCCGGCGCGACGCGCATCGGCACAAGCTCTGGGGTGGCGATCGTCACCGGCGGGACGGGCCGCGCTGACTACTAAGCCCGGTTTCGGTCATGCAAAAACAGAATGACCTTTTCGATGGCGCCGACAAATGGAAGAGCAGCCACTGAGCAAATGACGTTGAACAAGACGCTCACATGAGCGAGCTGCACATCAGGCGCTGGGCTGAGCCTGGCGGCAAAACTGGCGAGCGGCTCGGTCCAAAAGGCGAACAAAGCGGCGCCGACGACGTTCAGCCATAGATGGGTGTAGGCGGTCAGCTGGGCCTCTTTGCTGGAGCCGATCGAAGCCAAAAGCCCGGTGATGCACGTACCGATGTTGGCGCCAAGCAACAGAGCAATCGCCGCGGACAGCGTCAACAGCTGTTCGTTTAAAAATCCCATGGCGATACCGATCGTTGCCGCGCTCGAATGAACGAGAGCGGTGAGGACGATGCCGACAAGAAGGCCGACAGCGACGGATCGGTTCGTTTCTTTAAGCCATGCATCAACGAACGGATAGGCGGCAAGCGGTTTAGCGAGGCTGCCAAAGCCGTCCATGGCAAACAGCACAGCGGCGAGGCCGACAGTGGTCATGCCGATGCCGAGAACAAGGCGATGGCGGCCGAAAAAAACAAGCAGCGCGCCGCTGACAAGAAGTGGGATGGCGCCATCGCCGATATCAAGCGTCATCAGCTCGGTCGTGACCGTCGAACCGATGTTGCTGCCTAAAATGATGCCGATCGATTGGCGGAACGACAAGTAGCCGGCGGCGACAAGGCCGACCGTCATCACCATCACCGCTGAGCTGCTTTGCAGGAGAGCGGTCGTCGCCAAACCGGCGGCAAATCCTTGCAGCGGCGTGGCGGTAAAGCGCATGAGCCACCGTTTTAACCGATGGCCGGACAACGTGTAAAGCCCAGCTTTCATCATAAACATGCCAAGAAGAAACAAAGCGGTGTAAATGGCAAACAGCATCAGAAACGACCCCATGGGCGACTCCCCTTTCACCCTATATGTATGGGCCTTGTCCGCGGGTGATGACCGTTTTTTCAGCGCGGGGAAGAGGCGGCCAGCAGGCCGCCGCTGCTTTTTTTTATTGACCTTTTCTGTCAGCATGTATTATAATTGACAAGTACAATATGCAATGGTTGTTGTTCGGAGGGAGGGAAGCAGGATGTCCAAAACGATCGTTCGCAAAAATGAGTCGATCGACGACGCTCTTCGTCGCTTCAAGCGTGCCGTTTCGAAAACGGGCACTTTGCAAGAAGTGAGAAAGCGCGAATTTTATGAAAAGCCAAGCGTCAGACGGAAGAAAAAATCTGAGGCGGCTAGAAAGCGCAAGCACTAAGAGCATGCATTAAAGAGGGTGTATAATCGGTGAGTCTTCTCGATCGTTTGAATGACGATATGAAGCAGGCGATGAAAAACAAGGAGAAAGAAAAACTGTCTGTTCTCCGGATGCTGAAAGCGGCGCTGCAAAACGAAGCGATCAAGCTCGGCAAAAGCCCGCTCTCGGAAGACGAAGAGCTGACGGTTCTTTCTCGCGAACTGAAACAGCGTAAAGACTCCCTCCAAGAATTTGAAAACGCTGGCCGTTCAGATCTTGTCGAAAAAGTGAAAACCGAAATTGAAATTGTTCAATCGTATATGCCAACGCCGCTGACAGAGGACGAGCTGCGCGAATTGATCGAGCAGACGATCAAGGAAGTCGGCGCCTCTTCGAAAGCGGATATGGGAAAAGTGATGGGCGCGATCATGCCGAAAGTGAAAGGAAGAGCGGATGGTTCGCTCGTCAACAAACTTGTCCAACAACAGCTGTCATAAATGCAATGGGCCTTGCCGGCAGGCGGGCCCGTTGTTTTTGAAAAGCGGTGCTAGAACCCCCTTTTGTCTCATACATATGAGATGAAAGGGGGTTCTTTTTGATGGTGAAAAAATGGCGCCAGCAGATGAAGCGGTGGATGGCGGAAAAGCTTGAACTTCCCGCCGACATTATGATGGATCTGCCCCGCATTACGATGGTTGGGCACATACATATTTACATTGAAAACCACCGCGGGCTGCTCGCGTTCAGCGATAAAGAGCTCCGCCTTTTGCTGCGGAACGGACAGCTCGTTGTCCGCGGCGAACAGTTTGTGATTAAAACGATTTTGCCGGAAGAAATTTTGTTGGAAGGAAAAATCAGCCAAGTCGTTTATATAGATGAATAGCGAGGAGGAACGGAGATGAAAAACGAATGGGTCGACACACTCGCCGGCAGCGTGCGGGTCAAAGCGAGAGGGAAAGGGATCGAACGGTTGATCAACGCCTGCGTCCGCCAAGGGATTGCCGTCTGGAACGTGAAAAAGCATAGCGCGGATACCGCGACGTTTTTCATTAAGCTCAGCGACGTGAAACGGCTGCGCCATGTCGCCCGGCAAAGCGAATGCAAACTTTCGTTTGTCGGGAGAACCGGGCTGCCGTTTTTTTGGCGGCAGGCCTGGCGGAACAGCGGGTTTTGGCTCGGCTTGCTCCTTTTTATAGCGATTGTGTTTTTGCTTTCGAACATCGTTTGGAAGATCGAAATCAAAGGGGCGGCTCCAGAGACGGAGCATCAAATCGCCCGCGAGTTAAAGCGAATGGGAGTCGAGCGCGGCGTATTTCAGTTTCTGCTTGATGACCCGGAGACGCTGCAAAAAAAGCTGACGGAACGCGTTCCGGACATCACGTGGGTCGGCGTTGAGTGGAAAGGGACGTCGCTTCACTTCCGCGTCGTTGAAAAAGAGATTCCGGAGCCGAAAAAACCGATTCCGCCGCGTCATCTCGTGGCAAAAAAAGAGGCGGTCATCGCTGATTTGTTCGTTGAAGAGGGACAACCGCTCGTTTCCGTCAACGACTATGTGCAAAAAGGCCAGCTGCTTGTTTCTGGCATTATCGGCGCTGAAGGGAGGACGAAGTTTGTGCCGGCGTCAGGGAAAGTGTTTGGCGAAACATGGTACAAGTCTACGGTCGTCCTGCCGCTTGAGACGACGTTTCATGTGTTGACCGGCAAGTTCACCGAACGGCATTATGTCGGAATCGGGCGCCTTTTGATTCCTGTTTGGGGATGGAAGAAGCCGGTGTTTGCCCATACCATCGTTGAGACAGAAAAACGGCCGTTTCGTTTTTGGAAATGGGACTTGCCGCTCTATTACGAGCGCATCACGATCCGCGAGGCGGAAGAAGTGAAGCGGCGCTACACGTGGGAAGAAGCGTTCGCGGAAGCGAAAGAGATCGCCCGCCGCGAGCTGCGGGCGAAATTGCCGGAGGAGGCGGCCATTCGCAGCGAAAAAGTTTTGCATCAGGCGAAAGAGAATGGTAAAGTAAGGGTAGAATTGCATTACGAAGTCATCGAAAATATTGCTGTACCACAACCCATCGTCCAAGGAGATTGAGAATGTCAGAGCAGTTCGTTACGATCAGCCAACATGTGCGAAACCCGCAGGAAGCGGCGGCGCTCTTTGGCGTCCATGACATCCATTTAAAGCGGATCGAGGAAGAGCTCGGCGTGTCGATTGTGACGCGCGGGGAAACGGTCAACGTCTCCGGCACGCCGCAGCAAGTTCAGCTCGTTGATGAATTGCTTCGCCATTTATTGATCGTCATTCGCAAAGGGGCGGCGGTCAGCGAGCGCGACGTTCTTTACGCCATTCAGCTTGCAAAAAAAGGAGCGCTTGACGGCCTTGTTCAACTGTACGACGAGGAGATTACAAAAAACGCCAAAGGAAAGCCGATCCGCGTCAAAACGTTGGGCCAGCGCTATTATGTTGCAGCAATTGAACAGTATGACTTGACGTTCGGCATCGGCCCAGCCGGCACCGGAAAAACGTATTTGGCGGTCGTCATGGCGGTCAAGGCGTTAAAAAACGGCAGCGTCAAGCGCATCATTTTGACTCGTCCGGCCGTTGAGGCTGGAGAAAGCCTCGGCTTTTTGCCAGGCGACTTAAAAGAGAAGGTTGACCCGTATTTGCGCCCGCTGTATGATGCCTTAAACGATGTGTTGGGAGCGGAGTATACGCAGCGGTTGATTGAGCGCGGCACGATTGAAATCGCCCCACTCGCCTATATGCGCGGCCGGACGCTGGAGGATGCGTTCGTCATTCTTGACGAGGCGCAAAATACGACGCCAGCGCAAATGAAAATGTTTTTGACCCGGCTCGGCTTCGGCTCGAAGATGGTCATTACCGGCGATATTTCCCAAGTCGACTTGCCGAAGGGCGTCGAATCGGGGCTTTCGGTCGCCAAGCGCATTTTGGCCTCCATTGGCGGCATCGCCTTTGTGTTTTTGGAACAGTCGGATGTCGTTCGCCATCCGCTCGTCGCGAAAATTATTGACGCCTATGATGAGGCGGGCTTATAGAACGAGAGCGACGGGATCGGTCTTTTCTTGCAAAGCGAGGGGAAAACCGGTGGGAAGGTTTCGTTTTTTTCTTGAGCGGACAAAAACAGTCCGCTTTGTCCGCTTTTGGCTGTTTTTGCTTTTGGCTGTTCTGTTGTTTGCCGCTTTGTATTGGCAAGTGAAGCCGCGCCAGTATGAGCTGCGCCTGTTTGACGTCGCGAAGGAAACGATCCGTTCGCCGGTGACGGTCGAGGACAAAGAGGCGACCGCCAAGCTGAAAGAAGAGGCGGCGGCGAAAGTAGCGGATGTCTATACGTTAAAAAAAGAATATGCCGAAAACCGGGTCGACCTTCTTTCCTCGCTGTTTGCCGCGATTGAAAGCGTGCAGCGCGAGGCGGAGCCGGACCGCCCGCTCGGCGATATGATCGCCAAACTTGAGGAACGGCTGCCGCCGGAATGGCTTGCCTATCTGTCTGCCGCTGAATGGCAACGGCTGCTTGCCGCCTCGCCGGAGGAGCTCAAGACGGCGAAGGAAGCCGCCTTGACCGCGGTGCATGCCGTCATGAGCGAGCGCATTTCCCAAGCGGAACTTGACACGGCGCGGGCGGAAGCGGCCAAAGAGCTTGAATACGCTGCGCTGTCGCCGCCGCTTCGCGAGGCGGTCGCGAAGCTTTGCCGACAGGCGGTCATTCCGAACGTCGTCTACGATCGGGCGGCGACGGAAGAAAAACGGCGGCAGGCGATGGACGAAGTGAAGCCGGTGAAAATTTTGCAAGGGCAAGTGATCGTCGAGGAAGGACAGTTTATCACGAATGATGTTTACCGCCGGCTCGAGCTGGTCGGCTTGCTTGAGAGCGGGCGTCCGTCTTGGACCGCCGCTGGGCTTTTGGTGTTCGTTTTGTTGCTGCTTGCTCCGCTCATTTATTATTTTCGGACGGAAACGACGAATGAAAAGCTGTCGCTTTATACAGCCATTTTTGCGTTGATGATGACGACAATGGCGCTCATTCGCCTTCTGCCATCTAGCGGCGCTGTTTCCATCGGTTACCTTGTGCCGGCGGCGTTCGGGCCGATGCTCGTCCGCATTTTGCTCGGAGAGCGGCTCGCGATGATGACGACCATCATCGGAGCAGTGTGCGGCAGTTTGCTGTTCAATGAGGAAATTGGAACGGCCGGCGCGGTGTCGGTGTCGTTGATTGTTTACTTTCTTGCCGGCGGCTTGGCCGGGACGTTTTGTCTGCCAAAGGAGCTGGCGAAAGCGAACATTTGGCGGGCCGGCGTGTTTGTCGCCGCGGTCAATATCGTTTCGCTTTTTTCGCTGTTGCTGTTAAAAAACGGCCGCTATTCGCCGACGGAAATCGGCTTGTTGGTGCTGATGGCGGCGGCCTCAGGGGTTTTTTCTGCCATTTTGACGATCGGTCTCTTGCCGGTGTTGGAGGCGGCGTTTGGCATTTTGTCGCCGCTTCGGCTCATTGAACTGTCCAATCCGAACCATCCGCTCTTGCGCAAGTTGCTCACTGAAGCGCCGGGGACGTACCATCATAGCATTATGGTCGCCAATTTGGCCGAAGCGGCGTGCGAGGCGATCGGCGCCGACGGCTTGCTGGCGCGCGTCGCCTGCTACTACCATGACATCGGCAAGACGAAGCGGCCGCGCTATTTCATCGAAAATCAAATAGGCGGCAATCCGCATGACCATTTGTCGCCGCAGTTGAGCAAAAATATTATTATCGCCCATGTCGCCGACGGCGTCGCTTTGCTGCGCAAGCACCGGCTGCCGAAGGAGATCATCGACATCGCCGAACAGCACCACGGCACGACGCTGCTGAAGTATTTTTATCATAAGGCGCGCGAGCAAACCGAGTTTGTCTCGGAAGCGGAGTTTCGTTATCCCGGGCCGAAGCCGCAGACGAAAGAAGCGGCGGTCATCAACATCGCCGACAGCGTCGAAGCGGCTGTTCGCTCGCTATCCAACCCGTCGCAGGAAAAAATCGAGAAGATCGTCCGGTCGATCATCGCTGATCGCTTGCAGGACAACCAGCTGAACGAGTGCGACATTACGCTGAAGGAGTTGGAACTCGTCGCCCGTTCGCTTTGCGAGACTTTAAACGGCGTCTTCCATTCGCGCATCGAATACCCAGAAGTACGAAAGGAAAAGGTGAAGCATGCATGACCATTCACATTGATTTTCTAGATGAAACGAACGAGGTGACCGCTGAGCAAATCGAGACGATCGAGCGGCTGCTCGCCGAGGCGGCGGCCCTTGAAAACGTGCCGGACGGGGCGGAGGTGAGCGTCACATTTGTGGACAACGAACGCATCCGCGCGATGAATCGCGACTATCGCGGCAAAGATGCGCCGACCGATGTGCTTTCGTTTGCTCTTGAGGAGGAAGGGGAAGAAGAGGTTCACATCGTCGGCGCTGATATGCCGCCGGTGCTCGGCGATATCGTCATTTCGATTCCGAAGGCAAAAGAGCAGGCGGCAGCCTATGGACATTCGTTCATGCGCGAGCTCGGGTTTTTGGCTGTGCACGGTTTCTTGCACCTGCTTGGTTACGATCATGGGACAGAAGAGGAAGAGCGCGTCATGTTCGCCAAGCAGGAAGACATCTTGGCGAGGTTCGGGTTGACAAGATAATGCGCGGCAAACGAGAGCGAGACCGGTTTGCTTGGGCGTGGGCGGGAATGAAGGCGGCGGTGAAAGAGGAAGCTCATTTGCGCTTCCACTTGGCGGCCGCTGTTGTCGTCTTTGCCGCCGGGTGGGTCGTTGGGCTGTCGCGCTGGGAGTGGATCGTGCTGCTCATGGCGGTCGGCGCGGTCATTGCGCTTGAGCTTGTCAACACGGCTATTGAGCGCGCCGTCGATTTGGCGACGGGTGAGTTTCATCCGTTGGCGAAAGCGGCGAAAGACATCGCTGCCGCGGCGGTGCTCGCGGCGGCCGGATTTGCGGTTGTGATCGGCATTTTGCTGTTTTGGCCGCATCTTCGCTAAACGAATGAGAGAGAAAATTCGAATTTTTCTGTTACATTTTGATTTCAAATGATGAAATGGATGGCGTTTTTTTGTAAAATAAAAGAAAGCAGCGTTTGCTTGCAGGAAAGGAAGAGTCAACTCGTGGAGATTGAGCAGCTCATTGTCGAAGCGAAAAAAGCGCGCGAACTCGCCTACGTGCCGTACTCGAAGTTTCCAGTCGGCGCCGCGCTGTTGACGAAAGGCGGCAGTGTGTACCGCGGCTGCAACATTGAAAACGCCGCCTACAGCGTGTGCAATTGTGCGGAGCGGACCGCGTTGTTTAAGGCATATTCGGAAGGGGAGAAGGAGTTCACTGCTCTTGCGGTCATCGCCGACACTCCCCGCCCGGTGCCGCCGTGCGGCGCATGCCGCCAAGTGATCGCCGAACTTTGCCACGGCGATATGAAAGTCATTTTAGCCAACCTCAAAGGCGATGTGAAAGTCATGACAGTCAGCGAATTGCTGCCAGAAGCTTTTTCAGCGGAGGATTTGCATGCGTAAAGAAGGATACAAATCAGGATTTGTTGCCATTATCGGAAGACCAAACGTAGGAAAGTCGACGTTTTTAAACCGCGTCATCGGGCAAAAAATCGCGATTATGAGCGATAAACCGCAAACGACGCGCAATAAGATTCAAGGCGTGTACACGGACGATGACGCGCAAATCATCTTTATCGACACGCCTGGGGTGCACAAACCGAAGCATAAGCTCGGCGACTTTATGATGAAAGTGGCGCTCAATGCGCTTCGCGAAGTGGATTTGATTTTGTTTATGGTCAATGCCGAGGAAGGATTTGGGCGCGGTGAGGCGTTCATCATCGAACGGCTGAAAGAAGTGGACACCCCGGTGTTTTTAGTCATCAATAAGATCGACCGCGTCCATCCGGATGAATTGCTGCCGCTCATTGACCGATACAAAGATTTGTACCCGTTTGCTGAAATCGTGCCGATTTCGGCGCTTGAAGGGAACAATGTCGACCGCCTGCTTGAGCAAATTAAAGAGCGGCTGCCGGAAGGGCCGCAATATTATCCGCCGGACCAGATTACTGACCATCCGGAGCAGTTTATCATCGCCGAGCTCATTCGCGAGAAAGCGCTTCACTTAACGCGCGAGGAAGTTCCGCACTCGATTGCTGTCGTCGTCGAACGCATCGAGCGGCGAGAAGGGTCGCCAACGGTGTATATTAGCGCGGTGATCGTTGTGGAGCGCGATTCGCAAAAAGGAATCATCATCGGCAAGCAAGGCCGGATGCTGAAGGAAATCGGACAGCGGGCGCGCGCTGACATCGAAGCGCTGCTTGGGTCAAGAGTGTTTTTGGAACTGTGGGTCAAAGTGCAAAAAGACTGGCGCAACCGCCTTTCGCAGCTGCGTGATTTCGGGTTCCGTGAAGACGAGTATTGACGGTTAGAAAATTTTACGCGACATAAACCGTTTTTGCCTGAGCCAACCTATAGGTAAACCACCAATACGCAATGCCTGCAGGCGGAAAGAGGTGTCATTCCATGCTTGAGTTTACGTGGAAGTTGTTTAGCCAAACAGGCAATATCGACACGTACCTCCTATTTAAAGAGTTGGAACGAGAGCAACAGTTTGGCGGTGAAGAGCAAAACGCTGAACAGAAAGAAATCGACCAGCCGATCTCGTAGCATCGTTGTTGGTAGAAGCGGTGGTGATGGGATGTTCGAAACGTGTGAAGCGATCGTCATGCGGACGGTCGATTATGGCGAAACAAATAAAATTGTCACATTGTTTACCCGAGAATGGGGAAAGGTGGCTGCGATGGCAAGGGGAGCGAAAAAGCCAAGCAGCCGCCTTTCTGCTGTTACGCAGCCGCTCTCATATGGCCATTATGTCATCCGCCGCAGCCGCGGCGTCGGCGTTCTTCACCAGGGAGAGCTCATCGACTCGATGCGGGCGCTGCGCGAAGATTTGTTTGCCGCCGCCTATGCGGTGTATATTGTAGAGCTCACCGACAAAAGCACGGAAGAGCAAAAGCGCAATCCGTACTTGTTTGAGCTTCTTTTGCAGACACTACAATATATGAGCGAAGGCCGCGATTTAGAGATTTTGACGTTCATTTACGAAATGAAAATGCTTGCAGTGCTTGGCATTCCGCCGGTGCTGGACCGTTGTGCCCGCTGCGGGGCGACGGAGGGGCGCTTCTCGTTTTCCGTCAAGGAGGCGGGCTTCCTTTGCCATCGCTGCGAGGCGTCCGATCCCCATCGGTTCCCGCTCTCTTCGGCTTCCGTCCGGCTGTTGCGCCTCTTTTTTCATATCGATCTTGCTCGGCTTGGATCCATATCGGTGAAAGAAAGCACAAAGATGGAGCTGGGCGCCGTATTGTCCGCCTATTATGATGAATATGCCGGCCTGTCGCTGAAGACGAAGCGTTTTTTGCAGCAAATCGGTGAACTGAAAGACAAGCTCAGCCCCGACGGAGGGCAAGGAGCATCATTTTCATTGTGAATGGGGCGTGTAGTATAATATAAATGAGAGTGATAGCGTGTGGGACCTTTTTTGGCAAGGTGGTGAACGACGATCGAACTAAATAAACGCCAAGAGCAGATTTTGCAAATTGTGAAAGACTACGGGCCGATCACCGGAGAAAGCATCGCTGAGAAACTGAACTTAACGAGGGCGACGCTGCGGCCGGATTTGGCCATCTTGACGATGGCTGGCTACTTGGAAGCACGGCCGCGCGTCGGCTATTTCTATACGGGAAAAACCGGCAAGCAGCTGTTCGCCGATAAAATGAAAAAGATGAAAGTCGAGGATTACCAATCGATTCCGGTTGTCGTCAATGAGAATGTGAGCGTCTATGATGCGATCGTCACAATGTTTCTAGAGGACGTCGGCACGCTGTTTGTCGTCGATGACGAGTCGTTGCTTGCGGGCGTTTTGTCGCGCAAAGATTTGTTGCGCGCAAGCCTCGGCAAGCAGGAACTGACGGCGATCCCGGTCAATATTATTATGACGCGGATGCCGAACATCGCCGTTTGCTACAAGGACGACCCGCTCATTGACGTGGCTGAACAGCTGATTGAAAAACAGATCGATGCCATGCCGGTCGTGCGCAAAACGGAGAAAGGATATGAAGTGATCGGCCGTATTACGAAAACGAATATAACGAAAGCATTCGTGTCGCTAGCCAAAGAGGACTAAATCCAAACAAAGGAGGAGAAGAATGAACCAGCGCCTTGTTTACGTCGTATCCGATTCCGGCGGGGAAACGGCCGAGCTTGTCGTCAAAGCGGCGGCCAGCCAGTTTCACGCCTCGCCGATTCAAGTGAAACGCGTCCCGTATGTGGAAGATAAAACGACATTGGCTGAAGTCGTCGCTTTAGCGAAAATGAACCGCGCCATTATCGCGTTTACGCTCGTCGTTCCGGAGATGCGGGAATTCTTGCTCGCCGAAGCGGCGCGCGAAGGGGTCGTCGCATACGATATCATCGGTCCGCTCATTGAAAAGATGAGCAATTTGTTCCAGCTGACGCCAAGATATGAGCCGGGTCAAGTGCGCGTACTTGACGAAGATTACTTCAAAAAGATTGAAGCGATCGAATTTGCCGTCAAATACGATGACGGGCGCGACCCGCGCGGCATTTTGCGCGCCGATATCGTGCTCATCGGCGTATCGCGCACATCGAAAACACCGCTGTCGCAATATTTGGCGCATAAGCGGCTGAAAGTGGCGAATGTGCCGATCGTTCCAGAGGTCGAGCCGCCGGAGCAGCTGTTTCGAGTCGGTCCGGGGAAATGCTTCGGCTTGAAAATCAGTCCGGATAAACTGCTTTCGATCCGCCGCGAGCGGCTGAAATCGCTCGGCCTGAACGACCAGGCGATTTACGCCAATATGGATCGAATCAAAGAGGAGCTCGCTTATTTTGATGAAGTCGTGAAAAAAATCGGCTGCGACGTCATCGATGTGACGAACAAGGCGGTCGAAGAGACGGCGAGCATCATTATGAAAAAGTTGAAGCGCTAGCTTCGCCTCATCCGCACGATTTCTTGATTTGGAGTCGTGCGTTTTCTTATGGCATATTGCCGCGATTTATATTATAATAAAAAATTGCGAGAAAAATGACCTATATAGGTTTAGAGCGGCCATGAGACGAGTAAACTATTTATAGCCGCTTGTCAAGAAGAACGAAAAAAAGATTTTCGACAAAGTTGTCAATCATTCGGCAAAAAAGCAGGATTTTTTTGCGATGGTGTAGAATAATAGGGGGTGTAAAGCAACCCTTGCTTTGAGAGCGCGGTCATCTGCTGCATAAGATCATCAAGAAAAAAGTGAAATTTTCTTTTTCTTGCTGAAATATAATATACCGAAGCGCATCTTCGAGATGCACCGCTCTGATGAATCTTTGTCCAGACGGCGGGCTGAGGGGCGGGAAGCGGATGATCAAGCCAGCCGACTTTACGGGCAAGGGGGCGAAACGAACGTTTTGAAAAAATTTGTCGAAATGGAAAGGAAAATCGGCTTGCTGCCGAGAATAAATACGATACGGGGTTGTTCGTATGGGACATCGCATTCCCGAGGAAACGATTGAAGCCATCCGCCGCGGCGTTGACATCGTTGACGTCATTGGCGAATACGTCCAGTTGAAAAAGCAAGGCCGCAACTATTTTGGCTTATGCCCGTTTCATGGAGAAAAGACGCCATCGTTTTCCGTTTCCCCAGAAAAGCAAATTTTCCACTGCTTCGGCTGCGGGGCAGGGGGGAATGCCTTTACGTTTTTAATGGATATCGAAGGCATTCCGTTTGTGGAAGCGGCGAAACGTCTTGCGGCCAAAGCAGGGATCGACTTGTCCGCCTATGAGCTGGACAGCCGCGGGAGTGATGGCAGCCGGGCCGACGAGGCGAAGGCGATGGTCGAAGCACACACGTTGTTGAAACGATTTTACCATCATTTGCTTGTCCATACAAAAGAAGGACAAGCCGCGCTCGATTATTTGCAGGTGCGCGGGTGGACAAAAGAAACGATCGACCGATTTGAAATCGGCTATGCGCCGGATGTCCCTGATGCCGCCGTCAGGTTGCTGGAGAGCCGTTCGTTTCCGTTGGTGTTGATGGAAAAGGCGGGCTTGTTGGTGAAAAAAGAAGACGGGCGATACGTCGACCGCTTCCGGAATCGGATTATGTTTCCGATCCATGATCATCGCGGCGAGACGGTTGGTTTTTCCGGCCGTCTGCTCGGCGACGGGCAACCAAAGTACATGAACAGCCCAGAAACGCCGATTTTCCGCAAAGGCACGCTTTTGTATTTTTTTCACGAGGCGCGCGTGTCAATCCGCAAGCGTCAAGAGGCGCTGCTCGTTGAAGGATTTGCCGATGTCATCTCTGCCGTGCAGGCCGGCGTTGACTATGTGGTGGCAACGATGGGAACGTCGCTGACCGAGGAGCAGGCACGCATTTTGCGCCGCCATGCGGAAACGGTCACGATTTGCTATGACGGCGACAGCGCCGGAACGGAAGCCGCCTGGCGCGCCGCCGAACAATTGAGCGCGTTCGGGTGCCGCGTGAAGGTAGCGTTGCTCCCGGACGGGCTGGATCCAGATGAATATATACGCACTTGCGGCGCCGACCGTTTTGCCGAAGAGATCGCCGCCGCCCGGCCGCTCATGGCGTTTAAAATGGATCGTTTGCGGCGGGGAAAAAATTTGCAGGAAGAAGGCGACCGGCTCCGTTATATCGAGGAAGCGCTCCGAGAAATCAGCAAGCTGTCGAGCCCGGTGGAAAAAGATTATTATATGCGCCAGCTTGCGGATGAGTTTTCGTTGTCGCTCTCCGCGCTTTACGAACAGTTGTCCCGCTCCAAGCCGGAACAGCCAAAGCCGCAGGTGAATGACGGCGGAAAACCGGTCCGGCCGGCATTGACGAAAAAATTGCTTCCGGCCTTTCAAAATGCCGAGCGGTTGCTGCTTGCCCATATGATGCGGAGCCGCGATGTGGCGTTCATCGTTCAGGAGCAGGTCGGCGGCCGATTTAATATCGAAGAGCATCGGGCGTTGGCTGCTTACATTTACGCCTTTTACGAAGAGGGGCATGAAGCCGACCCCAGCGCGCTCATGTCTCGGCTTCCCGGCGAGTTGCGGACGCTGGCGAGCGAGCTGTCGCTTTTGTTGGTCGCAGACGACGTTTCCGATCGGGAGCTTGCCGATTGCATCCGGCATGTGTTGAATCACCCGAAATGGTTAATGCTAAAGGAAAAAGAGCAAGAAAAGACGGAAGCGGAGCGAAGAAAAGACTTTTTGACGGCCGCCCGCATCGCGAAAGAGATGATTGAGATGAAAAAAATGTTATCTTCTTCATAACATGGTGGTATGAGTTTTTAAAGGAGGTAATGAAATGGCTGAAAAACCAGCCCAATCAAAGCAGGCTGAAGCTGCCGGCGAATCGCTTGAACAAGTGAAAGAGCAACTCGCTGAGCTCGGCAAAAAGCGGGGGATCCTCACCTATGAGGAAATCGCTGAGCGGTTGTCTGGCTTTGATTTGGACTCCGACCAGATGGATGAGTATTATGAATACCTCGCTGAGCAGGGCATTGAAGTGATCAGCGAATCCGACCTTGAAGCCGATCCGGACATCGACGACTTGGCCAAAGAGGAAGAATTCGACTTAAATGACTTGTCCGTTCCTCCCGGCGTCAAAATCAATGACCCGGTGCGCATGTACTTGAAGGAGATCGGCCGCGTGCCGCTGTTGTCGGCGGAAGAAGAAATCGAGCTGGCGAAACGGATCGAGCAAGGCGATGAAGAAGCGAAACGCCGGCTGACGGAAGCGAACCTCCGCCTCGTCGTCAGCATCGCCAAACGGTATGTCGGCCGCGGCATGCTCTTTCTTGATTTGATTCAAGAAGGGAACATGGGGCTGATCAAGGCGGTCGAAAAGTTTGACTATCGGAAAGGCTACAAGTTCAGCACGTACGCGACCTGGTGGATCCGCCAAGCCATCACAAGGGCGATCGCCGATCAGGCGCGGACGATCCGCATCCCGGTTCATATGGTCGAAACGATCAATAAACTGATCCGCGTCCAACGGCAATTGCTCCAAGACCTCGGGCGCGAACCAACGCCGGAAGAAATCGCCGAGGAAATGGATTTGACACCGGAAAAAGTGCGGGAAATTTTGAAAATCGCCCAAGAACCGGTGTCGCTCGAGACGCCGATCGGCGAGGAAGATGACTCGCATCTTGGCGATTTCATCGAAGACCAAGACGCGACATCGCCATCCGAGCACGCTGCTTACGAGCTGTTGAAAGAGCAGCTCGAAGATGTGCTTGATACGCTGACGGATCGCGAGGAAAATGTGCTGCGTCTCCGCTTCGGGCTTGACGACGGACGGACGCGGACGCTCGAAGAAGTCGGCAAAGTGTTCGGCGTGACGCGCGAACGCATCCGTCAAATTGAAGCCAAAGCGTTGCGCAAGCTGCGCCATCCAAGCCGCAGCAAACGGCTGAAAGACTTTTTAGAGTGACCGTTTTGTTCGATAGTTTACTTCTTCGGAAGTAAACTATTTTTTCTTTCTTTATGGGAAAGGTGGTCTATCTATGAATCGGCAACGACGGGAAACGATCATCCAAGAAATCGAATATTGGAAACGTTCGCGCCTTCTGCCGGAACATTATTGCGACTATTTGCTCGCGTTGTACACGGAAGGAGACGCCCGTTCGCACGGACGACGGTGGCGCAGCGCGCTCGCCGCTGGTCTCTGTTTATTGCTTCCAGCCGCTGCTCTTGTCATTTATTTTACTGAATTGTCATTCGTTTTGCAAACGCTCCTTTTCGCCCTATTTTTGGCTGCCTGCTTGTTCTTTTGTTGGCGGTGGCGGAACAAGCGAGAGCTCCTTCACTTTCCGCTCATCGGAAGCGCCTGGATTTTGCTTATGGCATCCATTCTTGAGGTTGATCGGTATTTTCCCAGGCAAACGGGTGCGCTAGTAGCTGTCGTGCTCGGAAACTGTGTTCTCTGGTTTGTTGTCGGCCGCCTGCTTCACCTTCGCTACTTTTCGCTCGCCGCTGTCAGCGGGGCGTTGCTTGTAACCGCCGCCATCTGGTGGCGCTGAGGCGTGTTGTTGCCTTTTCGGCAACTTAGGGCTTTTCCTTGTCCATTATTTACAGTAAAATAAAATTGTTTGCAGCGTTCTTCATTATACATAAGGGAGGTAAAAGAGATGAACCGCAATCCGCTCATCCCGTTTTTCATCATCATGGCATTCGGGATTGTGCTGACGTTCGTCTTGTCGTTTAAAGGGCTAGGCGATGCGAAGGAAATGGCCAAAGAGAAAAAAGGCGGCGAAAAAACGGAACAAACGGCCGAATTCAACCCAGAACAGTTTTACCAACAAACGTGTTCTGGCTGTCACGGCCAAAACTATGAAGGCGGCGTCGGTCCATCGTTGAAAGGGGTCGGGCAACGGCTGTCGATGGACCAAATTAAAGACGTCATCCAACACGGGCGCGGCAACATGCCGCCAGGGCTTGTGCCGGCGGATAAAGCCGATGCCATGGCGAAATGGCTCGCCGGTTTAAAATAATGGATGGTGAACATCCCTTTGCTTTTTGGCAAGGGGATGTTTTGTTTAGTACAATAGAGGCGCGCGGTGTTGGAGAGGAAAGGAGGGGAAGGCGAACCGCCTTCGCGCTGCAGGTGGCGGAAGGTTGGTTGCCATTGCGATGCTATGAACGAATTTCGCCTGTCGAAACGGCTGGAAACGGTCGCCTCATTCATTCCAAAAGGGGCGGTGCTTGCTGACATCGGGTCGGATCATGCGTATTTGCCTTGCTATGCCTGCTTGCACGGCTGCGCATCAAAAGCCATTGCCGGCGAGGTGGCGGACGGACCGTTCCGCCTAGCGCAGCAGCAAGTCGAGAAGTCCGGGCTTTCTCATCTCATTTCCGTGCGCAAAGGGGATGGGCTTTCGGTCCTTGCCTCGGGGGAGGCGGACTGCATCACGATCGCCGGCATGGGTGGGGCGCTTATCGCCCGCATTTTGGGCGACGGAAAGGAAAAGCTTGCCGGTGTCAAACGGCTCATTTTGCAACCGAACATCGGTGCGGAACTTGTTCGCCGTTGGCTTCTTGATCATGGGTGGGAGCTCGTGGCTGAGCGCATTTTGAAAGAAGATGGGCAAATTTATGAAGTACTCGTCGCCGAGCCTGGCGCCCCCCGACGGCCTTACCGACATCTTGAGGCGGAGCTGCTCCTTGGACCGTTTTTGCGCCGGGAAAACAGCGAGGTGTTCCGCGAAAAGTGGAAGCGCGAGATTGAAAATTGGAAACGGATCATCGCTGATTTGACGGCCAAAGGGCAAAGTGAAGCGGCTGAGCGGAAAAAGCGTGAACTGGAGAGAAAAGTTCAATTGGTGGAGGAGGCGTTGTTATGAGCCGCGTTCCGTACGGCTATGAAATCATTCAGCTTCTTGAGCAGCTTGCTCCGAAACAGTTGGCGATGGAAGGGGATCGGATCGGTCTGCAAATCGGGACGCTAAACAAGCCGGTCAAAAAAGTGATGATCGCTCTTGATGTGCTCGAAGATGTCGTTGTCGAAGCGATCGATCAGCAAGTGGATTTAATCATCGCCCACCACCCGCCGCTGTACCGCCCGCTGAAGCAATTGCTGACTGATGATGGGCACGGGCGGATGATCGCCGCGTGCATCAAGCATGACATTGCGGTGTACGCCGCCCATACGAATTTGGATGTGGCCGATGGCGGTCTGAACGATTGGCTTGCCGAGGCGCTCGGCTTAAACGATACGGCTGTGCTTGTGCCGACGTATACCGAACCGTTGAAAAAGCTCGTTGTTTATGTGCCGGTGACGCATGCTGAGGTGGTGCGGAAGGCCTTAGGCGATGCCGGCGCCGGGCATATCGGCCGCTACAGCCATTGCACGTTCAACAGCCGCGGCGTCGGCACGTTTTTGCCGCACGAAGGGGCGCGGCCGTTCATCGGCGAGCAAGGGCGGCTCGAGGAAGTTGAGGAAGTGCGCATCGAAACGATCGTGCCGGCCTCTCTTGAACGGGAAGCGATTCAGGCGATGCTGGCTGTTCATCCGTATGAGGAAGTGGCCTATGATATCTATCCGCTTGACAATGAAGGCCGCCGCTTCGGGCTCGGGCGCATTGGCCGGCTGCCGCAGCCGGTGACGCTTGGCGCTTTTGCCGAGCAGGTGAAAACGGCGTTTTCCGTTCCGGCGGTGCGCGTCGTTGGCCGGCTGGATGATCTCGTGCAAACGGTCGCGGTGATTGGCGGGGATGGGAATAAGTTTGTCGCTGCCGCCGCATCGGCCGGGGCGGACGTATACGTGACAGGGGATGTGTATTACCACACCGCCCATGACGCCCAAGCGCTCGGCCTTCACATCATTGATCCGGGACATAATGTAGAAAAAATCATGAAAGAAGGCGTAGCCCGATACTTAATCACTGAGCTCTCGAAACGTCAATGGGAGGCAGAAGTGGTTGCTTCCAGCGTCCATACTGATCCGTTTCAGTTCGTATGAACGGCCAACGAAAAAGGCTGTCCTGGATGAGCGGTTCAACCGTTTGTCCAAGACAGCCTCTCTTTATGGATGAAACAACCGTCACTCTTCTTTCTTTGTTTTCACTTTCGGCAAGATTTTTTGCAGCGGCACTTTCCGTTCCCTCTTCCATGTCGATGGGTCGTTCGGGTCAAACTGCTCCAAAAAGTCGATCACTTCTTTCGTAATCGGCGTCGGGGTGGAAGCGCCGGCGGTGACAGCGACTTTTTTCGCATCTTTAATCCAGTTGATGTCGATTTCCGTCACATCAGCGACGCGATACGCCTTCGTGCCGGCGATCTCTTCCGATACTTGGGCGAGGCGGTTCGAGTTGTTGCTGCGCGGGTCGCCGACGACGATCGTCACATCGGCTTCCTTCGCCTGCTCAGCGACCGCCTCTTGTCGAAGCTGGGTGGCCAGGCAAATTTCTTTATGCATTTCCACGTGCGGGTATTTTTCTTTCACTTTCGCCATGATGTCGGCGACGTCCCATTGGCTCATCGTCGTTTGGTTCGTCACCATGATGCGCTCATTGTGAATGGACAGCCGTTCGACATCATCAATGGTTTCCACAAGATGGATTCTTTCCGGATTGATGCCGACCGCTCCTTCCGGTTCCGGATGTCCTTTTTTGCCGATATAGATGATATCGTAGCCATCGGCGAGCTTTTGTTCGATGAGCCGATGCGTTTTTGTCACATCGGGGCATGTCGCATCAATCGTGACAAGTCCCTTTTCGAGCGCTCGTTTTTTTACTTCCGGTGAGACGCCGTGGGCGGTGAAAATGACGGTGCCCTGGTCGATTTTTTCCAAAATTTCCAAACGATTTTCTCCATCGAGCGTGATGATGCCTTCTTCGGCAAACGCGTCCGTGACGTGCTTATTATGGACGATCATGCCGAGAATGTAAATCGGACGCGGCAAAGATGGGTCCAACGCCGCGTTGCGGGCGATGACCATTGCATCGACCACCCCGTAGCAATACCCGCGCGGGGTAATTTTAATCACTTCCATCATATTCCCTCCCTGCCGCCGGTTGTGCGGCGGTTGTTCACCTTCCATTATATCGGAGCACCGGGGAGAAGACAAAGAATAACCGCCCTAAACAGCGGGTGCGCTAGGGCGGGGAAAGAAACTAGATATACAGTTTCGGCTTGGAAGGCTTCGGGGCGGCCGGTGCTTCTTTTTCTTGCGGCTCTTCGCGCTTTGCCTGCGGAACGGAGCGTTTTTTTGGCGCCTTGGCGGCCGGCTTTTGTTTCGTTTCGTTGGCCGGTGCGCTTTCCGACGTTGTTTCGCCTTCCCCTTCATCGGCCGGTTTCAACTCGCGGAAAATGCGGATCATCGCCGGAAGATTGCGGATGAGCGGTCCATACTGTTGCACCATCGGCATGACGTTTTGTGCGATGCCAAGCATTTTTTGCACGTTGTTTAACATGCCAACCAAGCCGCCGCCCGTGTTGGATGCGGCGGTGTTAGCGGCGTTGGACAGCAACGGCAGCCCCCACGGAGACGATGCAGCAGCCGGCGGCTGCCCGCGCGAAAACAAGCGGGCCAAGAAGCCGCCGGGGCCGCTGGGGCCAAAAGGCGGCGCCGGCATGCGGGCGAACGGGGATGGCGGCCTTCCGGCAAACGGAGAAGGCATCATCGGGGGCCGACTGTATCTCATAGCAGCTTCCTCCTTTCGGTCGTGCGGATGAACGAATGTCCTCCTTTCTACAATATGCGGGCAAGGCGGGAAAGGTTTGTTGCAGGATCGTCTTTAGTTGCGGCAGGGGGCAGCGATTCGCTATAATGATGAAGCGGACGAAGCGGTGCCCATATGCCATTTAAAATGTTCACGTTTACGCTTTTTTATGGAGCCAGCCAGTATTTGATCGACTGTCGGGTGATCGAACCATACCGCTTCCAGACCGATGCATGGATTTGTGAAACGGTTGGTTGTTCCGTCTTCCGTCGCGTCAAAGCTTGCCGCCGACAGTCGGAAAAATAGACGGCACGCTTTTGGGCCAACGAGATGGGAAACCTTCCAGTTGCATTTATTTCATAGAAGGGAGTGGTGCTTGATGACAGAAACGCAGTTCACTCGTTTTTCATTTCAGCCGTTTATCATCGAAGCGATCAAGACGCTTCGTTTTTATAAACCGACGGAAATTCAAGAGCGCATCATTCCGGGGGCGCTGCGCGGCGAAAGCATGGTCGGCCAATCGCAAACCGGAACGGGAAAAACACATGCGTACTTATTGCCGATCATTGAAAAAATCAAGCCGGAACGCGCCGAAGTGCAAGCCGTCATCACGGCGCCGACGCGCGAGTTAGCGACGCAAATTTATCACGAAACGCTGAAAATTACGAAGTTTTGCCCGAAAGATCGGATGATCGTCGCCCGTTGCTTGATCGGCGGGACGGATAAGCAAAAAGCGCTCGAAAAGCTCAACGTGCAGCCGCATATTGTCATCGGCACGCCGGGGCGCATCAACGATTTCATTCGCGAGCAGGCGCTTGATGTGCATACGGCCCACATCCTTGTCGTCGATGAAGCTGACTTGATGCTCGATATGGGCTTTATCACTGATGTCGACCAAATCGCCGCCCGGATGCCGAAAGACTTGCAAATGCTCGTCTTTTCAGCGACGATTCCGGAAAAGCTGAAGCCGTTTTTGAAAAAATATATGGAAAACCCGACCTTTGTCCACGTCGACCCGAAGCGGACGGCGAACCAAAACATCGAACATGTGCTCATCCCGCTGCGTGGACGCGAGAAAACAAAACTGCTCCGTGATGTGCTCCTCAGCTACAACCCGTATTTGGCCATCGTATTTGTCAACACAAGGAAAATGGCTGACGAGGTCGCCGACCGTCTCGCTGAGCAAGGGTTGAAAGTCGGCGTGCTGCACGGCGATTTGACGCCGCGCGAGCGGAGAAAGATGATGAATCTTATCCGCGATTTGGAGTTTCAATATGTCGTCGCGACCGATTTGGCGGCGCGCGGCATCGATATTGAAGGCGTCAGTCATGTCATCAACTACGAGTTGCCTGATGATCTGCAGTTTTATATTCACCGGGCCGGACGGACGGCGCGCGCTGGCTATAGCGGCATTGCGGCGACGATTTACGAGCCGTCTGACCAAGATGCGATTGCCCGGTTGGAAAAAATGGGAATTTCGTTTGTCCACCGTGATCTCGTGCGCGGCGAATGGAAGGAGCTGCCGCCGTGGAACCGGCGGAGCAAGCGGGCGGGCGAAAAGGATGACGAACTGGCGCTGCTTTTCGCCAAACTGAAAAAAACGAAGCAGGTGAAGCCGGGCTACAAAAAAAAGTTGCGCGCGGAGCTGGAGAAGAAGAAAAAGCGGCTTGGCCGCTTCAAAAAATCATAATCGCCGTCCGCCTTTAACGCAAAGAAAAGGGAGAGAAGAACATGTTAAAAATCGGTTCACATGTTTCCATGAGCGGAAAGAAAATGCTGCTGGCCGCCAGCGAGGAAGCGGCCTCCTACGGAGCGAACACGTTTATGATTTACACCGGGGCGCCGCAAAACACAAAGCGCAAGTCGATTGAAGAGCTCAACATCGAAGCCGGGCGCCAGCATATGCAAGCGCACGGCATCGAAGAGATTGTCGTCCACGCCCCGTATATCATCAATATCGGCAATACGACCAATCTCGATACGTTTTCGCTGGGCGTCGACTTTTTGCGCGCGGAAATCGAGCGGACGGAAGCCATTGGAGCCAAACAGCTTGTGCTCCATCCAGGCGCTCACGTCGGCGCAGGGGTGGAAGCCGGACTTCGCCAAATTATTCGTGGACTGAATGAAGTGTTGACGCGCGAACAGAACGTGCAAATCGCCCTAGAAACGATGGCCGGCAAAGGGTCGGAATGCGGGCGGACGTTTGAGGAGCTCGCGTACATTATCGACGGCGTCGCCTATAATGATAAGCTGTCCGTTTGCTTTGATACATGCCATACGCATGACGCCGGCTATGACATCGTCAACGATTTTGACGGCGTCCTTGAGGAGTTTGACCGGATCATCGGTCTCGGGCGGCTGAAAGTACTGCACATCAACGACAGCAAAAACCCGCGCGGCAGCCGGAAAGACCGCCATGAAAACATCGGTTTCGGCCATATCGGGTTTGCTGCGCTCAACTATATCGTCCATCACCCGCAGCTTGAGGATATTCCGAAAATTTTAGAAACCCCATACGTGGGCGAGGACAAACACAACAAAAAACCACCGTACAAGCACGAAATCGCCATGCTGCGGGCGCAGTCGTTCGATGACCAGTTGCTTGAAAAAATCAACGCTGGGGCGGAATGAGAAAAGGGCTATGCGCCCTTTTATTTTTTTTGCACGAATTTCAAAAATAGCTCGTTCGCTTTTCGAGCGATGTCCGGCGAGGTGATTTTCGCTAACTCTCGCACCCATTTTTTCCGCTCCTCGGGGTCAAAGACGTTAATGTCGTTCGTCCGGGCGAGATGAAGAATTTGTTTCGCTTGGCTTGTCGTGATGGGCAAGCCGTACTCTCGGCTGTACGCAACGAGTTCTTCCGGGGTGATCGTTTTTAATTTTTGCTTGACAAGCTGTTGGTAAATGTTCATCGCAGCCGCCTCCTTGCTTCTGTTCCATCATATGACGTGAATGGAAAAGGCGTGTATGGTATAATAGAAAAAACAAAAAGGGAAAGGGTGGTAGTTTGGTGCCAAAACAGCATAAAAAAGAACCGCTAGGCCATGTGTTGTATCGGGTGTTGATGATCGCCATCGGCGCCTCTTTGGCGGCGTTTGCCATCGAGCGGCTGCTCGTTCCGAACAAAATGATCGACGGCGGCATCATTGGCATATCGCTGATTCTGGACTACTTGACTCCGGACGAATGGCGGCTGCTCAATTTCGCCACGCTCGTCATCCTCTTAAACGCCCCGTTCATGTATTTCGGCTACAAGCAAATCGGAAAAACGTTCATGCTGTCAACGATTTTAGGCGTCGTGATCCTCGGCGTCACCGAACGGCTGTTTCACCATCTTTCCCCGCTGACGACCGAGCCGATTTTAGCCACCGTTTTTGGCGGGTTGTCGCTCGGTCTTGGCGTCGGATTGGTCATCCGTCATGGCGGATCGCTCGATGGGACGGAAATTTTGGGGATTTTGATGACGAAAAGAATCCCGTTTTCGGTCGGCGAGTTTGTCATGTTTGTCAACGTTTTTATTTTTGGCTGGGCGGCGTTTGTGTTTGGCCTCGAGCCAGCCATGTATTCGGTGATGACGTACTACATCGCCTCAAAAACGATCGATGCGGTCATTGAAGGGCTTGACGAGACGCGGGCGGCCTTTATTGTGACCGATCATTATGAGGAAATTTCCGACGCCATTTTGCACCGGCTCGGCCGCGGGACGACGAAATTGCTCGGCAAAGGCGGATATACGGACGAGCAAAAGGAAATCATTTATGCAGTCGTCACGCGCTTGGAAGTGACAAAACTAAAATCGATCGTCAATGAAATCGACCCGGATGCGTTCATCACCATTATGCCGACGCATGAAGTGCGCGGCGCCCGCTTTAAATCAGCGATTCATTGAGGTTTACAAAACGCGGATGGTGGGGTATACTTGCATAGTGAAGCAAATCGGAATGATTCTGAATTAGCAAGGGAGAACCGCCATGGAAAATGGGCTTGTTGTGCAAATTGAGGATGTGTCGTTCCGCTATGAAAACGAGAACGTGCTTGAGCATGTTAGTTTAACGGTGCCGAAAGGGGCATTTTTAGGATTGGTCGGCCCGAACGGCTCGGGAAAATCGACGCTGCTCAAATGTGTGCTCGGCTTGTTAAAACCGAACAGCGGCCGCATTTTTTTGTTCGGCGAGCCGATTGAATCGTTTCGCGAATGGCATCGAATCGGTTTCGTGTCGCAAAAAGCGAACAGCTTCAACCGCAGCTTTCCGGCGACGGTTGAGGAAGTGGCGGCGAGTGGGTTGGCGGCCAAACGCGGCTTATTTCGGCCGCTGACACACGAAGACCGCCGTGCGGTCGAAGCGGCGCTCGCGGCCGTTGGGTTGAGCGGCCTGGCAAAGCGCAATATCGCGGAGCTGTCCGGCGGCCAGCAACAACGGGTATTTATCGCCCGCGCACTGGCGAGCAAGCCGGATTTGCTCATTTTAGACGAGCCGACGGTCGGCGTGGATGCGCGCCATGTGCATGAATTTTACGAACTGCTCGGCGACTTGAACCGCCGCGGCTTAACGCTTATCTTAGTGACGCATGACATCGGGACGATCACGGACCGGGTGACCGATATCGCCTGTTTGAACAAGCGCCTCTATTTCCATGGAAAGGCGGAAGAGTTCGAACATCTTGGCAACGAGGCGATTTCGCAGTTTTATGGCCATCCGCTCCATGTTCTCTCTCACGAGCATGAACGGGCGGAATGAAACGGTGACGGTGGAGGAATGACACGTGTGGGAAGCCATTTGGCAATACGAATTTTTGCGCAATGCGTTTGTTGCCGGCGTTTTGACCGGTTTTACGGCGCCATTGCTCGGCGTTTTTATTGTCGTTCGGCGGCTGTCGCTCATCGCTGATGCATTGAGTCATGTGACGCTCGCCGGCATTGCCGCCGGGCTCTTGCTTGGAAAAGCGGCGCCGGCAGCCGCGAGCTGGAACCCGCTTTACATCGGAATGGGGTTTTCCGTCGTCGGGTCGCTGTTTATCGAAAAGCTGCGCGCTGTGTATCGGCATTATGAAGAGCTTGCGATTCCAATCGTGTTGTCGTCCGGTCTTGGCTTGAGCATCATTTTCATTTCGATGGCCAACGGGTTTACGACCGATTTGTTTTCGTATTTATTCGGCAGCGTCAGCGCCGTCAGCCGTGCTGATGTTTGGACAGCGTTTGCTGTCGCCGCAGCTGCCGCGATCGTGATTTTGACGTTTTACAAAGAGCTGTTTCTTCTTTCCTTTGACGAGGAATACGCCCGAGTCTCCGGCGTTCGCACCACATGGATCCATTTTTTGTTTATTGTGCTTGTTGCGCTCGTCATTGCTGCATCGATGCGCATCGTCGGCGTGCTCCTCATCTCGTCGCTCATGACGCTGCCGGTGGCGGCGAGCATCCGCATCGCCAAAAGTTTTAAACAGGTGATCGGGCTTTCGATTTTGTTCGGGGAGCTGGCCGTCATCGCCGGGCTCTGGGCGGCGTATGAGCTAGACTGGGCGCCGGGTGGAACGATCGTCATCGCAGCGGTTGTCATTTTGCTTTTCGCACTCGGATGGAAAAGGGGGCGGCAGCGATGAATATCGACGAAGCGTTGCAGTTGATGAAAGAGAAAGGATTTAAATATACGGAAAAACGGAGACAAATGCTTGAGTTGTTTGCCGAAAGCGACAAATACTTGACGGCCAAAGACGTGCTTGAAGCGCTCCGTCCCCTCTATCCGGGCTTGAGCGTTGATACTGTGTACCGCAATTTGTCGCTCTTTACGCTGCTTGGCATTTTGGAAATGACCGAGCTTTCCGGGGAGAAACATTTCCGTTTTGCCTGCGGCGCCCGCCGCCACCACCATCATTTCATTTGCATCCAGTGCGGAAAAACGAAGAAGATTGACGCTTGTCCGATGGACGGGTTTGCGGCGCAGCTCGATGGGTATGAGATCACGGACCATAAGTTTGAAATTTACGGCACATGTCCGCAATGTCAACAGAGGGGCTGATCCCAAAACGCATTCGCGTTTTGGATCAGCCCTTTGTTTATGGCTGGAGGCGCTGTTCGATTTCTCGCTTTGCTTCAAGCCAGTTATTGACGCGGATGACGTTTTCGGGGAGCGGGCCTTGGTTGTACGGGGTGTCGAACAAAATGACGGGAATGCCGCATGTTTTGGCGATTTCGCAGGCATTATCGTACTTGTCTTCAAAGAAGGCCGACAGCTTATATTGGCGGACGGCGGCGATTTTGTCGTGCGACCCAATCAGATCAATATGGTGGTAATGGACGCCGTGCCGCCGGAACCAGCGCTCGGTGAGATCATACAAATGGCGGCCGCGGGCGCTGATGTAATACAGCTCGTATTTGTCTTTCCAGCTGTCAATCACCTCAAGCGCATAGCGGGCAAGCGGAGCCCTCTCATAAATATCCGCTTCGTTTTCCTCAAGCCAGCGGTCCATTTCTTCCTCCGCCACGCCGTATAACGGCGCCAAATTGTATTGCGTAATGTCGTGTAATGCGAGCTCTTTGCCGAATGCTTCGTTTAAATACGGAATGAACGTGCTCGGACATGTCACCGTGCCGTCAATGTCGATGCCAAGCCGTTTTTTCACCGCTTCATCCTCCTGTTAGAAAATATTCACACTGATAAAATAACGCCGGTTTCTCATACTAATAATGCTTCTTACTTTAGGAAAGCGAGGGAAGCATATGGCAGACGACCGCGAGCGCACGTATAACGGAAGTTACGTGCAATCGATCGGAAAAGAGGAACCAGAACGCAATTTTATGGAAGAAACAGCGGCGGAAGTCGCTGAACCGATTCGCCGCGGCGACGAACGGGACGAAGAACGCGCGGACGGCGCCGGGCTCGGCTGGCTCGCTTTGGCCCTGTCCATCATCGCCTTGTTTATTTGGCCGATTTTGTTAGGGGCGGCCGGCATTATTGTCGGGTTTATCGCGCGCCGGCGCGGCGCAGAGACGCTCGGTGCGTGGGCCATCGGCATCGGCGTCATCGCTATTCTCGTCCGCCTGTTTATTATGCCGTTTTATACGTAAAAAGCGAGGGTGTCCCCAAGCGGGGACGCCCTTTCTCGTTGTGCAGGAACCTTCCGCTCATTGGGCGGCGCTGCCTTTCAGAGCGGCTTTGTTTTCCTTTTGCTTTGCAAAATATTCTTCCGCCAGCTTGTCGATTTCTTTTTTCAGTTCTTCCACCATTTGCTCTTCCGGTACTTTTCGGACGATTTTGCCGTGGCGGAACAACAAGCCTTCGCCACGGGCGCCGGCAATGCCGATGTCGGCTTCCCGTGCTTCCCCTGGTCCGTTGACGGCGCAACCGAGCACGGCGACTTTGATTGGCGCCTTAATTTTGGCGATATAGTCCTCGATTTCATTGGCGATGCTGATCAAATCGATCTCAATCCGCCCGCACGTCGGGCAGGAAATGAGCGTCGCCGCATTGGAAGCGAGTCCGAACGTTTTTAAAATTTCGCGCGCTACTTTCACTTCTTCAACCGGGTCGGCGCTTAACGAAACGCGGATCGTATTGCCGATGCCTTTGCTTAAAATGGCGCCGAGTCCAACCGCGCTTTTGATCGTGCCGGAGAAAAGCGTGCCCGCTTCGGTGATGCCGACATGGAGCGGGTAGTCGAACGTGCGCGCCGCTTTTTCGTACGCTTCAATGGCGAGGCGTACGTCGGACGCCTTTAACGAAACGATAATATCGTGAAAATCAAGTTCTTCTAAAATGCGGATATGATATAAGGCGCTCTCAACCATGCCGTCGGCTGTTGGATATCCATATTTTTCTAAAATGCGTTTTTCCAGCGATCCGGCGTTGACGCCGATGCGAATCGGTACGCCGCGCTCTTTCGCCGCTTTCACGACCGCTTCGACTTTTTCGCGGCGCCCGATGTTGCCTGGATTGATGCGGATTTTATCGACGCCGCCTTCGATCGCTTTCAGCGCCAATTTATAGTCAAAGTGGATGTCGGCGACAAGCGGGATGTTGATTCGCTTTTTGATTTCCGGTATGGCCTCAGCCGCCCGCTCGTCCGGGCAGGCGACGCGGACGATTTGGCACCCCGCTTCCTCGAGACGGTGGATTTGCGCCACCGTCGCTTCGACATCGTGCGTTTTTGTCGTCGTCATGCTTTGAATGATGACTTCGTTGTTGCCGCCGATTGTCAGCGGACCGACGCGGACCGGCCGAGTCTTTGAACGATGGATGATTTCACCCACGGGAATTCGCTCCTTTTGCATTCAAGTCGCTTTCTGCATTATTGTAACAGTGCCATCCGCCGTTTGACAAGCGATTCGCCGGTTAGCGATAGATCGGCACTTTATAAGTTTTCCCGATTTTTAATGTTTGCGCATGTTCGCCTGGATTTAACCGTTCAAAATCACGGATCAGCTGCTCGAGCGGAACGGGCAATGGGCCGTTGAGTTCTTTCTCGATGATGGACAACAACGTATCGCCAGGGCGAATGGTCACCGTCCGGTACGGGATGGCCGCCTGTTTCGACTGGACAACGGCTGCCGCTGTTTCAGATGAAGGGTGAAGCGTTCCGATGACAAGGTCGCGGTAAACGATATAACTGGAAAGAACGAGAAGCAGGAGAAACATGAATTTTTTCATGACGCTTCCTCCGCATGCGTATATCTATTTCATATGTATGCTTGTCCAGCGAAAATATGTCTTCCTTAGCAAGGTCGTTGAGTTCATGAGGAAAACACTTCAACAAAAGAATGTCTCCAATTTGAAAAACGGCATCACCGTTCTTCTTTGCCTTCAAGGCTCGCTTGACGGCTTTTTGAAAATATTCCTGTTTTTTGTCTTTACAGAAACTTAACAACTGCTTTATAAGGGCCTAACAATGTCTCGCTACAATGGTCTTGTACGTTGAAAGTACGAAAACAAAACGGGGGGATTTCTGAATGTGGAGCAAACGAGTCAAATTGGGATTGGCCGCCTTGTTGATGACCGGCGTTTTGGCCGGCTGCGGGCAGACTGAAAAGAACAACGCGGGCGGCAATGAAGGAACGGCAAAGAAAGAAGAAACCTACTCCGGCACCATTGCACTAGCAGGATCTACAGCGCTTCAGCCGCTGGCAGAGGAAGCGGCAAACGCGTTTATGGAAAAGTATCCGGACGTATCGATCACCGTTCAAGGCGGCGGCAGCGGTACGGGCGTCAACCAAGTGGCAGCCGGCGCCGTGCAAATCGGCAACTCGGATGTGCCGGCGGCGGAGAAGCTGGACGACAAATCGAAAGCGTCAGAGCTTGTTGACCATAAAGTGGCCGGCATCGCCTTTGCGATTGTGGTTAACGACGATGTGAAGGTCGATAATTTAACGACGAAGCAAATTCAAGATATTTTCAGCGGAAAGATTAAAAACTGGAAAGAAGTCGGCGGACCAGATGAAGCCATTCACGTGATCAACCGTCCGGCGTCATCGGGTACGCGGGCGACATTTGAGAAAACGATCATGAAAGGCGTAAAAGTCGATGATTCCATCGGTACGGTGCAAGATTCGAACGGAGCGGTCGAACAGGCGATCAGCTCGACGCCGGGCGCTGTCAGCTATGTAGCGATGTCGTATTTAATCGGGGAAAAGAAAAACTTGAAAACGGTCAAAATTGACGGCGCGGAACCGACGGTGGAAAACATCCGCACGGAAAAGTACCCGTTTTGGTCGTATGAATACATGATTACCAAAGGGGAAGCGAAGGAAGAAGTGCGAGCGTTTATCGACTTTGTCAAGAGCGAAGAATTTGCGCCGACCGTTAAAAAGATGGGGTATATCCCGATGACGGAATTGGAGTAGAGAAGGGCGGAAGGCCGGCTCGTTAGGCCGGCCTTTGACAATGGAGGGATGAAGCCATGCAACAAATGCATACGAAACGGCGGAATCGCTGGCTTGAAGAGTACATCGGCCGCACGTTTGCGGTCATCTGCGGCTGGCTGATCGTTCTGATTACGGTGACGATGATCATCTTTTTGGCGGTAAAGGGAATTCAGTCCTTTACGGACAGCGGTCTTTCGCTTTCCGACATGTTGCTTTCGATGCAATGGGATCCAAACGGCACGCCGCCGAAGTATGGGGCGCTCATTTTTATTGTTGGCTCGATGCTCGTCTCGCTTGGCGCTTTGTTGATCAGTGCGCCGATCGCGTTGGCGTTGGCGATTTTCATGAACTTTATCGCTCCCAAATGGTTCGTTTCGTTGCTCAAGCCGGTGCTGGAGCTGCTTGTCGGCATTCCGTCGGTGGTGTATGGCTGGCTTGGGGTGACGATTCTCGTTCCGCTCTTGCGCGAATGGTTCGGAGGCTCCGGCTTTAGTCTGTTGGCGGGGATCATCGTCCTTAGTATGATGATTTTGCCGACTATCACCAGCATTGCGGCCGACGCCTTGGCCAATGTCCCGATGACGTATATGGAAGCATCATACGGGCTTGGCTCTACGCGTTGGCAGGCGATTTCCCGCGTCATCGTTCCGGCGGCGAAAGCCGGGATTGCCACCGGCGTCGTTCTCGGCTTGGCGCGGGCGTTTGGCGAGGCGCTTGCCGTGCAGATGGTGATCGGCAATACGATTAAGCTGCCTTCAGGCCTTGACAGCCCGACGGCGACGTTAACAAGTGTATTGACGATGGATATGGCGAATACGATCAACGGAACACCATGGAACAACGCGTTATGGACATTGGCGCTCATTTTGCTCTTGATCTCGTTTTTCTTCATTGCCGTGATCCGTTTGGTCGGCCCGAGAAAGGAGCGATAAGATGACAGCGCGAATGATCGATAAAGTTTGGACAGGCATTTTCTATGCGGTGGCTGCTGCAGTCATCGGGTTGCTCATGTTCTTTTTTGCCGTTGTGTTGTCGAAAGGAGCGGGGTTTTGGCAACCTGAGTTTCTGTTCGGACGGCCGAGCAATACGCAAGCGGGCGGCGGCATTGGTCCGCAGCTCATCAATTCATTTTATATGTTGGTTGTGACATTGCTTTTGTCGGTTCCGCTTTCGTTGGGAGCTGGAATTTATTTGGCTGAATACGCCAAACAAGGGCGGATCGTCGGGTTCATTCGCCTTTGCCTGGAAACGATGGCATCATTGCCGTCGATTGTCGTCGGGTTGTTTGGATTGTTGGCGTTTGTCACCTTGACGGGTTGGGGCTATACGCTGCTCGGCGGAGCGTTAGCCGTCACGATCATCAATTTGCCTGGATTGACGCGCATTTGCGAAACGGCGATTTTGGATGTTCCAGCCAACATTAAAGAGGGGAGTCTTGCCCTTGGAGCGACGCGCTGGCAGACGTTGGTCAAAGCGGTGCTTCCGGCCGCCATCCCGCAAATTGTCACCGGCGTCATTTTATCGGCTGGGCGCATTTTCGGCGAAGCGGCTGTTTTCATTTATACCGCTGGGCTGACGACTCCGATGCTTCGTTGGGATGCGGATTGGGGCAGCCAGGCCAACCCGCTGAACGTGTTCCGGCCGGCCGAAACGCTGACGGTGCATATTTGGAAATTGAATTCGGAAGGCATTGTCCCAGACGCAAAGCTGATCGCGGCCAAATCGGCGGCTGTATTGATGGTGGCCGTTCTTTTATTCAATTTGGCCGCACGGCTCGCTTCTTCCTTGCTTGCGCGGCATTTCTCCGGGGGGCGGCGCGCGCGTCGAGGACGAGGAGAAAGAAGCAAAGCAGCGTAAGCACAAAAAAAGCTGTCCTGCATCGACAGGCAGCTTTTTTATATTTCCCGTTTGGCTGATGGCACTTCCTTGACTGCCAAAAAGAGAACGACAAGCGAAACGAACCAATGGATCAACGCGCCGTAGGGCACGACCGCTTGCACCGTTTCCATCACGGTGAAAAAGACGGTCGACAGCGTAATGGCGTAAGCCGACATCACCCATGTATGGCGGTAGCGCAGCGTTTTGTCGAGCACGCCGGCCAAAATCAGGCCGAAAAAGGCAAAGATGCACACGCTGATGAATTTCCCGGCGCAGGCGAGCACGTATAAAACGAGCCCAAAAAGCGGGATGAGGACAGGGAGAAGCGACTGAAGACCGGCGATGAACGCGCGAACGTCTTCGTCGGTAATGGTCACATCCGGAAACGTGGCATAGCTGTAATGCTGCGCCTGATGGCCGGCGACGAGCACGGCTTCATGCTTCAAGAGCGCGATGGCGTTCGGAAACTGCTCGACGTTCTCACTCGTCACTTTGCCGGTGCTGTCAAAAATGATCGTAAATCCGCCTTGATCAATATGAATCGGCGTGGCCGCCTCCGAGTGAAGTTCGCCGTTTTCAATCGAAAACGGCGGCAACTCGTTATTCAATAAGGCGCTCGTTGTGCGGATGCCTTCAGTGAGCGACGAGGAGACATAGTAAAACGTCGGAAGAATGGACAGCAAAGTCAGCAAAAACAAATAACCGATCGTTTTCCCAATTCCCTGAAATCGAAAGCGGGCGATGTCTTTTGGAGAATATAAGCTTTTCCACAGTTGGACGAATACGTTCATCGCAGACACACCTTTCTTTGTCTCCTTTTCCATTGTAGCCGGGAAAGAGGAAGAATTCAACTTGAGACAAAGAAAAAGCGGGCATCTTCCCGCTTTAGTCAGAAGGCAAATGAAAGGTTTCAAGCAAGGCGCGCCATTGCAACACCCGTTCATTTAGTGCATCGGCTTCGGAACGAATGGCAGCCATGGCATTGTGCTGGCCGTCGGTAAAACTCGAAATTTGCTCCATCGACGAAGCAATCTGTTGGGCGACGGTGGCAATCTCTGCGATATGTTCACGCATTTCGCTGATTTGCCGCTCGATGGCGGCGAATTGTTCTGAAATTTGCAGCGTATGTGCGGATGAATGCGACACCATTGTGGTGATTTCTTTAAAGGCTTGTTGGCTTTCCGTGAACGTTTTTTTCGTTTCATCGAGTTGTTTTGCGCTTTCTTTCATCGATTGAACCGCGGCCTCGATTTGGCTTTGCACATCTTGGCTCCTTGCAAATCACTTGAACTAGAAAATGCAGCCAGCCATTGGTCTGTATGCAAAACACCTTGCTTCTTTTTCAATATATCGCGCACGACCTGTTCGGGCAGCGTTTGGTTAGGCGAGGATGGCCGTTTTGCCACCGCCTTTCCCGTTTTCGTTACAATCAATTGCACCGGATGAAGGTGTAAGGCGTGGAATTTCCGTTCATTTAACGTCAATGAATAATTCAGTTTTTGAGAAAACGCTTCATTGGTCGTTGTCGCTTTTAAAATAGAAATTTTTTCAACCATCGTTTCGCTTGATAGCTGCAACTGTTGTTGGATCGACTGAATCGCTGAATGGCGCCCTTGAATATAGCCGATTGAGGTGATGACAAGGGCCGACAACGTCGTTGTAAGCACCATGGCCATCATGACAATGGTCTCAAGTCGAAAGGCGTTCCATAAAGAACCTGATCGTTTCGTTTCCATTTTCGCTGAGTTCCCCCTTAACTGGAAGCTACCTTATACTATAGCTTGTCATTATGAAGAAACGGTCAACGGTGTGTTGAAAATATGTAAACAAAAAGCGAGGACAAGCAAATCGATTGAAACATTGTGCCAACTTTGGTAAGCTAATCTCAAGCGAACGCGTTGGCGTTCGTGTACATAAACCAAAAAGGAGGAGATCGGTATGCCATTTGAATTGCCAGCATTGCCGTATCCGTACGATGCCCTGGAGCCGCACATCGACAAAGAAACGATGAACATTCACCACACGAAGCACCATAACACATACGTTACAAATTTGAATGCGGCGCTTGAAGGGCATCCGGATTTGCAAAACAAATCGCTCGAAGAATTGCTCAGCAATTTGGAAGCCCTTCCGGAAAGCATTCGCACGGCGGTGCGCAACAACGGCGGCGGCCATGCGAACCACTCGCTTTTCTGGACGATTTTGTCGCCAAATGGCGGCGGTGAGCCGACGGGTGAGCTGGCTGAGGCGATCAACAAAAAATTCGGGAGCTTCACCGCGTTTAAAGACGAGTTTTCGAAAGCAGCGGCTGGCCGTTTCGGTTCTGGCTGGGCATGGCTTGTCGTGAACAACGGCGAGCTGGAAATTACGAGCACGCCGAACCAAGATTCGCCGATTATGGAAGGCAAAACGCCGATTCTCGGCTTGGACGTTTGGGAGCATGCGTACTACTTGAAATACCAAAACCGCCGTCCGGAATACATTGCCGCATTCTGGAACATTGTCAACTGGGACGAAGTGGCGAAACGGTACAGCGAAGCGAAAGCGAAGTAATCAACAAAGCGGGGCGAAACAAAGCGCCCCGCTTTTTTTCGCGACGGAGGGTGCAGGCAAAAGAAGCGGTTTTCTTCGCGCCGGGTGCATAGAGGCTGCGGAAACGGCCACACTACCGGATAGATGAAAAGGGGAGTTTGCAATGGCATTTTTCCAAAAACTAACCGGCCAAGAACAAGTGAACCGCGATTTGTTGCTTTTGCTTTGCATCGGTGGGGTTTACGCGCTCGGTGTTTCCCTGTCGAACACGTTTGTCAACATTTATTTATGGAAACAGACCGGCGATTTCCGCGACTTGGCGCTATACAATTTGGCGATTGTCACGATGCAGCCGCTGACGTTTATTTTCGCTGGCCGGATGGCAAAACAAATTGACCGCATTCTCGTTTTGCGGCTTGGCGTGTCGTGTTTAGCCGTTTTTTTTGTCACGGTTTTGCTGGTCGGCTCTCGCGCCCATCAATATTTGCTTTTTCTCGGCGCGCTGCTCGGCGTCGGCTATGGTTTTTATTGGCTGGCATTTAACGTGTTGACATTTGAAATTACCGAACCGGAGACGCGCGACTTTTTTAACGGTTTTTTCGGGGTGTTGACCTCATCAGCCGGCATGATCGGGCCGATTGCCGCCGGTTATATCATCTCATCGCTCCATGGAGCGAAAGGGTATACGTTCGTTTTCTCGCTGTCGCTCGGCTTGTTTCTTGTCGCTGTGCTGCTCAGCTTTTTCTTGAAGCGCCGCGCGGCCGCGGGGAAATATTTGTTCGTCCGCATTTTAAAGGAGCGGAATGAAAACCGGAACTGGCGGCTCATTACGAATGCCCACTTTTTTCAAGGATTGCGTGAAGGCACGTTTGTGTTTATCATTTCCGTGCTTGTGTACGTCACTTCTGGAAGTGAATGGGCGCTCGGCAAATTCGGGCTTGTCAACTCGTTTACGTCGTTTGTCGCCTATTATGCCGTCTCCCGGCTGATCAAGCGTGAATATCGGATGAAAGCGATTTTGCTGGGAGGAGCGCTGCTATATGGGGCGATTTTTTTGATCGTTTTCCATCCGACCTATCCGCGCCTCATTCTTTATGCCATCACGATCGCCATTGCGTATCCATTGCTGCTTGTTCCGTATTCCTCCTTGACGTTTGACGTCATCGGAAAGAGCTGGAAATCGGCCGAGGCGCGCGTCGAATACATCGTTGTCCGCGAATTGTTTTTAAACGCCGGACGGGTGGCGTCGATTTTCGCCTTTTTGACGGCTGTGGCGCTCTTTGGCGAAGAAGCTGGCATCCGCGTGTTGATGTTTGTGTGCGGAGCCGGGCATTTGGTGATTTATTGGTTTGTCCGCCGCATTCGTTTCACCGATGGCCATCCGGAGCACGGCCGGCGCGAGCGGCTTTTGCTTCGGCCGAAGCTGGCCGGCGAACGAGGCCGTTCGCCGGTGTGAGGGGCCAAGTTTTTCCCTAGCCATGACCGACTTTTTCTTTTACAATAGGGGGAGGAGAAGGAGGACCGGGGGATGAAACGGAAAAAGCGAGCACAAGTGCCGATTCGGTTAAACATTTTGTTTTTCTTTGTTTTTTTGTTGTTTTCAGCACTGATTTTACGCCTTGGCGTCGTACAAATCGTCTACGGTGAAGATTATCGGCGCGAAGTGGAGCGAACGCAGGATGAAATCGTCAGCACGCCGGTGCCGCGCGGCAAAATTTACGATCGATTCGGCCGCGTGATCGTCGACAACACACCGCAAAAGGCGATTACGTACACGCGCTCCAAAACGACACAGCCGGAAGAAATATTGGACATAGCAAGGAAACTTGCCCAATACATCGACATTCCCGATGCTGAGAAAAAAGTAACTGAGCGCGATATGAAAGATTATTGGATTTTAACGCATCCGAAAGAAGCGAAACGGAAGGTGAGCGAACAAGAACGGAAAAAGCTCGCTGATCAAGGATTGACGCAAAAAGAGATCGACAAAAAAGTGTACGAGTGGACGCTCGATCGCATCACCAAGCAAGATTTGGCGCAAATTTCGAAAGCAGAGCTTGAAGTGATCGCCATTAAACATGAGATGGAGAGCGGCTACGCCTTGACGCCACAGACGGTCAAAAGCAAAGGAGTGACCGACCGCGAATATGCGGTCGTCAGCGAGCATTTGAGCGAGCTGCCCGGCGTCAATACGACGGTGGATTGGGACCGGAAATACGTCTATGACAACACATTCCGCTCTGTGCTCGGCAGTGTGACTGAAGAAGACGAAGGCGTCCCGCGCGAACGGCTCGATTACTTTTTAGCCCGCGACTACAGCCGCAATGACCGCGTCGGCAAAAGCTATTTGGAGATGCAGTATGAAGAAGTGCTGCACGGCAAAAAGGCAAAAGTGAAAAACGTTGTTGACAAATCGGGCAATGTCATCTCGGTTGAGCAAGTGTATCCAGGCGAGCGCGGCAAAGACCTCGTGTTAACCATTGATGCCGAGCTCCAGCAAAAGGTTGAGCAAATCATTCAACAAGAGATTCTGGCGACGAAGCGCAAAGGCCGATCGCCGCTCTTGGACCGGGCGTTTGTCGTCATGATGAACCCGAAGACGGGCGAAGTGTTGGCGATGGCCGGCAAGCTTCTTCAAGACGGCAAATTTGTCGACTTTGCCATCGGCAACATCACGTCCGCCTATGCGATGGGATCGGCGGTGAAAGGGGCGACCGTTCTCACCGGCTTTCAAACCGGGGTGCTTCATCCGAATACGTATATAAAGGACGAGCCGCTGTATATTAAAGGAACCCCGGTGAAAAAATCATGGAAGACGATGGGGACGATCAACGAACTGACGGCGCTCAAGCAGTCGTCGAACGTCTATATGTTCAAAACAGCGATCGCCATCGGGGGCGGTGTGTACCGTCCGCATGCGCCGCTTCGCATCAATCCAGAGGCATTTGCGACGATTCGCCACTATTTCAGCCAATTCGGCCTTGGCGTGAAAACGGGCATCGATTTGCCGAACGAACTTAGCGGCTTCCAAGGACAAAGCACGCGCGGCGGATTTTTGCTCGACTTAGCCATCGGCCAGTACGATATGTATACGCCGATGCAGCTGGCGCAATACGTCTCGACGATCGCCAACGGCGGCTATCGGATGAAGCCGCAGCTTGTCAAAGAAATTCGTGAGCCGTCGGCTGACGGAAAAAAACTTGGCCGGATCATGAAACGGTTCGAACCGGTTGTGCTAAACCGGATTGATATGAAGACGGAATACATCAAGCGGGTGCAAGAAGGATTCCGCCGTGTGATGCAAGAGCCGGGCGGAACGGCGTATTCGTACTTTGCGAGTGCTTCGTACAAGCCGGCCGGCAAAACGGGGACGGCAGAGGCGTTTTACGATGGACCGATCCAAAGCCGACGGAATGATCCAACGTACAACTTGACGCTTGTTGGCTATGCGCCGTACAACGATCCAGAAGTGTCGTTCGCCGTTGTCGTCCCGTGGGCGACGCAAGGGGAGAGCGACGGGATTAATGACCGGATCGGCCGCCGCATTTTGGACGCCTATTTTGAATTGAAAGCGAAGCGGGCGGCCGGAGGCGGGAGCAGCTTCGATGCGCAAGGCGGCGCGGAGGCCGCCGATGCGCGCTGACAGGAAAGGCGCCTAGCCAGGCGCCTCTTTTTTTGCGCTTGCAAAAAAATGGCTCTTCACTAAAAGTTGTACTTGATTTTTTCTGAACATACCCTATTTACGCTTGTGAGGGAAAATCAGCACTTTTTGCATATCTTTGTGCCGGAAACCGTATTGCTTGTCAAGTACATGTTGTGGTGAAGAGCCAAAAAATGATGTTCGTTTACAAAAACTTTACATACCGTCCACACAGCGTTAACGATCGTTTTGTATGCTCATGATAGGAAAAACTCGATCTTCCGCTGCCAGTGAGGGCGGAAGGAAATGAAAGGAGTCACGCCGATGAGTACGATGGCGGTGGTGGAGCGCCGAAAAGAGGACATTCCTTCGGCCCAGTTGGTGAAAAAAGAGGTTGTTTACGAAACGAATGGACTGAACGTATGGTATGGCGAGCATCATGCGTTAAAACATATTCACCTGTCTTTTTATGAACGCGAGATTACAGCGATTATCGGCCCGTCAGGATGCGGCAAGTCAACCTATATCAAAACGCTCAATCGAATGATCGAGCTCATTCCAAACGTCCGGCTCGAAGGGGAGATTTTGTATCGCGGCCGCCGCATTTTTGACACGTCATACCCTGTTGAACAGCTGCGGACGCAAGTGGGCATGGTGTTTCAAAAGCCCAACCCGTTTCCAAAGTCGATTTATGACAACGTCGCCTATGGGCCGCGCATTCATGGGATCCGCGACCGGCGGCGGCTCGATGAGATCGTCGAAAAAAGCTTGCGCCAAGCGGCGCTCTGGGAGGAAGTCAAAGATCGGCTTCATGAAAATGCCCTCGGTTTATCGGGCGGCCAACAGCAGCGGCTGTGCATCGCCCGCTGTTTGGCCGTCGAGCCGGATGTCATTTTAATGGATGAACCGACATCAGCGCTCGATCCCATTTCGACAGCGAAGGTCGAGGAGTTGATGGGCGAGCTGAAAACAAAATACAGCATCATCATTGTCACGCATAATATGCAGCAGGCGGCTCGCATTTCCGATCGGACAGCGTTTTTCTTAAACGGAGAAGTGATTGAGTACGGCGAGACAAAAACGTTGTTTTCTCGTCCAGCTGATCAGCGGACGGCGGATTATATCGCCGGGCGGTTCGGATGATAAAAGCGGCCGGAGGGCGTCAGGCATGACGGACAAAAAGTTCGTTTCAAAAAAGATGTGTTTCTTTCAAAAAACGCTGTTTGATGCGCAGACACAGCCTTAAGAAAAGGTGTCCCGGTCCTTTGGGAGGGACACCTTCTTTCGTTATGGTTCGGCAATCAAACGGCCGATGGCTGCGTAGTCCATATCGCTCCGCACGTTGTAGACGCCGGGGCGGATGGAGCGCGTCAGCCCATGTTGTTCCAAGTAGTCGTTGAAGGCGCGGGCGCTTTGAACGATGCCAGCCTCTTCAAGTTCGCGGGCAAATGTCTCTGGCGTATCTCCTTTTTGAATAACGAGTCGATAGACGTAAACGGTTTGCCCTGATGGTTCGGACATCTGCTTGGACGCCGCTTTCGGAGCGGCGTTCGGCTGAGCGCTGCGGAGCCTGTCGTATTCCTCTTTCGCCACGGCGACAAGCCCATGCTGTTTGAGGAACGTCTTGATTTCCGCTTCCGTCGGTGCAGCCGGGGGTGAAGCGTAATACGAGGCGCCGATCAGTGCTGTCGATGCAAGCAGCCCGAGGGCAAACGAACGCATGGATCGCTTGTTCATCGGCGCAACCTCCTTACCGCCCGCTCGACTTCCGCAACGGTCAGCCCCGTCTCACGGGCGATGTCTTCGAGCGGGAATCCTTGTTTATGCAAAAACAAGATGCGCCGATCGGCCGGCGACAATGATCCGCCAAGCCGCGGCGAAGCGGACCGTTGCCGCTCCGGAATGAGGAGCTCCTCCTCGATGACTTGCAGCCGCTTTTTGATCTGGTACGTTTCTTGCGCCAGGGAAACGGTCAAATGATCGATTTGTTCTTCGAGCGGTTTCAGTTCATCTTTCGCAAAAAAGGAAAGAACAAGGAGAATAATGGCTAGAGCTGCCAAAGCGATGATTGCGTATTCCACCACATGCATCCCTCCCCTTTTCACTATACCATACCATTCTCTGCTTGTGGCGCTCTTATTGAACAAAGATGAAATTTAGAGGTGGAAATCGCCGAAGAAAAATGGTATCATAGAAAGGTCTGATTATATATAAAGTATAAAGCTCGTTTGGAGGGAAAAAAGATGCGCGTGAACATTACATTGGCATGCACAGAATGCGGCGAACGCAACTATATTACATCGAAAAATAAACGCAACAACCCAGAGCGTTTGGAATTGAAAAAATATTGCCCGCGCGATCGCAAAGTCACGTTGCACCGCGAAACGAAGTAAGCAGTGGGAAGATGATTCCTGCTGCTTTTTATCTTTATGGGAGGAAGGGGAAGATGATGGACGGCAAACAGGAATGGCGCCAGCGCATGTTGAATCAGCTTCGGCAGCTTAAAGCGGCAGAAAAAGAGATGTACGATCGGCAAATCGCCGCTCATTTATATCGGTGGCCATTATGGCAAACGGCGCGGACGATCGCCATGACGGTGTCGAGAGAGACGGAAGTCAACACCTTGCCGATCATGGAACAGGCGTGGCGGGAAGGAAAAACGATCGGCGTCCCGAAATGCGATCCAAGGGCAAAAACGATGTCCTTTCGGCGGCTTGAGTCGTTTTCCCAGCTCGAAAAAGCGTACGCCGGATTGTTTGAGCCGATTGAAAAACAAACAACGCCGATCGACCGCGATGAGTTTGATCTCATCATTGTCCCGGGGGTCTGTTTTGCCAAAACCGGCTACCGGATCGGCTATGGCGGCGGGTATTACGATCGATATTTGCGGGGAGCTTCGGCGGTGACGGCAGCGCTGGCTTACTCCTTTCAAGTGATGGACGACATTCCGGCCGAGGAGCATGATGTGCCGGTGAAATTCATTATTACTGATCAAGGAGTTCTTCACTGTGAGCGATGAATGGTGGTATATCGCGGTCTCTGCCCTCGCCGCCGGCGGCGGGTGGTTGTTGCGCTTGTTGTCCATATCAGGAGCGGCGGCAACCGTTGTCATCGGCGCAGCGGTTGGATGCGGCTTTTCATGGGGCGGAATATGGGTGTTAGGCTGCTTTTTTGTCAGCTCCAGCTTCTTTAGCCACATCGGAAGGCAACGCAAGGCAAAACTGTCTGAAAAATTGGCGAAAGGCGGGCGGCGCGATGCCATCCAAGTGCTGGCCAATGGCGGGGTGCCGGCCGTGTTGGCGCTATTGGCCGCTGTCCGTCCCGACCCGATTTGGGATGATCTGTTTGTTGTCGCCGTCGCTGCAGCGAACGCTGATACGTGGGCATCTGAAATCGGTTCTTTAAGCCCGTGGCCGCCTCGGGTTTGGCCGAGCTTTCGGCCGGTGGAAGCCGGCACCTCAGGGGCTGTGACGCTCCTTGGCACGGCTGCTTCGTTTGCCGGCGCACTGTTTATTGCGGCTGTTGGCGTGTTTTTTCTCGACGTCCGACCCGTTTTTACTCTTGCCTTTTTCGGTTGGCTCGGCAGCTGGTTCGATACGTGGCTTGGCGCGGCTTGGCAAGCGGCTTACCGCTGTCCGGCATGCGGGGCGACGACTGAGCGGAAATGGCATTGCGGGCAGGCGACCATTCATATGAAAGGCTGGCGGTGGCTTGACAATGATGCGGTGAACGTTCTTTCGGTCATCTTTGCGGTGCTGGCCGCCTTCGTGCTGGCGCGTTAGACGCGCCCCGCTTCATATTTGGAGAGAAAAAGGGAAAAAGAATAACGAGCATGTCATATGATGAAGGAGGAACAACGATGAATAAATGGTCGTACCCGCTGCTTGTCGTTGCCGCTGGATGTCTTGCTTACCGCTATCGCTACCGAATGGCCGCCTTCGCATTGCGCGTTCCGTCGTTGCGAAAGCAACTTGTCCGATTTGCGCTCCACATTCCTCCTGTGCGCAACGCTCTTGTTTCGCAAATGTTGCGTCCATGATGCAATAGCGGTGAATCATTTTTGAAGAAGTCGGTTATGAAAAAACCGGCCGCCGCGGCCGGCGCCCGCCGGCCCATTCGCTCCGGTTTGCCGGACGGTCGATGAGTTGGCTTTGTTGCTGTTTGTCGGACTTGGCCTCGCCAGGGAAAGGGAGAGGAGAACGTGATGGGAACGATGGATGTACTGTTTTGGCAGCTTGTTCAGCGTTTGTCTCGCGGCGGCTACCGCATCGTACGGATGTCTGAGCAGGCCGATGAAGTATGGCTGGAATCAAACCATTGGCGTCGCCCAACACTCATCCGCCTCGTGCGCGCTGATTTTGATTGGAGCCGATCGTTGCGCCTTGATATGGAATATACATGGCAATTCGTTCAGCAAATGAGGGGATGGAATTTCAGCAAAGCGGGCCGGGTCATCAATGTTTATGTGATGGTGTATCCGCCGGTTGACGATTGGGAATTTCTTGTCGCCGAGCCGTTGCCGCTCTCTGGAGTGTCCGATGGCGTGCTTCATACGCTCCTCCTTCACAGCGGCAATATGGGGGACGTGCTGCCGCGGCTTGCGGAGATGACGGGTGTTGCGCTCCGTTTTGAGCCGCCTGTGGAAACGTCCGATCCGTTTGCTGCCGCCGAGCGCTTAAAGCGCGAGGTGGTCCGCGAATGGCGGCGCCGCCGTGAGGAGGAACGGCGCATTTTTGAGTATGGCAAGCCGATGTTCACCCGGCTGTTCATCGTCGTGCAGGTTGCGATGTTTTTGGTTCTCGAATGGAGCGGCGGGAGCACGAATCCGGATGTGTTGATCCACTACGGCGCCAAATTCAATCCGCTCATTGAGGCGGGAGAATGGTGGCGGCTGTTGACGCCAATGTTTTTGCATATTGGTTTTTTGCATCTGCTGACCAACACGCTCGCCTTGTATTATTTAGGGATCACGGTTGAGCGGCTGTACGGCTCGCTTCGCTTTTTGTTCATTTACGTAACGGCTGGATTTTTCGGAGCGCTGGCGAGTTTTTTGTTTACACCGTCATTATCGGCCGGGGCGTCGGGAGCCATTTTCGGGCTGTTCGGGGCTCTTCTTTACTTCGGCACTGTCTACCGGCATTTATTTTTTCGAACGATGGGGATGAACGTCATCAGTTTAATCATCGTCAACCTGTTGTTTGGCCTGCTTGTTCCCGGCATCGACAACGCCGGCCATATCGGCGGACTGGTTGGCGGTTTTTTGGCGGCTGGCGTCGTTCATTTGCCAAAACACACCGCTTTAGGGCGGCAGGCGGGAGCGTTGGCGGTGGCGGCGTTGCTTGTCGCCGCTGGCTTATGGATCGGATTTCGGTAAACGCCCCCACTTCGCTTTGTTTGAAGTGGGAGGCCTCTTTTCGAAATGTGTTAAAGAAGTTGCACGAGCATCACTTTTTCCCCGGTTTTCGCTTCAATGAGAACGAAGAGCCTACTGTAATCTTTGCGAATGAGAATGAGCGGCATCGTGCTGCCGATTGGCGAGAGGATGGATCCATCCTCTTTTTTTATGCCAAGGATGTACGACTTGTACAATCCTTCCCAAAGACGGCCGATGACGGTTTGCGTTTTTGCCGTTGACAACCCCGGCAACGGTTGTTCCGTGTAGGCGACGAGCTCCGGCAAATAAAGGGCGTAATAATCTTTCTTTGACAAAGAAAAGTGGGTGAGCAGCTCGTCCGCTTTATGACGAAGAAATTCATTCGTGGCTTTGTTCAAGACGCGCTGCCATTCGCGCTCGTCATCTGTTCTTGGCCGCCGGAACGATGCGCGCGGATGGTACGGTGAGTCAATGACGTACAAATAGCTGCTTGACATCGTTTGGCTGCTTGTGATGTTCTCTCCTGTATGCAGCTCGCCGTGATGGAACGAGACGGCTTGAAAAAAGCGGCTGTCCCGCATCCGGACCTTCTTTTCCATGTCGATGGCATCCGTGTTCGTTTTCCATTTCGACAGCACATCGGCCAAGCGGCCATCGGCAAACAACAGCGAGACGTCCTGACGCAAATAGGCGCGGCGGTTTAAAATGGAAGCGGCTGACCAGCGGAGCGCGTAGCGTCCGGGTTCATTGTCGCCCTCAAGCGCAAGCGATGTTTTCGCTTCGATGAACGCCGCTTCGCGATCAAGCGGGAAAAACTTGATCGTTTCAGCGGTCTGATCGTGCTCCCACAGCGAGGCGAGCGCGGCGGCAAGGAAAAAAGCAAGCGCCATGAAGGGGATCATCCATCGTTTCATGACATCCTCCCGGATTGGACAAGGTTTTCACCAATATATGCATTGCAAGGAACATTTATGTATGAATTTCCTCATGCTTGTCTATGATGAGAAGTATACAGTGCAAACGATGCAGGGGGATGACGATGGAGAAACAGATGCCCAAACGCCCGGCGTCCCGTCGCCTTCATGACAATGCATCCTATTTAGCCGAACGGCTTGGAGTCGGCAAGAGCTTCGATGTCATTCGCCTTGACGTCGAATATGGCGGCCGGGCAATGGCGTTGTTTATGATTGACGGATTTGTCAAAGACGATATTTTGCATTATTTGATGAGATATTTGTCCCGGCTTGAGGAACACGAACTGGACGTTCACCCGCTTGAGAAGCTCCTGAAAAAATATCTTCCGTACGTCGAGATCGGACAGACAGACGACTTGGAAGAAGCGGTCGCGATGGTGCTTGCTGGGCCGACGGCATTAGTCGTTGACGGCGTTGAGCGGATCATTTTGATTGACGCTCGCACGTATCCGGTGCGCGGGCCGCAAGAGCCGGATACGGAACGGGTCGTACGCGGGGCGCGCGACGGTTTTGTCGAGACGATCGTCTTTAACACCGCGCTCATCCGCCGCCGCGTCCGCGACCCTTCCTTGCGCATGGAGTACGTGCAGGTGGCGCGGCGCTCGAAGACCGATATTTGCATTTGCTATATCGAGGAAATAGCCGACCCAGAACTCGTTCGCCGCGTTCGGGAATCGATTGCCGCCATTGACACAGACGGGCTGGTTATGGCTGAGAAAACGGTGGAAGAGTTTATTTCCGGACGGCATTGGAATCCGTACCCGGTTGTCCGCTATACGGAACGCCCTGATACGGCAGCGGCCCATTTGTATGAAGGCCATGTGCTTGTGATCGTCGATGGATCGCCAAGTGTCATTATTACCCCGGCAACGTTTTGGCATCATTTGCAGCACGCTGAAGAGTACCGGAATAAGCCGATCGTCGGGGCGTATTTGCGGCTCGTCCGCTTTCTGGCCGTTTGGGCGTCGGTGTTTTTGCTGCCGCTTTGGTATTTGCTCATGATCGAGCCGGAACTGCTGCCGGATCCACTCCAGTTTTTGGGAAAGGCCAAATTGGGAGACATTCCGCTGTTTGCACAAATTTTGATGATTGAAATCGGGATGGATATGCTGCGAATGGCCGCCATTCATACACCGTCTTCGCTGGCGACCGCGCTCGGCCTCGTCGCCGCGCTTATGATCGGCGGCATCGCGGTGGAAGTTGGACTCTTTTCCAATGAAGTGATTTTGTATTTTTCCGTTACGGCCATCGGTACGTTTGCGACGCCCAGCTATGAAATGAGTTTGGCGAACCGGCTCGTCCGCATTGCCTTGCTCATTTTGTCGGGCCTGTTCGGCCTGTACGGTTATGTCATCGGCATCACCGTTTGGATTCTTGCCTTGGCGCGGATGACGTCATTTGGCGTTCCGTACTTATGGCCGTTCATCCCGTTCTCCTACCGAGCGATGCGCGACGTGCTCATCCGGTCGCCGATGCCGCTCAAAAACCGGCGACCGGCGATTCTTCACCCGCGCGACCCTGACCGCTGACGCAGGTGCTGATTTTTAGCGCCTGCGTTTTTTGTCTTGACGGCCGCGGCCGTTTGCCGCTACATTAAAAGAGGAAAAAAGGAGCATGAATGATGATGAAGACGGTATACGATGTTCAGCAGCTGTTGAAACGGTTTGGCACGATCATTTACGTGGGCGACCGGCTCGCTGATCTGGAGCTGATGGAAGAGGAAGTGAAAGAGCTGTACCAGTCCCAGCTGATCGATGCGAAACAGCTGCAAGCCGCTTTGTTTATTTTGCGGCAGGAAGCGCAAATGGAGCGGGAAAAACGGATGAAAAAAGGATGAGGATGCAATGGAACCATGGTTGGTAGGCATTGACCTCGGGGGCACGACAATCAAAATGGCGTTTGTCACCACCGAGGGTGACATCGTGCACAAATGGGAAATTCCGACGAACACCGCCAATCGCGGTGAGCATATCGTCGCTGACATTGCCCGATCGCTTGAAAAGACGCTCGCCCAGCTCGGCGGAGCGAAAGAGAGGCTGCTTGCCGCCGGCATCGGCGCCCCCGGACCGGTCGAAGAGGAAACCGGCATGTTGTATGAGACGGTCAATATAGGGTGGACGAATTATCCATTGAAGCAACGGCTGGAAGAGGCGACGGGGCTGCCCGTTTCGGTCGATAATGACGCCAATCTCGCCGCGCTTGGCGAAATGTGGAAAGGAGCAGGGGGAGGAGCGCGCCATTTGTTGTTTGTGACGCTTGGCACCGGCGTTGGCGGCGGTGTGATTGCCAACGGAGCCATTGTGCGCGGCATAAACGGCGCCGGCGGAGAGATCGGACATATGACGATGATCCCTGATGGCGGCGCCCGTTGCAACTGCGGCAAAACCGGATGTTTGGAAACGATTGCGTCCGCCACCGGCATCGTGCGGATCGCCAAGGAGAAATTGACCGCAGATGAGCGTCCGAGTGAGCTTCGCAACGGGGATGTGACGGCCAAAGCGGTGTTTGACGCCGCCAAAGCGGGCGATGCGCTGGCATTGGAAGTGGTCGATGAAGCAACGTACTATCTTGGTTGGGCGTTGGCGAATGCCGCCAATGTGACGAACCCGGAGAAAATCGTGATCGGCGGCGGCGTGTCCAAGGCGGGTGACATGCTTGTCGAGCGCGTGGCCGCCCATTTCCGCCGCTTCGCGTTCCCGCGCGTCGCCGCTGGGGCGAAGCTTGTTTTAGCGACGCTTGGCAACGATGCCGGCGTCATCGGCGCCGCCTGGCTGGCGAAAGAGCTTGTCGGCGCGTAAACAACGGAAGGTGTCCCAAAAAGGTTGGGGCGCCTTTTCTTATTGTTGGATGATATGAGATTGGAACGAACTTTAAAGAAGGAGATGTTTGCGAACATTCGTGCACTGCCGCCTGCCAGGCGCTCATTTTTTGCCGTCTGCCGACATATGTTAAGGTAAAGAAATGGGAAGGGGAGACGGCGCATGCACCTTCAAGCATGGCCCGGCGATACGTTTGAAACATATGGACGATGGTTTTCGGTGCCGACTGAACTGATCATCGATTCGAATCCGCATGTGGAAGAGGGATTGCGCCCTGGGCAGACCGTTGCCATCCCGGGATACGCGCCGATCGATACGTGGGAAGCGCTCGCTGACCGCCTATCGCTGCCGACGGAGGTGCTGCGGCGGCTGCCGGGGGCGATGGCGGTCATCAACGGAACAGCGCCGCTGCCGAAGCGGATTTCGTCCCCGGTCGTCCGCAGCGTCCGTCCGTACGATTTTGCCGCTTTGATGGAGGATATCACCGCCCTCGTCTGTCGCTATCCGTTTGTGCGCCAGCGGACGATCGGCCATAGCGTTCTCGGCTTGCCGCTCGTTGAACTGCAAATCGGCCGCGGGCCGGTGCGCGTGCATATGAACGGATCATTCCACGCGAATGAGTGGATCACGACGGCCGTAATCATGGCGCTCATCGACGAGTACGCGAGGGCGTTGGTTAACGATGACGAGCTTGCTGGCCATCGGGTGCTTGATTATTACCGTAAAGTGACTCTTTCCGTTGTGCCGATGGTCAATCCCGACGGCGTCAACCTTGTGCTGAACGGCCCGCCGGAAGAAGAGCCGCATCGGAGCGAAGTCGTCTGCATCAACGGTGGATCGCTCGACTTTTCGCAATGGAAAGCGAACATCCGCGGCGTTGATTTAAACAATCAATTCCCAGCTAACTGGGAAATAGAACAGGCCCGCAAACCGCCGAAAGCGCCGGCACCGCGTGATTTTCCAGGATTCGCCCCACTTACGGAGCCGGAGGCGAAAGCGATGGCGGAGCTCGCCGAGTCGGGCGATTTTGCGATGGTCGTCGCGTTTCATACACAAGGCAAGGAAATTTATTGGGGATATGAAGGGTTCGAGCCGCCGGAGGCGAAGGCAACGGTTCAGGCGATGGCTGAAGCAAGCGGCTACCAGGCTGTTCGCTACATTGACAGCCATGCCGGCTACCGCGATTGGTTCATTCAAACGTGGAGACGGCGCGGTTACACGGTGGAGCTCGGCGAGGGTGTCAATCCATTGCCGCTCTCGCAGTTTGCGCGAATATACCGCGACAGCCTCGGCCTGTTTTTAGCAGCGCTCAAAATGGCATAAAAAAACGCAAGAGGCATGATTCGCCTCTTGCGTTTTCAGTGCGTGCCGGTTGGAATGCCATGATGTAAAATGGTCATGATGGTAAACCAGCCGAATACGGCGGTAGTGGCAAGTCCAAACAAAAATCCGAGCACGTTTTTCTCGCGCAATGTACGGAGCATTCCATAAAGGGCAAGCAACGTCACAAGTGCAAAAATAATGACCGTACCCATCGTTTTACCCCCTCATGAAACAGTATGTACAAACGTGTCCATTCTTTTTCATTGTAATCTTTTTTCCTCCATTTGTCGAGGTCCCTTTCTCTTTTCTCTTCCATCGCTTGAAAAAAAGCAGTAAAATAAAGTTAAATATTGGACATGTCAAGGAAAGGAGGAGATGGCCATGGAATGGACGCGCATCCCTGTCGGCCCGATTCAGGCCAACGCTTACTTGTTGTCGTCTGCAGATCGACAATGCCTGATCGTTGACCCCGGCGCGGAAGGCGCGGCGCTCGTCCGCCGGATCGAGGAAAAAGGGCTGACCCCGTTGGCGATTTTGCTGACGCATGCGCATTTTGACCATATTGGCGGCATCCCGGACGTGCTTGCCCGCTGGGACATTCCAGTGTATGTGCACGAAAAGGAAAAACAATGGCTGCAAGATCCGGCATTGAATGGCTCGCTTTATTTCGGCGGTCCGGTCGCTGTCCGCTGCGAACCGACATGCCTGAAAGGGCCGACGGTGCTGAACATTGGTCCGTTTGCGTTGGATGTCCGCGAAACGCCGGGTCATTCCCCGGGCAGCGTCTCGTATTATTGCAAACAAGCCAATATTGTGTTTTCCGGCGATGCGCTGTTTGCCGGCAGCATCGGACGCACGGATTTGCCAGGCGGCAACCATCAGCAGCTGTTGAAAAGCATTCATGACGAACTGCTTACGCTGCCGGAGGAAACGATCGTTCTTTCAGGCCATGGGCCAGAGACGACGATCGCCGCGGAGATGGATACAAATCCGTTTTTGCATGGGTTTTCGTAAGAAAAAAAGCCGTCTACGCCGGCTTCACACAAGCAATTCCCTCGGGCAAACGCAGGCGGCTCCTTTGGGCAAGGAAAAGCGCAACGGAAGGCCTCCTGGCGCCGGAACACACAAAAAAACCCTTCTTAGCCGCGCCAAGAAGGGTTTTTGGGGGATGTTCTATCCACAATAATGGGAGGGGATATAGTTAAGCTGCTACTATAACAATATATGATTATTTTCACTATGTCAACAGTAAAAAAGTGAACGACTCCCACTTCACTTTGCTTGAGGCGGGAGCTTCTTTCGGAATGATGATGAAGACGGGGTAGAGAAATGGTGATGGGTCGATTGTATGAACAGATTGCCGCAGCGCCGGGTGGGCGGGTGTCGTACGCCGATTACATGCAGATGGTTCTTTACGACGAACGATTCGGCTACTATATGCGAGAGCGGGCGAAAATCGGCAAGGAAGGCGATTTTTTTACGAACAGCTCATTCGCGCCGGTGTTTGGCAAAGCGCTTGCTTCGCTTTGGGTTCGGATGGTGGAACAGAGCGGCCTGCCGCCCGCTGTTTGCGAGTGGGGGGGCGGAGACGGAAGATTGGCGCTTTCGGTATTGGAAGAATGGAAGAAAAAAAGTCCACATACATACGACCGCTTGTCGTATACGATCATCGACCAAAGCCCGTTCCACCGCCGGCGCCAGCGCGAAACGCTTCAACCCGCAGCCGAGAAGGTGGAGCAATATGACGATGTCTCTCGCTGGCTGGCCGAGCGTGGGCCGTTTTCCGGCATTGTGTTTAGCAACGAATTTTTTGATGCGTTTCCCGTTCACGTCATTGTAAAGGAAGGCGGCGTTTTGCACGAATGTTTTGTCGCCGCCCGCGATGGCCGGCTCGTTGAAGAAAAGGCGCCGCTTTGCCGTCCCGCTATTGTCCGCTATTTACATGAGCGCGGATTGGATCTTGCTGAAGGGCAAAGGCTTGAGGTGCCTCTCGCGATGAAGGCGTTTTGGCTCGAGGTTGGGCCGCTGTTTCATCAGGCGGTGATGGTGACGGTCGACTATGGCTATACGGACGAACAGTTGCGCGCCCCGGCACGGCGGCATGGAAGCTTGCGCGGATATTTCCGCCATCAGCTTGTTGCCGACCCGCTTCGCCATCCGGGGGAGATGGACTTGACGAGCCATGTACAATGGGATGCGCTTCGCTTGTACGCCCGTCAGGCTGGGTGGGAGGAAGTGGCGTTCGTTCGCCAAGATCGGTTTTTGCTCGCGGCCGGCCTTTTGCATGAATGGAACGTTTCAGAAGGCGGCGATTTCTTTTCGCCGGCAAGCCGCCAAAATCGAATGATCCGCGCGCTGATCGCCGACGATGGCGTCAGCCGCTTTTTTGACGTGCTTATTTTGCAGAAAGGAATGAGTCTCCCCGCGCGAGACTTTTGGCCAGCGCCCGAGTTTTTGCCGGCCGATTAACGGCTTCCTTCGCCTATCTGCAATGGAGAAAAGGGGTTCCGGTCAAAGCGGCAAAAAAACAGGCAGGAGGTTCTGCCTGTTTTTTATTCACCCATGCCGGGCACCATCATAAAAGTCGTCCAATACGTAAATGCCGCGAAGAAAATCGTCAAATATGCCCCGAAAATGTAAATGTACATTCTCTCGGTCAGCTTTAAAAAGCCGAGGAACAGGAAAAATACGGTTTGGCCAAAGAAGATGAGCGACGTCGTATGCATATGGCCAAGGTAAAACATGACAGCAAAAATGCCGGTCCAAAAGGCGAGCACGCGGAACATGCGGTCCATTATGTATCCCTCCTTTGTTTGTGCAAACCATTGGTCCTTACTTATTATAATGTACAATGATTGGGAATGTAAATAACGCTTTCGGACAAGTGGTAAGAAATGATGCCAATGCCGGCCGTTGCTTGCTTCAGACAAAAAAGAAGGAAGGAGGGACGCTGTCACGGACGGATGATGGTGCGGTAGGCGCAGCGGTGGCTGCCTTCCATCATATTTTCCGTTTCCGTTACTTCAGCACCGGCAAACAGCGTCTCGACCATTCCCTCCAAAAAAGCGTGGTGCATGCCGCAGACGGTATCAGGTGCTTGCGCGGCGATTTCTTTGAACGGGCAGTTGAAAATATCGAGGTATAGCACTCCTTTTTCTTCATCATAGTGCAATTGCGGCAAAAATCCAGCCGCTTCGGCCGCCTCTTCCATTATGGCGATTTTGTCCGCCATGGTGAGCGCGCTCGCTGTGCCGTTATGCGGCAAACGGCTGGCGATGAGCTCACGGCCGAACCGCTTTCCTGTTTCACGCAACGCCTCGCTTCCAATGGGACCGAGTTTGGCCATCGTTTGAATGGCGATGCGGGCGAGGAGTTGATAATCGCGGAACGGAAAATACAGCCCGATCACTTCGTCGGACAGGCGGTACAGCCGGCTCGGCCGCCCGCCTTTTCCCGTTTTTTGCGTATCCGATACGACCATGCGAACGTCTTCAAGCTTCGTTAAATGCAAGCGGGCAACGTTTGGATGGATATGAAATTTTTCTGCGATTTCTTGAACAGAAACTTCGCGATGCACTTTTGCCATATATTCATAAATATGAAATCTTGTCGGGTCAGACAATACGCTTGTGATTTTCAGCGTTTGTTCCATTGGTTTCCCTCCTAAATGAATCATTGATATGGTTATTATAATGAAATCGTCCAAAGCGAGGAATGATTTTTGTCACTATTGGCAGTGAGTGGACTGACATTCAAAAAAATTTCACAAAAAAGCTGCGCCAAAAGCAGGATAACGACTCATGCTCGTCGAAATACAAAGCAGTCTGTCGAAAGGAGGGAATATGTGCTGAACGAGATCGAACAAACGGCAAACCGCCTTCTCGCCGAAGCGGTGCAGCGCCGCGCCTCGGATCTTCACCTCGTTCCGCGCCGCCGCGATGCCGCTGTTCGTCTTCGGCTTGATGGCATGCTTGTCGACGTTGGCGTGCTTTCGAAGGAAACGGCGGAACGTCTCATCGCCCACTTTAAATTTTTAGCCGGCATGGACATCGGGGAACGACGCCGTCCGCAAAGCGGCGCCATGGAAGTGGCTGAGTTTGGGGAAACGGTGTATTTGCGTTTATCGACATTGCCGACGCTCTACGATGAAAGCCTCGTCATTCGGCTTCTGCCGCAGCGCCTCTCGCTGCCGCTTCGCGAACTATCTTTATTCTTCCGCTCCACCGCACGATTATTTTCCTTCATGCAGCATCCGCAAGGGCTTGTGCTGTTGACCGGCCCGACGGGGTCGGGAAAAACGACGACCCTCTACACCCTTCTTGATCTTTGCCAAGCTGAAAGGCAACGCAACATCATCACGCTTGAAGATCCGATCGAAAAACAGAACGAACGATTGTTGCAAGTGCAAATCAATGAAAAAGCAGGCATCACATACGCCGCCGGGTTAAAAGCGGCGCTGCGCCATGACCCGGATGTGTTGATGGTCGGCGAGATCCGCGATCATGATACGGCGGCCATTGCCATCCGTTCAGCGTTGAGCGGCCATTTGGTCGTCTCGACGATGCACGCCGCCGATGCAGTCGGCGCCGTCTACCGGCTGCATGAATTCGGCATTCCGCTCGGCGATTTGGCCGAGACGCTGCTTGCCGTCTCTGCCCAGCGGCTTGTCGAGCTTTGCTGCCCGCTGTGCGGCGACGATTGCCATCCATCGTGCGGCCGTCTTGGACGACGCCGGCGCACGGCTGTTTATGAGTTGCTTTGCGGTTCAGCGCTGGAGGACGTGATTCGTTCCCTCTCCAATGGGAGAGGGAAGCCAAAGCGCTCTTATATGACGCTGGCGCGCTTGATCCGCAAGGGGATTGCGCTCGGCTACCTGCCCGTTCGCATGCTTGAGCTCGTCGGAGGGGGAGAAAGATGAAACGCAAAATGTGGCCGCTCGCTGAACAGGCGTTGTTTTTCACTCGGCTCGGCCGGTTGCTCGAGCGCGGTTACCCCCTTGGGCAAGCGCTTGAGTTTTTGGCCATTCAGGCTCCCACACACCGCCGGATGGAAGTGGAACGCTGTCTGCAGCAGCTGCGCGCCGGGCTGCCGCTGTTTGCGGCTGTCGAAGCGCTGTCGGTCGACCGCATGGCGGTTAACCTTCTCTTTTTTGCCGAACGGCATGGCGATTTACCGCGCGGCATGGCAGAGACAGGGGAAGCGCTGGCGCAAAAAGCGCGCTTCTACGAGCAGCTTCACCGCTTCAGCCGTTATCCGCTGTTCCTTCTTTCTTTGCTCATCATCATGCTCGTCTTGATGGAATGGTGGCTGCTGCCGCAGTTTGAACGGGCGGCGGCGGCGTTTTCTCCACAACGCGGGCACACCGCTTGGCTGCTTGCGGTGGTCGCCCATGCCCCTATGGCGATGGCGGCCATCGCCGTCTTGGCGGTGTTCTCCGGGCTGTTTTACACCGCTTATTTCCGCCGCTGGCCGGTCTCCCGAAAACTTCAATTCGCCTTGCGAATTCCAGGGCTTGCTTCGTTTCTGAGACTGTTTGTCACCTGCCTGACTGCCCGACAGCTCGGGCGCTTGCTGCAGGCCGGGTTGTCGGTTTATGATGCGCTCGGCGTGTTCAGCGAGCCGTCGTCCTGGCCATTTTTGCAAATGGAAGGCCGGCGCCTTCGCCACGGGTTGATGAAAGGGATGGCGCTTGACAGATTAATCGGCGCCGCCCGCTATTACGAACAAGAGCTGGCGCTTGTCATCCGCCACGGCCAGTCGAACGGCGAGCTTGGCAAAGAACTTGAACATTACAGCGAGTTTTTGCTGCAGGTGATGGAACAACGAATCGAGTCGGTCTTAAAATGCATGCAGCCGCTTTTGTTGGCGGTGGTTGGCTCGTTTGTCGTCGGCATGTATTTGGCGATTTTGTTGCCGATGTTTTCTATGTTGAATGAACTGTAAATAACTTCCGTTTAACAAGGATGGGACGGCTCTGTAGGAACAAGATGCTCAATCTTGATATGTTGGCTCCTTGAGAGAGGGACGCGCCCCTCCTCCCAAGGCCCAATCAATGAACAGACTCGATGGTCAAGGAACGGATCGAACTGAACCGGCCATTCGCTAAGCGCTCTTTCTGAAATTTCGTATGCGAGGAGGAGTGACAATGAATCAAAAGGGATTCACATTGATCGAAATGTTGATCGTTATGATGGTGATTTCTGTCCTGCTGCTGATTGCCATTCCGAATATGACAAAGCACAACAGCATGATCAATTCGAAAGGATGCGAGGCGTTTTTGAATATAATTGTTCTCAAATACAACCTTTAAGGAGGATAAAAAATGATGACCAAAACAACCGAGCAGCTTAAAACAATCAAACTCACTGAAAACGAGCTTGTCACAATTAAGGTTGCTCTATTTTCTCATATGCAACATATCCGAAAAGATATTGAACAAGCGAAACAGGAAGGAAAAGATACGTCATTTCAAGAGCAAGCATTAGCAGAAGCGCAGCAAGCATTTGAAGCATTAAATTTTGCCAATTAAACGCAAAAAGAAAAATCGGTAGGGTGCTGGGAACACTCTACCGATTCATGAATGGACACACTCCAATAATCACTTGCTTTAAGTGTACAACAATTTTCAAAAAAATACAAGTTGTATGCTTAATATTCTGTGTGTCCATTCTCCGAACATATGTTTGTTAAAGGGAGAATGGGGAAAATGAGAAAGCATACCATCATCGAACACCATCAATTCAAACAAATCCTTCAATATCGCCCAGTCGTCACGGAAGAAGCAGATCGTAATCGCCTCAAAATGGACATGCTTAAATCCATCATTCAAGCCATCGGTGAAAAGTGGCACAGAATGAAGCAGGAGACAAAATCTGCCCTTGAATATCTTTGCTTTCTTTCTGTAGAACGTGGCTTTGTTTATGCTGGCTCTCAGCACGTTGGAGACCGTTACAATATTGATTCAAGAACGGTTCGAAGATATATCCAATTTCTTGAGCTAAAGGGAGTCGTAAAACGACTGTGGAGGTCAAGCAACAAACAGAATGGTAGGGGGAAAGCTGTCATTTTCTTTACAGCCCATCCTTATTACGAAAAATATTGGCAGACATTATTTTTTTGGCATGAGTGTGACCAAGCTCATGTCCAAGCTGAAAGTGGTCAAAATGATAGAAAAATAGAGAGTTCAGACGAGCAAAGTTCGACTTTACCTTATGATTTATCGAATTCAGATATTAATAAAAATAATAATCATCTAAATGTTAATCATTCTAAAAAGGGGACATTTGTCAAATTCGTTTCAAAAGAGGTAAATCGAATCGCAAACGGCCTTTTTACCGCTGAAACAATTAAATCTGCATGGGATCGTGTCACGCTTGCCTTTAGAAAAGCCGTTAAACGATTCGGTGACATCATTAATCATGCTGATCGGAAAAGAGTCGCTATTGCTACATTTGTATCGCTCAAAGCATATTTCATGCAGAGAAAAGGGCAAATGCAAACGGACGAAATATGCGCTCTTGCTTACAGCATTGCTCGTGCCCAATTTGAGCAAATCGGTCATTCACGCCAGCCGGAAAAAGACGAAATAGAAAGTGTAGAGAAAAAACCGATTCGCACAGAAGCACTTCCTGATTGGTTTGCTGAACATCAAAAGAGATTCGAGCGGTTTTGTGCAGACGTGAAAAAGCAACAACAAGAAAAAGTATCGCCAGAGGAAATCGAAGAACTACGCCGGCGACTTGCTCAATACGCATAGAATGCTCATATTTGCCCCGTACGGCGTTTTGTGAGATAGAGTAATGATTTAATACCGCTTCATCATTTACGAGCAATATAAGCAAAATAAGGCGGTCTTGTTCCTTGAAAATTTTATAAAAAATTTTTGGAAATTAGCTTGACTAATAATTAGTCATTGTATTATATTTTACTTAAGTAGGATGACTAATAATTAGTCAAAGGGGTTTTTGTATGCACGCATTAGATTATTTTTTCTCGCTTTGGAAATTAAAAAATAAAGATGTTGCTGAATATTTAGGAATACCAGCTCCGCAAATCAACGATTGGAAAAAGGGCAGAAGACCGATTCCTAAACATCATTTAGAAAAACTTTGTGAATTATTCAATATTCCTAAGGAAAAAAGTTATTTATTACAAAAGGAATCACTGACGAAAATAGATCGTCTTGAAATTGAAATCATTTTGTACAAAGCAAAACTAAAAAATTTTGTTGAAGGGGACGATGAGCAGATAAACAAAGCTATTCGCATGAATTTTGAAGCGTATATTGCAGCTTGTGAAAGAAACATTGAGGCATTAAAGGTTCTTAAACAATTAGAGGATGAATTATTCGGATGTTCCCACGTTCCGCAGTTGTTTTACAAAAATCTTGAAAAAGTTAAGTGTTTAATTGAGGAAATTAAAAATGGGATGTAGGATTTTTCATGCTCCTTGACAACTAAATAATTTTTAGAAATTTTAAAAGAAGTCTTGAAAGTCAAAAAAAGATCAAATTATAATCAAATTAGGTCAAAGTCAAAGATGGTCAAATTTTAAGGAGGTGATGCCATTCTTGCGTAAGTAGGTCGGTTGTAGGTCTGATTTTCGGTTAAAAATTAATTCGGGGGAGGAAGCAATTAAATGCAATCAGATAATTTCTTTCTAATCGCTTGGGACGACATTGATCAATATGTGGAGTTTTTACATTCCAATGATGGACAAGTGTTGATTGATGGATATGAAAAAGGGCTAAAAAGTAATTGAGGGGGAATGATAATGAGTCAATTTAAAAAAGGAGATAAAGTTTACTTTCGTTACAGTAAATATTTTCCTTATCACGAAGGAATTATTACAAGAATAAATAATGATGGTATATGTTCAGTGCGATTTAAACTTCCGGGTTGTCATACTAAAAACCAATCCAGAAGACTTCATACAAGCCGATTATATAAAGAAAAACCACTACATGTAAGAAAAATGGAGGAGCAAAGAAAAGCAGAAGAACAAAGAAAGTGGAATAGAATGCTTAAGTTTTATAAAGAATTAGAGGGATTAGTGAAAAAATACAATCTTAAAGCTTACCTCGATATTGATCATCCGTGGTTAAACAAAATTGAAATTCCAGTAAAAGAAACATTTTACGATGAGGATGATTATCCATATTACTTTGCTATTGATGAATATCCTGAATTATATAATTTCTTGGAGAAAAACGGTAAATTAGGTGAAACAGTAAATTTAGTTCCTGTTCAAATAAATTAATGAAGGGGGAATCTAAATGAACGCAATTCAATTGAGAAATGATCTTCTAACCATCCAATCAAAAATTCGTGATGATATTACGAGTTTCCATCATCATGTATTTTACGGAAACAAAACAATTCTTACATGGGAAGAAACGATATATGAAAAAATGATGACGTATCTTCTCATGATGAATAAAAAGGAAATGTCACCAGAAGGATTTAAAGAATTACTCGAACAAACTATGCAGGGACGGGAGCAAAAATGGCACATGGTTCGATATTATGCTGAAAATGCCGATTCATACTCAATCTTCAACGTCATTGTTTACCTAAAACGGATATGGTCGCAATATAAGAAGCTACATAGACAGTTTAAACGCTTGCGTGCTAAGCTGATTGACGATCTCGGAGAACTTAAAACACTTATCGAATGTATCAAAGCAAAGCCGAAGAAAAATAAACGCACTATGCAAGCACTCGAAACATTATATGATCTTCACTATCAAACACTTGAAGCACTAACGATTGAACTTGGTACAATCGATTTTCGTAAATATCTCGAATACATGTTCATTGGAGATGCAACTATTTCAAAGAACGAATTCTTGAGTCTTCTCAATCTTGACCGTTCAAAACGCAGTCAAGAAACTATTCGCAATCTTCCAGAACGTATTGACCGTGATACATTTTTAGATGCTGTTTTTGTAGACAAAATTGAAGATGAATGGAACGATACATTTGGGGAAATGATATTCGATTCAGTGATGATTGCCAAAGACCGTGATCCTGAATTGCGGAAAAGAATGCTCGATAAGATTGATGAAATCTTTGAGGGAAAATTGCCGATGTACAAAGCAACATATGATGAATACCTGCAACCAGTAAAACTCGAGCGCATGAAACCTAAATTACGGCTTGTAAAAAAATAAAAAAGACACGTTCTTCAAACGCATCTCTTAATCTAAAAAATTATTAAAAAATATATAAAAAACTATTGACTTGTGCATGAAAAATATGGTACGATGAGGTTGACACCTTCATGTCTTCAAAAATGCATAATAAGACCATTTTAAATTAAATTTTGATTCTAGCTATATTGTACAGCATGAACATGAAGGTGTCAACAATAAATTTTTAAAAATTGAAAGGAGGGGAGTAATGATTCAAACATACTGGGAGCAATCGATCAAACAATTTTTCGATGAATGGAAACAGATGAAAACACCTTTAACACATCCAGAACACTTCAGGAAACCGCAACAAGAGAAGAAACTCTTAACGATTGATGATCACATACATAAAACGAAACAACAGTCAGCAAAGAAAAAGAAACGTGGCAGACCAAAGAAAAAAGCAATTTAATACATATACTTTGACTTTAACTATATTTGACCCTTGTTTCGAGGGTAACTCTTTTTTGCTCTCGAAATGCTTAATTTATTAATCAAAAGGAGGAATGAACCGTGAACATCAAACAACGCCATTTATACATGCTCATGAGAAAGGAAAAGAAAATAAAAATTAAAGAAATTGCTTCGGCAATCGGAATTACGAGTGCTGCCATTAGCCAATACGAAAATGGAAAGATGGACTTGAAAAAGGAGAATCTCGAAGCTTATAGACGATATATCGAAACGCACGACAATCGTAAATAAAAACTTGATTTTATTTAAAGAATAAGGGGGAATTGTATGACAGAAACTTTAGTTGTTCATTCTCGGAAGTTAGCAATCTATTTGCAGTGTCGAGGTTTCTTGCTTGTAGGAGTTGAGCCTGATTTAAAAAGCAATAACAATCGCAAAGTCTTTCTTTTCAACGATTCAGATGCAATCAGAAGGGCAATGATTCAGTACAAGAATGATAAAAGCTTTCACGCTTTCTTAGCACAAATGGCAGAAGGGCGGTGAAAGCGTGGAGGCAAAACAGATAATTCAAAGGGATGATGCCTATCTAAAAGTATATGGTGACAAGTACATACAAAAAATCGATTATTTACGGCAACTAATAACGGAACAGGAAACAGGAGAAAACATATTTAAAGTTGTGAATTTCGAAGCAGGGCTCGGCAAAAGCCGTTACACAGACATTATCATTCGCGAATATTTAAGGTTTAACACAGATCGCAAATTTCTCATTGTAAAAAAATTCAACGATGAATCAAAGAGGAGTGCAGAAGCAATAGAGGATAACAGTTTCCTTCGTGATCATGTTCTCGTCATCACGGCAGAGAACTGGCAGAAATGGAAGAAGAATGTGAAAGAATTACAATCAAAACAAGTCATAATCATATCGCACAAACGGTACATAGACCTTTGTACTAATGACAAGGAACGAGCCATTTTCACAAAAAACCGTCACACACTGATTATTGATGAGAAGATTAATTATTACGTCTATACATATTCCTATGCAATATATAGCCATATTCGCCAGTACATATCATTCAAAAACAGTGGACTATTTGATAAAGCTTGCCGAACTCTTAATGAATTAGCAACCAGTAATTCAACAGCAATAACAAGAATCTATCCAAAAATCAAAAAAGAGCTGCTACAACAATTTACAGACATGATGAAAGATGAAATACGCAATCAGCACGATCTCAAAATCAAACGCAAACTAGAGAATTTTCTTGATACTGTATTACTTCTGTACGATAAAAATGTATTAGCCCTGCACAACAGCGAAGAACTCTACACATTAAACAGACGACACAAACACTGGGGACTCAAAAATAATATCATCCTTGATGCATCGGCAGGAATAGATGGAGTTTACGAAGTACATGACAAATTTAAATTGCAACGCCAAACACGGTTAATTGACCATTCAGCAAGCCAATTCTTTCACATTAAAATGAATACATCCAAAAGTGCAATCGGAAAAAAGCAAAAGAAGTATTTCGAGAAGATTGTTGAATTGATTAAAGAACGACATATTGAAGGCGAAAAAACGCTCCTTGTTATACATAAAGAATTTGCGGACAGTTTACATAAAGAAATGAAAAAGGTGTTCGGTGCGGATAATGTTTGGAAAGATAAAAACGATAAGGAAAACGATCCAGATTATAATAGTCAACCTTATGCAATCTCATGGTTTGGCAATTTGATTGGTAAAAACACATTCAGCGACTTTGACAACGTATGGATTTTAGGTACTCCAAACATTCCGAACGCTCATTATCTCATACACTATATACAATATGCTGATCAAACACTAGGTAAAAATAGAACCCAAGTTGACAATCGAGGTAAATTCAAAAATGCCAAATTTAGAGCAATACAGGATGGCTATATTGCAGCAGAAATTTATCAATCGATTAAACGGATTCAGAGAAATCCTAAACCAAAAGGAAAATTTTACATAGTCACGAAGGATGAAGAGATCGTACATAAAGTGCTTGGGCAAATGAAATATGCGACACTAACAGAAACCATTGAAGTTAAAGAGGAGCAAAAAGAAAAATCGGCTACCAAACAGCCGACTAATACGGATAAGGTTGTACAGTACATATACAAATTAATTCAAGATGGCCAAACCAAAATACATAAATCAGATGTACAGAAGCAATTCGAATTTAAAATCAAATGGGAACGTGTCAAAGCACATAAAGAATTCAAGAAACTCAAACTCAAAGATAAATATCATTACTTTATTGTATTAAAGTAGTGGCGTATCTCCCCATGCTGTTTACAAGGTAATCCAGTGAAAATTCTTAGCGAATTTTTCACTTTCCCAAAATTAACCTACGTTAATTTTGTCTTATATATTATATAGCACTAATGGGGAGATAAACGCTACAGCCCTACAGCCACAAGGGATTGAGCCACTTTGGTTATAAAATTTTTCTCGTCAAAATTGGCTATTTTTAATATGCAAAATGGGGAGATAAATGTTAAACACCTAGAGCGACAAGAGATTGAGTAATTTTTGATTATAATTTTTTTCTTACAATTAATCAATTGCAATAGTAAATTATTTAACAATTATTATTATACCATTCATTATTCAATTACAATAGCAAAACAATACAATTCAAAAGCAAAAGATGATCAATAATTAGGTATGCGTAGCATAACTAACAAGAGTGAAAATGCAGGAAGCTACTGCTTCCGTTGCATTTCACTCGGTAGCATCTGTAAACAGCACGGGGACATTTGAAAGGGGTGATAAGCTTGAGGGTAAATAATTCGCTTTCTTCTTGTTGTTGATAATGAGTCTGCTGAAAGTTTAGCAATCCAGCAATCATAATGTAAGCAAAGGAAAATGGTAATTAAGAGCAATGATTCAAATGATGCAGAGTGCAAAGTGACAATGCAAAATGAACAATAACAAATGACCAGCAGTTAGCAATCGGTCGTCATGCACAATGCAAGTGTGAATACACAACGCAAACAAAAACAATGAGTAAAGGAGAAGATGAGCAATGACAATGGCAAATGCAATGAAAATGACGATGACAACGGCAGGAAGAAAGCAGAAATCGCTTAATGTTGTTGGTGTTGTTGTGTGGGATTTTGGGATGAGAAAGAGAAAAATTTTAAATAAATGGAGGATGATTAGATATGAAATTAATTGGAAACGGAAAATTTAATACATTTAAAGATTTCTGTGTTGGTTATCTAAAAGGTGAGTCAGGAGTATTTGAGCAGTTAGTCATTGAAGAGAAAAAAGAAGTAAGAAGAGGAAACGATATTGAAGTACATACATCAATTAAATATAGTGTAGAGGATTTAAACAAAATACATAGCCATTTGTATTATAAACTCGGTTATAAAAAATATTTTAATAAAGCAGATTTCGATTCACGATATTGGGATTTTGTTATTGACTTCTTTAGAAAACGACTTCTGAAAATTAATCAGGAATATGGGATCGCTCATTTATCTGAAAAAGAGTTGTTGACCAAATTTAGTGGCTGGATGAAAAATCAATTTAAAACATTAGTAAATAAAGAATATGGAAAAGAACTCATCAATCAAGACGGACTCAAAGAAAGGGAATTTACAAAGGAATCCATTTGCGATGAAAAGGAACAGTATCGGATTGAAAAAGAGCTATACAAAAAATATACAGAGTTTGCTGCTGAAGATGATTTTAAAACGTTTCTTCATGTTGTTGACGTTGAAGAGTACTTAACACCTAGACAAAGAGAAGTATATCCACACATCAAAGGATACTATGATCACTATAATTATGATTTTAAGAAGGGTACAGAGTCAAGGGAAAAGATTGCAGAAAAAATCGGGATTTCTGAGCAAGCACTCATGAAACATGAGAAGAAAATCGCACAAGTGATTTATTCTTTGTATCGACAATGGAAAATTGCGCGGAATAAGCATAGTTTACCGAAAGCGCAAGTGATTATTGATTTGTTTATCGCAATCGAAAATGTTGAAAAATTTAGCTTGAAAGAACATAAAGACGATGCAAAATGGGCTGTTTTCATTGGATGGCTCAAACAAAATTATCGTAAAGGAGAAGCTACTGTTAAAGGATTTAAGGATTTTGAAAAATTGCAAGCGAATCGGAAAGAAATAGGTGAAACCATTTTTGATATTATTACAGATAATTTGAATAGTGTTAAGATTAAAGGTCAGAAGACTAAAGATACATACGCAGTACTAGAAGGAATTTTAGAACGAAATGAAGTGCCACAATTAACAAATGAACAGAAACGGAATATTGTTTACCAGTGTACAACTGTTTTAATGAATTACATACATAAGGAATTTAAATATTTACATAAAGAATTAGAAAACATTGATTTTACATATAAAATTAGTTAATTAAGTAAATTTGTAGAAAAAGGGTTAGGATAAAGTACATACATATAGTGAAGGGATAGGTAATATTTTATTACATTACCTATCTCTTTTTTGTTTCAACTTTTTGTTTAGCTACTTCTTTAACTTCAGCAATACGTGATTCTTTTGATGCAAGTTCAATTAATGCTTTACGAATTACTTCGTTAGCTTCATTTCTTTATATGCTTTTGCCATTTCAAAAGCATCAGCAACGATTGGTATTTAAAATTCCTCCACATTTTCTTTCTCCTTGAAACGGTCGGGAACGCTCCGACCGTCTTATTTTTTTGATGTGTTGGTTATAAAACTTAACATTGTATAGATTGTATCAAAGGCGGTGAGTGAGGTGATGAACAAAATAAAGAAGGTACGAATTTTGCTTGGTATGACGCAAAAAGATGTAGCAAAACAAATTGGAGTCACGCAAGCAATGTACTCGATGATTGAGAACGGAAAACGGAAGCCATCAAAAAAGACGGCTGCAAAGATTGAGGAGTTGTTCGGAATATCACTATTTTTCGTTGATTGAATGTACACATATACGTCATGTTAGTGTGTACACACTTATCGGCGATAAGTGACTTGACCGCATCGGCAACGCAATGTTGTCGCCCGTCTATCGCTCGGTCATTAAAGATAAGCATAGACAACCAAACCCATATTTATTACCTCCTATTATTATTTTTAAATCATTATTCATATCACCACCCCTTTCTAAAAGGCAGGATTCGTTTCCTGCCTCATCTTTTTTACTGGAGTGATGAACGCTTGAAGAAGAAAAAGACATTTGAACAACTTATGAGGGAGTATCAAAAGCAATATGAAGAAAAGCAAAAACAAATCAATAAACGAAAGGAGAAAAAGAAATGAGAGATTATAAACAGTTAGAACAAAAACAAGTCAGTGAAATGAATGGACAGGAAATTGAAGAATTGATGTTTCATGCTGCAAGAGGTGCGAATGATCAATTATTTTTCGGATTAACGAAACGTTTTCTTTTGCAATTTGAAGAGGATATTCGGTCGATTCATGAGCGATTGGAGCAATTGGAGCGCTTAGTGAAGATGTTGATTGAGTCGAAACAAGAAGCGAAAAAAGAGGTTAATGTTGAGGAATGGAAAACGGCAGATAAATCGTTTATTGAAGAATGGAAACCTAATCCGAAATTACAAGAGGCTCTTGAAAAAGTTGATAAAGAAAAGCTTGCAAAAGCGATGGAAGAAGCTATGAAGGTTAATACATTGCGTGCGATTCCAATGACAAAAGTTGAAGTGTCGGAGTTCAAGAAGGGAGCTGACGAGGAATGATCGTTGCTCCTCCTGAACACCATGTATTTCTTGTAAATGAAAAAGAATATGTGTTTGTGCCGTATTCAGAATGTGATGTTGAGGGATTCATCGAAAATGAGATGGCTGCGAGGATTGCGGATAATGAAAAGTTTAGGGATTATGTGAATGCGTTGACCATGTATGGCGACTTCTTGGAGCGTTTCTTTTATGTCGGTGATATGTTCATGTGGAACAAGAAAACAGGCGAATGGAATCCAGAATTTCGCAAGCATTTTGATTTTGAGTTAGAAACGTGGATATATGCAGATAAAATCTTCAAGATGAATGTTGAAAATTACTTTGCAGGCTATCCTGAATATTCAAAAGCGTATATTGAATATGTTTTGCGGTGTGATGAGGAAGATGTACCGTTTGATGATGGGTTTTATCAGTTTGTAGCAAAACGGATGATTGAAGATGGGGAAATTCGAATTGAATGGGAAAAGGTGATGTGATGATACGGATTCCTGATTATTTTGTTTGTAAGAAATGCGGAATACATATTAAATACGAAAAAGCGTCTGAAATGGAATGTGGGCAGTGCTTGTTTGAGGATTGGATAGGAGTGACGAAAACAAATGAAACAAAATACGAAAAAGGAGAAGAAACAACGAATAAGTAATGGGTACATATTGATTTATAAGCCAGACCATCCAAAAGCCATAAAGCGTGGTCAATGGCAAGGATATGTCTATGAACATACATTGCTATCTGAGAAAATGTTAGGTAGACCGTTAAGACCGAATGAGGAAGTACATCATTTAAATATGAATCCCAGTGACAATAGACCTGAGAATCTACTTGTTCTTGAAAAAGGAATGCACAGTAAATTACATAACTTTTTAAGACGATACAATTTGTATGATGTGTTGCAGAAAATTGCAACTGAAGGACATATCGTGAAGAAATGCTTGTTTTGTGATGAGTACATAGTAAACGAGAATAAGAAATTTTGCAGTATAGAGTGTAGACGAAAATATGAAGAACAAAAGAAGGAGGAACAACAAAACAATGATGAACAAGATGCAATTGCTTGATAAATTAAAAACTGTTGTAGAAAATGGAGATACGGAAGAAATCGAAAAATTTCTTTTATCTGAAGAAGGGGAAGAAATAAGACGGGAGTTGGAGCAAATAGTAAGCAACATATGGGAAGGTGTAAGGAAAATTGTTGCATCACTTTATAAGGTTTTTAAGGAGAATGAGGAGCTGATATTAAGTTTGATTGAAGAAAAGAAGAAAGATTGAAATTACTTTAAATAAAGCAGTTTTTCTTTTTGGACTCGTGGTGTAATTGGTTAACACGTTCGCCTCATAAGCGAAATGATGCAGGTTCGAGTCCTGCCGAGTCCACTAAAGATATTACAATTTTTGATAATTTTCAGCAGGAAATTCCCTCCTTTTTGTTGAATTGTGGAAGGTGAAGGGAGGGGAAATAAGATGGTTAATTTTTTTAATCCTAACGAAAACATAAAACCAAATATTCAAGCAGTGCAAAGAGCAAATGAAATGGAAAGAGAATGGAAAGAAGAAGTTTTAAACACATTAAAGAGTATTGACAATAAGTTAGAATTATTATTGAGTAAACAAAATGAGGATAAGTAGTATTTGTTTAATCGCAGTTCTTATCAAAATGTTTTTATCACTCTTTGCCGAATAGATAAGGCGAAGGAGATGAATTGAATGTTAAAAAATGAAGATTATGCGCACATTGAGAAGGCAAAACCAGAACAAATTAAATTAGCTTTGGACTTTATAGAAACATTATATGATGAAGATTTATCGGGATTTTGGGAAATGATTTCTGAAATTGATAAATCAAGAATATATGGACTTTTTGAAGCAAACAAGCATTATGATCCAAAGATTGACTTTTTGGGGTTTTTAAATGATATTCGAGAAGAAGTTAGACGTTTTTATGATAATGTCAAAGAAGATATGGGGATTTCTCAATCTGCTAGATATACTCATGATGGAGAAGTGGTCATATATTTGCTTGAAAATGTTAAAGCGTCGAGATATTACATTGCAGAAACACTGGAAAAAGTCTATCCTGTTAGGTTGTCACTAGATGTTAAATTTCAAGACGGAAGTTTTGTTTTTAGTTATGGTGTTCGTATTTATGATGATGAATTTAGAAAAATAAAAATTTAGTAATTTATATGGAATAAGGCTAATACATTTTAACCCGTGGTGCTAGTTGAGCGTCAGCGCTCAACCAGCCCTAGTGTGACCAAGGAATAAGCCAACAAGATGCCATCGAGTGCCACTTCAAACCCGGCCATGGAATTCGCTCGAATGTCGGTGATCCGGTATTGGTCTACGAGAATCGAAAACACCGTCTCGATGACTTTGCGTTTTTTTTGGATCCATTCTTCCCATGCCTTGGATGGGCCGTGCTTTTGATTGTGTCGAGACGGTGTCCAGAACGCGGCTTGGTGTTCTTCGTACAGCTTTTCTCGAA